>JAUZFQ010000204.1 GCA_030838445.1 Pyrinomonadaceae bacterium | reverse complement strand
AGGCCGACGCCGTGCCCGGTTCGGCCAACGCCGCGGAGACGAAGCCCGAACCGCCGCAGCGCGGCGCGACGGAAGCTGATGCCGTGCCGCAGCAGGCGCAGGCGGAAGCCCCCGAAGGCGTCGTCACGTTCATCGGCATCGAGGATTTCATCAAGGTCGAGATGCGCGTCGGAGAAATACTGACGGCCGAGCGCATCCCGAAGTCCGACAAACTCCTGCGCTTCACGATTGACCTCGGCGAAGCCGCGCCGCGCCAGATACTCGCCGGCATCGCCGAGCATTACGAACCGGAAACGCTCGTCGGGCGCAAAGTGGCCGTGGTGTCGAACTTGAAGCCGCGCAAGCTGCGCGGCTTCGAGTCGCAGGGCATGGTGCTGGCCGCCTCCGTCGGCGACGAAGGCCGCCCCGTCCTCGCCACCTTCACAGAAGACGTGCCGAACGGCGCGCGGCTTAAATAAGGGAAGTCCATTGTCAGTAGTCAGTTGTCCGTGGTCAGTTGTTTGCGCTTATCACCTAACTTCTAAAGACTCAGGTGAACGACGGACAACTGACAACTGACAACTGACAACTGACAACGGACAACTGACAGCTTTATGTTTGTCGATTCACACGCGCACATCGACGGGGAATCGTTCGACGCTGATCGCGACGCGGTGGTCGCGCGGGCGCGCGAGGCGGGCGTCGTGGCGATTTTGAACGTCGGGACGGGCGACCCGCACGGCGCGGACTTGGAACGCGCGGTCGCGGTGGCCGAACAATACGAAGGCGTGTATGCAGCGGTGGGCGTTCACCCGCACGACGCGCGTCTGTTTGACGAGCGCGCGGCGGAGCGCGTGTACGAGTTGGCGCGGAGCAGCAAGCGAGTCGTGGCGTGGGGCGAGATCGGGTTGGATTATCACTACGACAATTCGCCGCGCGAGGTGCAGCGCGAAGTCTTCGCGCACCAATTGCGACTGGCGCGCGAGTTGAACCTGCCGGTCGTCATCCACACGCGCGAGGCGGACGACGACACCGTGGCGACGCTCAGGGCGGAATGGGGCGGCGCGGGTTTGGGCGGCATCATGCACTGCTTCAGCGGCGGCTACGAGATGGCCGCGGGCGTGCTCGAACTCGGGTTTATGATCTCCTTCGCGGGCAACGTGACCTTCAAGAATGCCGGGGCGTTGCGCGAGGTGGCGCGGCGCATCCCGCTCGAACGCCTGCTCGTCGAGACCGATTGCCCGTTCCTCACGCCCGTCCCTTTTCGCGGGCGGCGCAATGAACCGGCGCGCGTCGTGGAAACGGCGCGTTGCCTCGCGGAGTTGCACGGCGTCGAAGTTGCCGAGGTCGGCCAAATCACGACCGGCAACTTTCGACGATTCTTCAACCTTTCCAACGCGGAATAGCGGCCGAAGGTTTCGCGCGCCCGCGTCGCCTCGAACACACGGCCGGGGCAACTTTAACCGCGCGCGCGTTAATGTTATAAATGCTGCGGTGTGAGGGAGGCGAAAATTTCTTCTAACCCGACGCCTGTTACTCGTCTTTAACGTATGGCTCAACAAAATACATTCGACATTGTTTCGCAGGTTGACCGCGCGGAGATCAACAACGCCCTCGACCAGACGATGAAAGAGGTGCGGCAGCGTTTCGACTTCAAGGGCAGCGCGGCCGCCGTCGTGCTCGAAGAGGAAGAACTCATTCTCACGGCCGAGGACGAGACGAAACTGCGCAACATGAACGACATTCTTCAGCAGAAACTCGTCCGGCGCAACGTGCCGCTCAAGGCTTTCAATTACGGGCGCATCGAACCGGCGGCGGGCGGCACGGTGCGCCAGCACGTCGCCATCCAGCAGGGCATCCCGACGGAGAAGGCCAAAGAGATCGTCAGGTTCATCAAAGACTCGAAGGCCAAGGTGCAAGCCTCGATTCAAGGCGACGTCGTCCGCGTCGCGGGCAAAGACCGCGACACGCTTCAAGACATCATCGCCAAACTCAAGGCCAAAGATTTCAACATCAACATGCAGTACACGAACTATCGAAGCAATTAGTAATGAGTGACAAGTAACGAGTGACGAGTCAGAAAATGTCTGATTAAACTTGTCACTCGTCACTTGTCACTCGTCACTTGCCTTTATATGAGCCTCTCAAGCCAGCCCGCCGCCGTCGAAGCGCCGCAAGTCGCGGCGACGCGCATCTTTAGTTTGATCGCGTCGGAGTTGGCTTCGGTCGAGGAGGAGTTCGAGCGGCAGGCGCGCTCCAACATCGAGGTCATCGCCTACATCGGCGACTACCTGCGCGCTTCGGGTGGCAAGCGCGTGCGCCCCGCGCTCACCATCCTGTCGAACTACGCCGCGGGCGGCCAAGGCGCGCGGCAGAACGTGATCCGCATGGCGACCGTGATGGAGTTTCTACACACGGCGACGCTCGTCCACGACGACATCATTGACAACGCGGAGACGCGCCGCAATCGTCCCTCGATCAACCAGCGCTTCGGCAACCAGACAGCCGTGCTGATGGGCGACTGGCTCTACATGTCTGCCTTCGAGGCGAGTCTAGCCGAACGCTCCCTGCCCGTGCTCGACATCCTCACGGCCGTCACGCGCCGCATGACGGAGGGCGAGATTTTGCAGTTGACGACGGTCGGCCGCGCGGATGTCACCGAGGAGCAGTATTTCGACATCCTGATGCGCAAGACCGCGTACCTCTTCAGCGCGTGCGGCGAGATCGGCGCGATGCTCGGCAGCACCGACGTGGAAACGCAACTCGCGCTGCGCAACTACGGCATGAACCTCGGCGCGGCCTTCCAACTCGTGGATGATCTGCTCGACTTCACCGCCACCGACGACGTGCTCGGCAAGGCCGCCGGGGTTGATTTGCTCGAAGGCAAACTCACGCTCCCGCTCATCTACCTGCTGGAAACCGAACGCGACAAGCGCGCTGCCATCCAGACCGTGATGCGCGAAGGCACGTACGACGCCATCTCGCGCGCCGCTCTGACGCGTGCGGCCGAGCAGTCGGGCGCGCTGGATCGGGCGCGCAACCGCGCCAACGATTTCGCCGCCGCCGCCAGAAATTCTCTTGACGTGTTGCCCGACACAAAGTACCGTGATGCCTTGAGTTCGATCCCGACTTTCATACTTGAGCGCGACCGTTAGAAAGCCGTTGATGACGTCAAGTCGAAGGATGAAATCTACCGGCGCACGAAGGGAATTGAACCGAGTTCAAACGGCGCGCCCGTGTCCCTCGTCCCTCACCGCGCGCCCCGATTCTTATGCCGGACGATAATCTCTTAGCCACGCTCGAACAGAGCCTGCGCCAGACGCGCGCCACGCGCAACCGTCTGGCCGCTCGTCTCGCCGACCTCGAACTCGAAGGCGAGAAACTGCGCACCGAACTCGGCGAGATGGACGCCATCGCCACGCAGACCGAGGCCGCGATGTTTCGCATCCTCTCGTCCGTGCTCAACAGCGTGCCCTCGCATCAATCGCAGCAACAGCAGTCGCCCTCTGACGCAGAGATCGAAGTGGCCTTGCGCCGCGACGATTTTCAAGGGCGCGGTAACAACCGCCCGCAGCCTACTTATCAAACCGTGCCGCGCTCGACGCTGCCGCCCGTCCGCACGGACGTGGAAGTGACGAGCGAGCGTTTTCTCGACCGCACGATCCCGCAGGCGACCGCGCTGCTCCTGCGCGAAGCGGGCGCGCCGCTCCACGTCAACGAGATTTACAACCGGCTGCTCGAAGGCGGATTTCATTTCACCGGCCACAACCCCACGATCAGCATCGCCGTCTCTCTCAACCGCAACGGGCGTTTCCGCAAAGTCGCCCCCGGCACGTTCGATCTCACCATCCGCGACGCCGCGCAGGTCTCTTAACATTTGCTCTTGTCGGAACATGAAATCGGCGGCGGTTTCGTCCCGCCGCGTCACGCGGACGTGTGTTCCCGCTTCGCGCAAAGTACACTTGTCGTCGTCACAACATTGGTCGGTATAATGAAAGGTTAGTTAAAGTGAAAAAACTGGATCAGGGCTACACGTTCGACCCGCACGCGGGCGCGACTTACAACTTCGAACACATGCCGCTCGCCGACGCCGAAGCGCGGGCGCAGGTGGCCGAGACGCCGCACATCGTCGAGGCCATCAACTGGACGAAACACGAAGCCGGCGGCGTGCATTACAACCGCTACTTCGCGCACAACTTCGACGAGGCGCTCGGTCTCGCCGTGCGTCTCAGGATCGGTTTCGAGGAGGGCGTGGAAGAGGTGGTCTCGATCCGCCCGGCCACCAAGAGCGAAGCGGCGGGCGGCAACAAAGCCTCCGCGCATTTTCTCGAACTGATGCCGCTCGCCATCCACAGCATTGATAAGTGAGAACTCGTCTGCGCGACGGCGGACAACGGCAATATTGACGACGACAATCTTCGATTGAACTTATGCGTGCGATGATTCTTGCCGCCGGTTACGGCACGCGCCTGTGGCCTCTGACGCTCGACCGCGCGAAGCCCGCGCTCCCTTTCATGGGGCGGCCGCTCGTCGGCTACGTCGCGGAATATCTGGCGCGTTTCGGGTGCGGCGAGATCATCGTCAACCTGCACCATCGCCCGGAGTCCGTGCGCGCCGCGCTCGGCGACGGGAGCGACTTCGGCGTCCGCCTGAGCTACATCGAAGAGCCGGTCATCCTCGGCACAAGCGGCGCGATTGACAACGCGCGCACCTTCCTCGAAGGCGACATCTTCATCGTCATCAACGGCAAACTCGCCACCGACATAGACCTCTGCGCGGCGCTTGAAACTCACCGGCGCGAACGCGCGCTCGCCACGCTCGTCTTGCGCCGCAACGTCGGGCGCGAACGCTACAGCACCGTCGAAGTCGAGGGCGGGTTGGTCAAACGTTTCGGCGGCTATCCTGCGCCTCCGTCCGATAACGCCGGAAGCGCGAATCGCGCTTCTGTTGAAAGCACCGTGAAGGGTGTGACGGGTGAGTCGCATGAAGAGGCGGGCGCGGGCGGCGCAAATCCAGAGAGCCGCGAGGACATGCCGCTGATGTTCACGGGCATTCAAATTCTCGACACGCGCATCTTCGATTACATCCCGCGCGGCATCTTCTCGCATTCCGTGACAGATGTGTACGTCCCGGCCATCGCGCGCGGCGAACGCATCGCGGCGCACGTCAGCGATGGCATGTGGCACGAACTCTCGACCATCCAACGCTACCGCGACATCAGCCTCGCCCTCATGCGACGCGAAGGGCGCGACGTTGAAACCGGCCGCGGCTCAGTCGTCGAAGCGGGCGCGGACGTGCGCGAGGCGATCATCTGGGAAGACGTGCGGGTTGAAGCGGGCGCGCGCGTGCGCCGCGCGATTCTCGGCGCGGGCGTGCGCGTCGGGCGGGGCGAGGTGATAGAGGACGCGGCAGTCGTGCGCGCGGCGCTCGTCAGGGAAGGTGAGCGACCGGAGAAGGCGCTTGCGGGCGAGGTTCGCGGCGACAATTTTGTCGTCCCACTCGCGCAGTGATACAATCCGACGCGCTCCGAAAAAGCATTGATACAGGGCAAAAACGAGGCTTACCATTCGCGAGCGGCCGACCGCGCACTCCGAGCCTCGCCGCCCCGCGCCGTACACCCATGAGCCACCCGTCGGGCATCACCGCGAATGCGTTTCTCTCCACAGCGCATGAACGTCTCACCGAATACGTCGCCCGCGCCCACTGGGACGCGGCGAAAATCCACGCGCTCACGCCCGACGCTTCGACCCGTGAATACTTCCGCATCCCCTGGAAGAAGCGCCGGACGGCCGTCGCCGCCGTCTACCCCGAACCGTTCGACCCGGACATCCACCCGTTCCTCGACGTCACGCGACTCTTCGCCGCCGCGCGCCTGCCCGTGCCGGAAATCTTAGACGTTGACGCGCCGAATGGGATCATCGTGCAGGAGGACTTGGGCGACCGGCAACTCCGGCGCGTCATCGAATCGAGCGGCGAGGAGGCGCGCGAGGTTTACCTCGAACGCGCCATCGCCCTCATCGCCGACATCCAGGCGGCGACCCCGCTCGCCTTCGAGCGCGACTCAATCGCCAGCCGCCTTGCCTTCGACGAAGCCAAACTCTCCTGGGAGTTGGAATATTTTCTCGAACACTATTTCAAAAGCTACTGCGGCGAAACGCTCAAACACGCCGAACAGGCCGAACTGCGCGCGGAGCTAAACGATCTCGCGTCGGAACTGGCCGCCCGCCCGCGCGTCCTCTGCCACCGCGATTTCCACACATCGAATCTGATCCTCGACGCAGACGACCGCCTGCGGATCATTGACCATCAGGACGCGCGGATGGGGCCAGCCAGTTACGACCTCGTGTCGCTCTTGCTCGACCGTCAAACCGGCGTGCCCTCACTCGCGGAGATACGCGAGCGCAGGTTATATTTTTTGGAGGACCGGCGGCAGCGCGGTCTCGACGCGCTCGACCCGGACGACTTCGGGCGCGAGTTTCGTTTGATGACCGTGCAGCGTTGTCTGAAGGCGGTCGGGACGTTCTCGTATCAGAGCGGCGTGTGCGGGCGCGGCGAAGTTTACGCGCACTTCATTGTCCCCGTGCTCAAGATCGTCTTGCAGGCGTTGGAATGGCTGGCGCGTTTTCCAGTGCTCCGCGAAATCATCCGCGCGCGCGTCGCAGGCAAATGAGACTCTAACTGCAACCCATAAATTTAATCGTGACGTCAATCGAAGCTGATAGAAGGTAGAAATGGCAACTGAAGAAATTCAACAAGAGGAACAACCGGCGGCGGAGACAACAACGGGCGAGAGTTCGCCGCAGGTCTATATCAATCAATTATCGAAGCACGTCGGCGCGGAAGTAACGCTGCGCGGGTGGCTCTACAATCTCCGTTCGAGCGGCAAACTTTTGTTCCCGCAACTGCGCGACGGGACGGGCGTCGTGCAATGCGTCGTCTTCAAAAAAGCCGTGGCGGAGGAGGTTTGGGACGCGCTCAAGAATCTGGGGCAGGAAAGCGCGCTCTCGATTCGTGGCACGGTGCGCGCTGACGAACGCGCGCCGGGCGGCTTCGAGGTGGATGTCGTCGGCGCGGAAGTGTTGCACGCGGTCGAGGGCTACCCGATCACGCCGAAGGAGCACGGCACGGAATTTTTGATGGATCACCGTCACCTCTGGCTGCGCTCGCGCCGCCAGCACGCGATCCTCAAAGTGCGTCACACGGTCGTGCGCGCCGTGCGCGACTTCTTGGATAACGATAACTTTACGCTCGCCGACGCGCCCGTCCTGACGCCCGCCGCGTGCGAAGGCACGACGACGCTTTTCGAGGTTGACTACTTCAACGACGAGAAGGCGTATCTTACGCAGTCCGGCCAACTCTACAACGAGGCGACGGCAGCGGCCTTCGGCAAGGTCTATTGCTTCGGCCCGACCTTCCGCGCCGAGCGTTCCAAGACGCGCCGCCACCTGACGGAGTTCTGGATGGTCGAGCCGGAGATGGCCTTCGCGCATCTGGACGACGTGATGAATCTGGCAGAGCGTTTCGTCTCGTCAATCGCGAGCCGCGTGCTCGAAGAGCGACAGGAAGAGTTGAAGGTGCTCGAACGCGACACGTCGAAACTCGAACTCATCGTGCCGCCGTTCCCGCGTCTGCACTACGACGACGCCGTCAAGATGCTCCACGAAGGGCACGAGCGCGGCGAACTCGACGCACGCTTCGAGTGGGGCGGCGACTTCGGTGCGCCGGATGAGACCTACATCTCGAAGCAGTTTGAGAAGCCCGTGATGGTGCATCGCTACCCGGCGGCGATCAAAGCCTTCTACATGGCGCGCGACCCGGAGCGGCCGGAACTCGCGCTCGGCGTTGATGTGCTGGCTTCCGAAGGCTACGGCGAAGTGATCGGCGGCGGCGAACGCGCCACGTCGCTTGAATTTCTCGAAGAGCAAATCAAAGCCCACGAACTGCCGCGCGAGGCTTTCGAGTGGTATCTGGACTTGCGCCGCTACGGCAGCGTCCCGCACGCCGGGTTCGGCATGGGCATCGAACGCTGCACCGCCTGGATGTGCGGCATCGAGCACGTCCGCGAGACGATCCCGTTCCCGCGCATGCTCTACCGGATCAGACCGTAAGGGGAGTGACGAGTGACAAGTGACAAGTTAAAGCAGTAAATGGTAAATCGTGAATCGTAAATAGATGAAGCCGGATTTCTCTATTCACGATTCACGATTCACGATTTACTTTCTTCTCTTGTCACTCGTCACTGGACTAAAATGAGTAGTACACAAGAACGCATCGTGACGATTTTCGGCGGCTCCAAGTGCGGCGAGGACTGCGCGGAGTACGCGGAGGCGCGCCGCGTGGGGCAGTTGTTGGCGGAGGCTGGGTTTACGATCTGCACGGGCGGCTATCTGGGCGTGATGGAGGCGGCGAGCCGCGGCGCGCACGAACGCGGCGGGCGTGTGCTCGGCATCGTGATGAACCAGTTTAAGAAAGAGCCGAACCGCTTCCTCACGGACAAGGTGGCGACGCCGCACTTTTACGACCGCCTGCAACACTTGATCGTGCGCTCGGTCGGCTTCGTCGCGCTGCGCGGCGGGATGGGCACGGTGACGGAACTCTCGCTCGTCTGGAATAAGATTCAAACACGCGTCATCGACCAGCGCCCGCTCGTGCTCTTGGGCGACTGCTGGCCGCCCGTCGTCGAGGCGTGGCGCAAGCATCTGGTCGTCAGCGAAGAGGACGTGCGGATACTCGATCTGGCGGCGACGCCGGAAGAAGCGGTCGAAATCATCTTGGAAAAATCGAAAGGAGTCAGAGTATGACTTGCCCGAACTGTGGGGCTAATTTAATTGACGGCGCGCAGTTTTGCGGAGCCTGCGGGACGCGCATGACGCCGCCCGCGCAGCAGCCCTCCGCGCCGAACTATGCGAGCGGCGGCGGCGATGCGACGGCGGCGAGCGGCGGTGGGACGGCGGCAGGTGGTGGCGGCGGTGTGGGTCACGGCATCCACATTGACGCGGACGCGCGCGGGCAGGGGCGCGGCTACAGTTTCGAGATTTTGCACCAGCCGTCTTTCGCGCTCGCCGTGATTCAGTTGCAGGCGGAGCAGTCCATCTTGGCCGAGGCGGGCGCGATGGTTTCGATGTCGGCCAACGTCGAGTTGCAGTCGCAGATGAAGGGCGGGTTGATGGGCGCGTTGAAACGCGCGGTCGGCGGCGAGTCGGCCTTCGTCTCGACCTTCACGGCGCGCGGCGGCCCCGGCGAAGTCACCTTCGCGCCGGGCGCGCCGGGCGACATCGCCGCGCTCGAACTCAGCAATCAAGTTTTCATGGTGCAGTCGAGTTCGTATCTGGCGGGCGACGCCAGCCTGACCGTTGACACGAAGTGGGGCGGCGCAAAGACGTTCTTCGGCGGCGAGGGGCTATTCGTCATGCAGGTGACGGGCACGGGCTTGCTGCTGCTCACGTCCTTCGGCGCGATTCACCGGAAGCAACTGCGCGCGGGCGAACGCTACGTAGTGGACACCGGCCACCTCGTCGCGTGGGAAGCCTCTCTGCAATACTCGCTGCGCAAAGCCGCGTCCGGTTTCTTCCGCACGATGGTGAGCGGCGAAGGCATCGTCGCGGAGTTCGCAGGCCCCGGCGAGTTGCTCATCCAGACGCGCAACCTCGCGGCCTTCGCAGGGCTGCTCAAACCGTTCTTCCCGTCGCAGGGCAGCAGCGGCGGCAGCGGCTTCAACATCAACCTCGGCGGGTGAACAAGAACGTCCTCAGCTTCTTCGGAGAGTTATGTCAGCTTTAAGCGACCAGCCGAAATCTTCAATCATCAACCTGCTTCCCGGCGAGGGGCGACGCGTGAGCATCATCGGCGTGCCGCTCAGCTTCGGGGCGGGCACGGCGGGCGTTGACCTCGGTCCGGCGGCGATGCGCGTCGCGCGTCTCAACCAGCGGCTCGCGTCGCTTGGTTACGAAGTGCGCGACCTCGGCGACATGCGTCTGGAACGGCCGCAGACCATCGCCGCCGCGCAGGACAAGGCGAAGTACCTGCACGAGATCAGCATCGCCTGCGAAGAACTGGCGACTGAGGTGCAGCGTGCGATGCGGGCGGGCGAGTTTCCGGTCATCCTCGGCGGCGATCATTCCATCGCGGCCGGATCGGTGGCGGGCGCGGCCTCCATCCTGCGCGAGCGCGGGCAGCAGATCGGCATGATCTGGTTCGACGCGCACGCCGACATGAACACGCCGGAGACAACCATGTCGGGCAACGTTCACGGGATGCCGCTGGCCGCACTGCTCGGTTACGGCGCGCCGGAACTGACGCACATCGCGGGCTTCGCCCCCAAACTCGACCCGCGCTACTGCGCGCACCTCGGCGCGCGCGACCTCGACCCGGCCGAGCGCGAGTTGATCCGCAAACTCGGCATGCGCTTCTTCACCATGCGCGAGATTGACGAGCGCGGGATGAGCGCGTGCATAGACGAGGCCATCGCCATCGCCAAGCAAGCGCCGGGCGGCTACTACGTCACGCTCGACGTGGACGCGCTCGATCCGGGCGACGCGCCGGGTTCGGGCACGGTCGTGCGCGGCGGGTTGACCTACCGCGAGTCGCATCTGGCCTTGGAGAAGATCGCGGAGGCGGGCGGCATGATCGCCTTCGAGGTAGTCGAGATCAACACCGCCCTCGACGTCAACAACCGCACCGCGGAACTCGGCGTCGAACTCATCCTGTCGGCCATGGGGAAAACGATTCTTTAGAGTGACAAGTGACAGGTGACAAGTGACAAGTTAAAGCAGTAAATCGTGAATAGTTAAAACATGCTTTCCTCTATTTACGATTCACGATTTACGTTCTCCTCTTGTCACCTGTCACCTGTCACTTGTTACTGTTTTAACTCGTCACTTGTCACTCGTCACTTGTCACTGGAGTAACGGATTGAAAAGAAAAATCAGGGTCGGGGTGATTTTCGGGGGACGTTCGGGCGAACACGAGGTGTCGCTGCGTTCGGGGCAGTCGGTGATCGAGGCGATTGATCACGAGAAGTATGAGGTGATTCCGCTCGCGATTACGAAGACCGGCCAGTGGTTGTCGCCCGCCGCCGCGATGGATTTGCTGCCGCGCGCGACGACCGGGTTGTTGTCGCGCGGGATGGGCGAGAACCGCGAAGCGTTGACCATCGTGGGCGACCCTTCGCATTCCGGCCTCGTCGCCGTGGGGAGCGAGGGCGAGCGACCTGTCGCGGCGCTGCCGGTTGATGTGGTCTTCCCCGTCATGCACGGGACGTATGGCGAGGACGGTACGATTCAAGGTCTGTTGGAGATGGCAAATGTGCCATACGTCGGCTGCGGCGTGCTCGCGTCGTCGTGCGGCATGGACAAGGTAGCGATGAAGATGTTGTTCCGCGAGGCGGGACTGCCGATCTGCAAGCACCTCTGGTTTCTGCGTTCGGAGTGGGAGCGCGAACGCGCCGCTGTACTGCGCCGCGTGGCGCGCGAACTCGGCTTCCCGTGCTTCGTCAAACCGGCGAATCTGGGTTCGTCCGTCGGCGTGTCCAAAGCGACCGACCGCCGCACGCTCGCCGACGCCGTAGACCTCGCCGCGCGCTACGACCGCAAAATAATCGTCGAAGAGGGATTGGACGCGCGCGAGATCGAGTGCGCCGTGATCGGCAACGACGAACCGGAGGCGAGCCAGCCGGGCGAGTATATCGTCCACGACAAGCAGGGCGCGTTTCTCGATTACACAGAGAAGTACAGCAACACCGGCCACGTCGAGTTTGTCGTGCCCGCCCCGATCCCGAAGTCTGTGGCGGCGCGCATCCGCCGCATGTCCGTCACGGCGTTCAAAGCGATTGACGGGACGGGACTCGCTCGCGTTGACTTCTTTCTGCGGCGCGACACGGGCGAGTTGCTCATCAACGAACTCAACACCAGCCCCGGCCTCACCGAAGTTTCCGGCTACCCGAAACTCTGGGCTGCCTCCGGCCTCTCCTTCCAACAAGTCATAGACCGTCTCATCCAACTCGCCCTCGAACGCCACAAAGACAAGTCGCGCAACGAAACGAGCGTGTGAAAAGCAGGGATGAGGGATGAGTAAAGAATTGTTCTTTGTCCGTGGTCAGTTGTCAGTTGCATGTGGTCATTACACGAGTTACTAAAGACAGTCTTGAACAACTGACTACCGACCACGGACAACTGACCACGGACAACTGACCACTGACGGCCTTCCTTTCATCCCTCATCCCTCCGCCATCATCCCTGTTCTTCCGGCATCACCTCGCCGTTCCATTCGTACTGGGCGGCGACCATGAGGGGGAGGAGTTGGCGGTAGTAGCGCATGACGTAGGCGAGGTAGCCGCCCGCGCAGAGCAGTTGCATGAGGGCGAAGGCGAAGTGCCATTGACGTTCGATGAACAGGTCAGGCCGCAGGTGGATCGCCAGCGTGACGGCGACGCTGAACGCGACCGTGGTCGGCATCAAGAGGCGCACGTTCTTGATCTGTTCGCGCTCGACGACGAGCAGCAGGGCGCGCGCCGCCTCTTTGTTTCGCTCTTCGAGCCTGCGCCTGATCATGCGCAGGTCAACCGCGAACAGCAGCCAGATCACGCCCCCGTAGGCCGCGCTCAGGCCGAACCAGTAGACCGGATTTTGGAGTTGGGTGAAGATGATGACTTCGAGCAGCGTGCTGCCGATGTAGAGGAAGTTGTGCGCGAACTCCAGCGGCCAGCGGATGACTGTGAACGTGTGCATCAGCGAGCGCGACCAGAAGAGGAGAATGACCAGCAGCCCGGAGGCGACGTAAGGCCAGAAGAGATAGCGGCGCGTGACGATCACGTCGCGGCTGCTCTCCGTAAGGAACGAGAGCGCGACGCCCTGCACGATGCTCACCAGCGTCAGTTCGATGTTGACGACGAGGAGGTCGAGTTCCTTGTGCGTGTAAGTCTGTTCCTTGATGGGCATGGGGGAGATGTCCTTTCAGGTTTCAGATGGAGACCGCTCCGGCCGGGTCAAGCGTAGTGTGAATAGACGGTCTTAACTTTGTCGAGAAAATCGCGGCGGTCAACGAGGAAGTAAAGTTTCGCCGCGGTCGCGCCGCCCGTCAAGTTTTCGATCAGTTGTTCCAGCACGTCGAACTGGTCGCGCTCGGTGATGCCTTGCGCTTCGAGTTGACCGGAATAGCGCAGGCGTCGGACGAGTTCGACGAGCGTGAGCCGCCCCTCGAAGGTGATGCCGCCGTGCGCCTGCGAGCGGCTGACGAGATACTGGATGAGCAGCGCGTCGGCGTAGAGCGGCGGCGACAGGTAGAGGCGCGTGCCCTCGTGCTCCCAGCCTTCGGCGAGACGTTGCGAGCGACGCACGGCGCGCACGTTCTCGAAGATACTTGCCCAATCAGTCTTCGGCTCTTTGCGCTCAAGCATGTGATGTGCGGAGGTGATGAGCCACGCGTCGTCCGTGAAATCGAGTTCGCGGCCGAGCGCGTCGAGCCATGCGAAGAAGATGTCGCGTTTCGTGGAACGCGTCTCCAACATGGTGAACTGATCTTCCGCCTTGGGGAGCGACTTGGAGAGGGCGCGGCGCGGGGCGTCGGTAGACTTGCCGCCTTCGATGCGATAGGTGTCGAGGCGCGCGTGCCAGCGTTTCGCGGCGTTGCAGTAGGGGCAGCGCGGGTGACGCTCTTCGCTGTCAAAGTAAGGCCGCGCCGGTTCGCTCGCGGTCAACTCTTCGGCCGTCGGCGCGTGGCGTTTGATCTCGGAGTAGGCGGTGCGCGGCGCTAGGCCGAGTTGCTTCGTAAAGAGATCGAAGATGCAGGCGAGGCAGACGAGCCTCGTGTAAGTGTTGACCGTTCCGGGCGGAAAGTCGCTAAAATCCAGTTCACGTTTTTTCTGAGCAGTTGCCATGAACTTATTTTACAGCAGAGACGCGATTTTTACCGGACGGGAAAGGCAGAGGCGAGACGAGAGATGATTCTGAATGATGACAAACAGGCGCGCGAGCGTGCCGCCGCGGTCGTACGTGCGGGCGGCCTTGTCGCCTTTCGCACGGACACGTTCTACGGCCTCGGCGCAGACCCTTTCAACCGCGACGCGTTGCAAAGCCTGCTCGCTTTGAAGGGCAGGGAAGACGGCAAGCCGATCCTCGTCGTCATCGGCGACGCATCGGAAGTGGCGCGTTTCAATGCGCGCGGCGGCAAGTTGTTCGACGCTATCAGCGCGCGTCATTGGCCGGGGGCTTTAACGCTGGTCGTCAAAGCGCGCCCGGAGTTGCCGGAAGAGTTGACGGCGGGGACGGGGACGATTGGGGTGCGCCTTCCCGCCGACGAAGCGGTGTGTGAGTTCGTGCGCGCGTGCGGCGGCGCACTGACTGCGACGAGCGCGAACCGCGCCGGAGAGCCGCCCGCACGCACGGCCGGAGAGGTCGCGCGCGCTTTCCCCGACGGCCTCGCACTCGTCGTTGACGGCGGCGCGGCGCGCTCGCAAGAACCCTCGACCGTGCTCGATGTCAGCGGCAGCGAAGCGCGTCTCATACGCGAAGGCGCGGTCAGTTGGCGGGAGTTGCAGGAGACGATCAGAGGCGTGAGGTGAAGGAAAGGCTGTCAGTAGTCCGTAGTCAGTAGTCCGTTGTCAGTTGCATGTGGCTATCACGCAAGTTGCTAAAGATAGAATCTGGAACAACTGACCACTGACTACTGACTACTGACAGCTTTTCTGCTACTTGCTCACCGTCAGGCTGCGCACGAAAGTCCAGTCGGCCCCGGCGGGGACTTTGATGTTGCCGACGTTCTTGCGCGCGATGACGATGTTGTTGTTGTACCAGAGCGGGAGCATCGGCACTTCGCGGCTGATCACATCCTGCGCCGCGGCGTAGAGCGTTTTGGCCTTGGCGCGGTCGGCGGTCGCGACGGCCTCGCCCAGAATCTTGTCGAGTTCGGCGTTGCGATAGCGGCCGCGGTTGAAGTTGCCGCCCGACAGGTAGGTGTAGAGGTCGCGCAAAAAGATCGGGTCTTGATTGCCGCCCACCCAGCGTCCGGCGGTGAGTTGATACTGGCCGTTGCGCTGCGCCTCGCGGAGCGTGTTGTCTTCGAGCGTTTCGATGTTGACGGGGATGCCCACCTCGCGCAGCGAGTTCTGCATCACGCCCGCATACTGGCGCACGACCGAATTGCTCGCGGAGATTTTAAAACTGAGCGGCTCGGCGAACCGCAGGCGGGGGCCGTCGCCGTCCGGGTCTGTGAAGCCCGCTTCGTCGAGCAGTTTTTTCGCCTGCGCCGGATCGTAGTTGTAGGTTTTTTGCTCCGTCGAATAAGCCCAGGACTCTTGCGGGAGGATCGAGTGGGCGAGGCGCGCCTGACCTTGCAGGAGATTTTTGATGATGCTTTCGCGGTCAATGGCGTAGGCTATCGCCTGCCGGACGCGTGGGTTGTTGACCGGTGCGCTCTCGCTGTTGAAACCGATGTACTGCACGTTGACGCCGGGCGACTGCACCACTTGAAGGTTCTGGTTCTTCGCGAGATTGACGTAGGCGTCGGGCGAGAGCGCGGTGTTGACGGCGAGGTCAACGCGCCCGGCGACGAGTTCCGCCTGCTGCGTGTTGGCGTCGAGGATGACTTTCACGCGCAGGCGTTTGATGTTGGGTGCGCCCTCCCAGTAGTCCTCGTTGGCTTCGAGTTCGACGACCTGCTGCGACTCGTCGTAGCTGATGAACTTGAACGCGCCCGAGCCGAGCGGCTTGATCGCCTGCGACTCGAACGTGCCTTCGGGGATGATGGCGATGGGGATCAGGTTGGCGAACAATTCGAGCCACGGGCGGCGCAGGCGGAAGACGACCGTCCGCGGGTCGGGCGCTTCGATTGACGTGACGAGCGGCTGCTTGTTCGCGCCCGCGCCTTCGACGAAGGAGAGCGCCTTCGGCGAATCGGAGGCGAAGAGTTTGTCGAAGGTGTATTTCACGTCGGCCGAGGTGAGCGGCTTGCCGTCGTGAAACTTCACGCCGTCGCGCAGGGTGAAGGTGACGGAGAGGCCGTCGGGCGCGGTTGCGACGTTCGACGCCAGTTCACCCTCGTAGTCAAACTTCGGGTCTTTGCGCATCAGTTGGTTGAACATCAACTGGCGGTAACGTTCGCTCGCCGCGTCCGTGCCGCGCAAGGGGTCGAGCGTCTTCTGCCCGGCTTCGAGCACCATCACGAACGCGTTGCCGCCCGCGCGCTTGCAGGACACGCCGGAGAGCACCAGACACAGCAGCGCGGCGACGAGTAAACAACGTGTGAATGTAAAATAGTTACTGCCCGTCGCCCGACGCCCGCCGCATCCTGAATTTCCAATTCGCATCAAAGATTGCCTCCATAGCTGTAATTGAGTTTGCGGTTGAGCGCGGCCACCTCGCCGGAGAGTGCGTCGAAGCGCGTCGCGTCGAAGGGGCGCGGCGGTTGGATGAGAGTTTTGAAGTGTGCGATGCGCGCGAGCGAGGCGTCGATGCGTTCCACGCTGAGCGCGCCTTCGCGCACGGCCGCGAGCAGTGAGTCGAAACCGCGCCGGATCAAGTCGGGGCGCGCGCAGATGAGCATCATGTCCTCGCCCGCCTCGACAGCCAGACGCACGGTCTCTTCAATCTGGTAGTGGCGCGCGATTGCGCCCATCTCCAGATCGTCCGTGACGACGAGACCCGTGTAGCCGATCTCTTCGCGGAGCAACTTGGTGACGATCTGCGGGTTGATCGAAGCGGGGATGAGCCGCCCGCCCGCCGTGCCGCTACGGAGATCAACTTTCGGAAAGCCGCCGTGGCTGACCATCACGGCGTGAACCATGTTGTCCTCGCGCTGGAAGAGTTCGATGTAGGGCGCGAGGTCTTGCGCGATCAGTTGATCCTGCGAGAGGTTGATGATCGGCATCTCTTCGTGCGAATCAACCTCGCCCGCGCCGATGCCGGGGAAGTGCTTGGCGCAACCGAGACAGCCCTCACCTTGCAGGCCGCGCAGGTAGACCATCGTGTAGCCGAGCACCTCGCCGGGCGAGCGGCCGTAGGAGCGTGAGTAGAGTCCGTTCGAGAGCAGGTCGCGGTCGTCCGTCATGATCGAGAGGACGGGCGCGAAGTTCATGTTGAAGCCGAGCAGGCGCAGGGCTTCGCCCGTGAGACGGCCGAGCGTGCGCGCGGCGGCGAGATCGCCGTGCTGGCGGATGGTGCGCGCGGCGGGCATCGGCGTGCAGATTTTCCGCAGGCGATCAACGAGGCCGCCTTCCTGATCAATGCCGAGCAACGGCTCGACGTGTAAAGTCTCGCGCACGCTGTCGAGCAGCCCGCGCAACTGTTCGGCCGTGGCGACGTTGCGGCCGAAGATGATGATGCCGCCCGGTTGCACGTCTGCGACGAGCGCGCGCGCCTCTGCGTCGAACTCCGTCCCCGGCAGGCCGATGTAGAGCAGTTGCCCGATCTTTTGTTCGAGCGAGAGAGTTGATAAATCAGACATAGTTTATTTCTAATTCCGCGCCCACGGATCGCCGGGGCCGTTCGGGTCTAAGCTGCGCTTGCGCGCTATGACTGCGAAACGATTCCGCCGCCAGCCGTAAACCGTGCGTTCCCTGAAACGCGGGCAACAGTTTGCGTCCCCGTCGTCGTGCGCCAGCCCGGTAATTTGGAGTTGCCCACGGTTAAGTGAAACCCCGTAAGGCCGCCCCAGTTTCCAGACATCCTTGCCGAAGTCGGCCGGCTCTCCGAGTTTATAACGATAGCCCTGTGATTCCTGAAAAATAAGTTTGCCGCGACCCTTGTGGTAAGAATAGACGTAGTAGTTCTCAATGTACCAACAAGAGGTATAGCAATTTGTTCCGAGCACGACGAGCGCCTCTTCTCGACCGTCGCCGTCGAAATCGTGATAGTGAACCGAGACCACTTTAGTAATGCCATAGCATACGCTCTCAGGCACTCTGCCTTGTCGCAAGGTCACAGTCTTTTTCTCGTCACATTCAAACGGATAGGTGAAATTGCGAAAGTCAATCGAGCGGATGCCGCTTTTGACTTTGGCGGGCGCTGTTACCGAAGTGAGTTGAAGCAGGAGGAGCGGAAAGATTAGTAGGGAACAAAACCTCACGGCGTTTTTTAGTCGGCGTGAAACTGTGCGACTCAAAAGCCGTGTCGGGGTGTTGGCCTGCGTGATCAAACGATTCGGGTGCGTATGTTTTTCAGGAGAGTACGGATTTCTTCCGACGAGAGGTTTTCTACATCAACGCCGCGCAACTCGTCAAGCAGGCTCTGGTTCGCCGTGTCGAAGAGCGTCGCCTGCGCCGCCAGCGCGCGCCGACCGGCGCGTCTGGCCGCCTGACCGAGCGCGCCGCCGTCGTTCTTCTCGTCCGGTGTAGCTGCCGCGTGTGCGCCGTCCGAATTTGAGAGCGCCGCTGTTTTGGCGTTCTCGGCGAACACGTCGAGTTCGTAGCGTTCGAGGCGTTGCAGCACGTCGCGCGCGCGCGCGAGCACGGCCGGGGGCAGACCCGCCAGTCGCGCCACTTCGATGCCGTAAGACTTCGAGGCACGGCCACGTTCGAGCTTGTAGAGGAAGATGACTTCGCCCTCGCGCTCGGCGACGCGGATGCGGTAGTTCTGCGCGCCGGGCAGTCGTTCGGCGAGTTCGGTCAGTTCGTGGTAGTGGGTGGCGAAAAGTGTCTTGGCCGCATGCTCGGGCGAGTCGTGCAGGTGTTCGGCGACCGCCCACGCGATGGAGAGTCCGTCGAAGGTGGACGTGCCGCGGCCGATCTCGTCGAGCAGGACGAGCGAGCGCGGCGTGGCGTTGTGCAGGATGGCGGCCGTCTCTGTCATCTCGACCATGAAGGTCGAGCGGCCGCGCGAGAGGTCGTCGGATGCGCCGACGCGCGTCCAGATGCGGTCGAACAGTGGAAGCCGCGCGCTCTCGGCCGGGACGAACGAACCGACCTGCGCGAGCAGCGCGATGAGCGCGACCTGCCGGAGGATGGTTGACTTGCCGCCCATGTTCGGGCCGGTGACGATGAGCAGACGATCCGTCGAGTTGTTCATGTAGAGATCGTTCGGGACGAAGGGCGTCTCGCTCGTCGCCTCGATGACGGGGTGACGGCCGCCCACGATCTCGATCTCGTCGCCGTCGTGGAGCGTGGGTCTCTGGTAGCGTTGGCGGACGGCCGTGGTGGCGAGCGCAGAGAGCACGTCGAGCATGGCGAGGGCACGCGCTGTCGCTTGCAGACGTTTCGTCTCGACGGCGACGCGGGCGCGCACCTCTGCGAAGATGGCCGCTTCAAGTTCGTTGATGCGCCCCTCCGCGCCCAGCACCTTCTGCTCCCACTGTTTCAGTTCGGGCGTGGTGAAGCGTTCGGCGTTGGCGAGCGTCTGCCGCCGCTCGTAATCGGCGGGCACGCGCGCGGCCTGACCTTTGGAGACCTCGATGAAGTAGCCGAAGACGTTGTTGAAACGGACGCGCAGGGAATTGATGCCGGAGCGCGTGCGCTCGCGCGCTTCGAGGGCGGCGATCACGCCCTTGGCGTCGCGGCTGATGGCGCGCAGTTCGTCGAGTTCGGCGGAGTAGCCGGCGCGGATCGCGCCGCCGTCGGATAGGTTGAGCGGCGGCTCGTCCGCGATGGCTTCGGCGATTGCGTCGCGCACGTCTGTCAACTCGTCGGAGTTCTCGCGCAAGACTTGAAGGAGCGACGATTCGGAGTCCGATAACGTCTGACGAATCGTCGGCACTTGTTCGAGCGAGCGACGCAGGGCGGCGAGATCGCGCGGCGTGGCGGTGTTCATGCTGATGCGCGCGATGAGTCGTTCGAGATCGGCCACGTCTTTGAGGAGCGACTGCATGCGGTCGCGCTTCATGTGCGAGCCGTGAAAGTCTGCGACCGCGGCGAGCCGGGCTTCGATCTCGCCGCGACGCACCGACGGGCGCAGCAGCCACGCGCGCAAGAGGCGCGCGCCCATGCCCGTGACGGTCGAATCAATGACGCCGAACAAAGTGTGCGAACGCCCCGCGTTGTTCTGCGCTTCGACGAGTTCGAGATTACGCACGCTCACCGGGTCGAGCACGAGATGATCCTGCGACGCGAAATAGGTGATGTCGTTGACGTGCGCGGCGGCGTCGCGCTGCGTCTCGCGCGCGTAGCGCAGGCACGCGCCCGCGGCGGCCACGGCGTCAATCTTGCCCTCCAGCCCGTAGCCTTCGAGCGTGTACGCGCCGAATTGTTCGAGCAGCAGCGAGGCGCACGAGACGGGTTCCCACAACCAATCGTCGAGCGGTGAGAGCGACATGCAACTGCCCCCGCCGAAGTTCGCCATCTCGACCGCGGTGGCGGAGGGACGCGCGAAGGGGACGACGTTTGTGACGTTTGTGTCCTTTGTGTCCGGGCTATGCGAGAGCGGGAGCGGTTCCGTATGTGCGCCGCCGCCCACGTAAGAATATTTGACGAGCGGCGCGAGCGAGGCGGGGAAGAGCAGTTCGCGCGGGCTGTAAGATTCGATGTCGGCGCGGATGCGCTGCCACGCGTCCGCGCCGCGCGCCTCGGTGGTGCGAAATTCTCCGGTCGAGAGGTCGAGAAAGGCCGCGCCGTAAGAGTCGCCCGCGCCGCAGACGGCGGCGAGATAGACGCACTCGCGCGACTCGACCAACTGCGGGTCAATCGCCGTCCCCGGCGTGATGACGCGCACGACTTCGCGCCGGACGAGTTTCTTAGTCTTCGACGCGTCCTCCGTCTGCTCGCAGATGGCGACGCGATAGCCTTTGCGGACGAGGCGCGCGATGTAGCCCGAAACCGAGTGGTGCGGCACGCCGCACATCGGGACGCCCGCCCCCGCGCCGCGCTCCTTGTGTCTGGCCGTGAGCGTGATTTCGAGTTCGCGCGCGCCGGTCACGGCGTCGTCGAAAAAGAGTTCGTAGAAGTCGCCGAGGCGGAAGAAGAGGAGCGTGCCGGGGTGCTGCTGTTTCAGTTCGTGATACTGACGCAGCATCGGGGTGAGTGTCGGTTCAGCCATGTTACATCCAGAGAGAGGAATCGCGCGCGAAGCGACTAGAGTATTGGATCAACGGACGGCGGGCAAGTGAAGAGAGGGATGAGGGATGAATAAGGAATTATTCTTTGTCCGTGGTCAGTAGTCAGTTGCATGTGGTTATCACACGAGTCGCTAAAGATTGTCTTGAACAACTGACCACGGACAACTGACAGCTTTGATTTCATCACTCATCCCTTACCGTATGACGCGGAGGTCGCGTTCGCTGATGATCTTCCAGCCGCGATTGGTTTTTTGCCAGATGATTTCCTGTAAGACCTCACCTTGCAGTTGTGAAGCACCGCCGCGACTGTAGGATTTGCGGAAGGTCGTGGTGGCCGTGCCGCCGTCTTGTCCGAAGGTGATTTGCGGGTCGCTGGCGCGCTGAATGATCATGCTCGGCGCTTGAAAGAGTCGCGCTTTCTCGGCACGCACCGCGGCGCGCGTGGTGTTCTGCGCGAGGTAAAAGGTCGAGACTTTCGGCATGTAGAAGTTCGTCACCTGCGTCAGGTTGCGCGCGTTGTGCGCGGCGACCCAACTGTCGATGGAGGAGCGCACCGCGACGCGCTCTTTCTCCTCCGCGACGGTGGCGTGCGGCGCGACTGATGGCTGCGGCGACGCGTTGGGCGTTGCAGCGGGTGAGGGGGCGGGCGTCGTCGTCGCTGTCGCCTGCGCGCTCGGAGTCGCAACGGGCGAGGGCGTGGCGTTTGTGTTAGTGACGGTCGCCGCGCCGTCGTTGGCCGGTCTTCTGCTGCGCCACGCGTAGAGCAACAGGCCGAGCAGGGCTGCGAGTGCGAGCGAGCCGATGATGAGCGCGAGTGGGAAAGGGCGTCGCGCGCCCCT
>JAUZFQ010000002.1 GCA_030838445.1 Pyrinomonadaceae bacterium | reverse complement strand
ACACGGGGCCGTTCACGGCCGAGGCGCAGACGAAGAACGAGTCGGGCGCGGTCGTCGCCGGACTCCTGCTCGGCGAACTCAGCCGACTCGCCAACGGCGAACTTCCCGATGCGGAATTGACGCCGCGTAAGGCCGTGCTCATCGGCGGCTTCGCGCGCAATCTGGAGACGGCGAGCGGCCTTGTGGCACAGGTGGCGAACCTCACCCTCTACGGTCTCAGCTTCGACGAGATCAACAGCTACATCAACAACGTCCAATCGATCACGGCCAAAGACGTGCAGGGCTTCGCCGGTTCGCGCCTCGACTCGAAAGCCGCCAACGTCATCATCGTCGGCGACGCCAAGAAGTTTCTTCCCGAACTTCAGAAGCAGTACAAGAACGTGGAAGTGATTCCCGTCGCCGATCTCGATCTCAACATCGCGCAACTGCGCAAGACCAAGTAACCGGCCGGAGCGCGCGTGCTCTCAGTCATCAAATTTAACTGAGAGCACGCGTTAACCACGGCTCATTAACCACGGCTCATTTGTCCTCTCCTCAATTGCAACCTACGCCTTCGCGCACGCTCTCCCGCACCGGCCGCAGCCGGGGAGGAATTTCACATGCCAGCTAAATCAGTTCCCACACAAAACGCCCTTTTGAGTTGCGCGTTCTCACTCCTGTTGGCTTTCGTCACAGGCACCTCTGGGTCGCCATTGATGTCGCAGCAAGACGCGGCCGACGGCGAGACGCGTGCGGACGTCAACGCGTTGATGCGACAGTTGACGGATCGCGATGCGCTGATCAGGCAGCGTGCGGCGGAAGACCTCGCGCGGCTCGCCCCGCCCGCGCAGCGCAAACTCGTTGAGGGCTACCGCCTGCAAGAGAAGAACGCGCGCGTGCGCCTCGCGCTCGACTGGGCGCTCTATCGCATGGGCAAGACGCCCGCGCTCTTTGCGGTGGTGCGCGATCTCGACACCAACCGCTGGAATCAGTCGGAGGCTTACCTCGCCGAACTCGAAACGCCCGAACCGCTCTACGGCCTGCTGCCGCAAGTCAACGGCAACACCCAGATCAAACTGCTCGAATCCCTCGCGCGCTCCGGCAACGCCGAGACGCTGCCCGTCGTCGAGCCGTACGCCGCTTCGATTGATCCCAAGATCGCCGACGCCGCGCGCTTCGCCACGCGCGAAATCACGCGCCGTCTCAACGCGCCCACGCAGCCCGACGCCAAGACGCGCACGCGCCAGGTCGGCAAAGCCACGACGCCGGACGTCCCTTGAGTCAAAGCGAAAGTTCATTCATCGGACGGGGGCGAGACGCACATCTCGCCCTTTTCGCTTTGGGGCAAGACTCACATCTCGCCCCTTATCGCCGTTGTGTGGTATTAACAACTGACCGCTGACAACTGACAACGGACGACCGAACGGACGACTGACCGCCGACAATTTCTATGCACCGAAACCTTCGCTCCTTTCTCGATCAACTGACGCGCGAGCGCGACCTCGTCGTCGTCGAGACGGAAGTTGACCCGTATCTGGAACTGGCGGAAGTCCACCGCCGCGTGATCGCGCAGGGCGGCGCGGCGCTTCTGTTCAAACGCGTGAAGGGCAGCCGCTACCCGGTCGTCACCAACCTCTTCGGCACGGCGCGTCGCATCGAACTGGCGTTCGGACAAAAGCCCGAAGCGTTGGTGAAAGAAGTCGTCCACGTCGTCGAGTCTTTGCTGCCGCCGCGCCCCGCGGAAATTTGGGGGCATCGTTCGCTCGCGCTCGAAGCGTTAAAGTTGGGGACGCGCCGCGTGCGTCGCGCGCCCGTGCTCGAAGTGATTGATCGCCCGGCGCGGCTCGACGAGTTGCCGATCCTGACGACGTGGCAGGAAGACGGCGGCGCGTTCGTCACGCTCCCGCTCGTCTACACGGAGCACCCGCGCACGCGCAAGCACAACCTCGGCATGTATCGCATCCAGCGGTACGACGCGGAGACGACCGGCATCCACTGGCAGATTCACAAGGGCGGCGGCTTCCACTATCACGAGGCCGAGGCGGCGAACGAGTCGCTCCCCGTCTCGATCTTCGTCGGCGGGCCGCCCGCGTTGATGCTCTCCGCCATCGCACCGCTGCCCGAAGACGTGCCCGAACTCGTGCTCGCCTCAGTCCTCGCGGGCGAAAAGATCAGGGTCACGCGCGACGCCTTCACGCACGGCCACCGCCTCGTCGCCGAGGCCGAGTTCGCCATCGTCGGCCGCGTCCCCCCGCACGAGCGGCGACCCGAAGGGCCGTTCGGCGATCACTACGGCTACTACTCGCTCCAACACGACTACCCGGTCTTCCACGCCGAAGCCGTCTGCCACCGCCGCGACGCGATCTACCCGGCGACGGTCGTCGGCAAGCCGCGGCAGGAAGACTTTTTCATCGGCGACTACTTGCAGCAACTCCTCTCGCCGCTCTTCCCGCTCGTCATGCCGAGCGTGCGCGATCTGTGGTCTTACGGCGAGACGGGTTTTCACTCGCTCGCGGCCGCCGTCGTGCGCGAACGCTACGCGCGCGAGGCTCTAGTCTCCGGCTTCCGCATACTTGGCGAAGGCCAACTCTCGCTCACGAAGTTTCTGCTCCTGACCGACACGCCGCAGGACTTGCGCGACTTCCCGCGCCTCTTCGAGCACATCCTCGCCCGCGCGCGTTTCGAGAGCGACCTTTTCATCTTCTCCAACGTCTCGATGGACACGCTCGACTACACGAGCGGCCGTGTCAATCAGGGCAGCAAAGCGATCCTGCTCGGACTCGGCGACGCCGTGCGCGAACTGCCGCGCGCTTTTTCCGGTCAACTCCCCGCCGGAGTGAAACGCGCCGAAGTCTTCTGCGGCGGCTGTCTCGTCGTCGAGGGCGCGCCCTACGCCGAAGACCCGCAGCAGGCCGCGCGTCTGGCGACCGACGAAGCCTTCGCCAACTGGCCGCTCGTCGTCCTGCACGACGACGCGAGTGTGGCACGTTCATCCGCCGATTTCCTCTGGGCGACGTGGACGCGCTTCGAGCCGGCCTCGGACATCTACGCAAAAAAGACGAGCGTCGTGCGCCATCATCTGTCATACTCCACGCCCCTCGTCATAGACGCGCGCATGAAACCGACTTACCCGGACGAACTCGTCGTGCGCCCAGACATCAAGCAACTCGTTGACCGCCGCTGGCGCGAGTATTTTCCTTCGGCCGATCTCGTGGCCGAGACTTAACTCAAACACCTCCCTCGCACGCAAAAAAAAAGATGAGTGAACGTGCGATTGTCGAGACGTTGGAAACCTCTTGCTGTATCGTCGGCGGCGGCCCTGCGGGCGCGGTGCTCGCGTTGATACTCGCGCGGCAAGGCATCCCCGTCGTCCTCCTGGAAGCGCACGAAGATTTCGAGCGCGACTTTCGCGGCGACACCATCCACCCGTCCATCCTCGAAATCCTGGACGAACTCGGCCTCGCCGAACGTCTCCACGAACTGCGCCACTCCAAGATTCACAGCGGCACTTTTATGACGCCCGCTGGCCCGCTGACGGTCGCCGATTTCCGGCGTCTCAACACCCGCTTCCCCTACATCATGATGTTGCCGCAGGCGCACTTCCTCGAATTCATCACCGGGGAGGCCAAAGCACACCCGAGCTTTCAACTCAAGATGGGCGCGCGCGTGCAGGAGTTGATCGAAGAGGACGGAATAGTGCGCGGGGTGCGTTACGAAACGGACGCGGGCACGCACGAGGTGCGCGCCCCGTTAACCGTCGGCGCGGACGGCCGCAGTTCGCGCGTGCGGCAACTGGCGGGGAAAGAACCCGTCAAGACTTCGCCGCCGATGGACGTCTTGTGGTTTCGCCTGCCGCGCAAGACGGACGACCCGGAGGGCTTGCTGGCGCGCGTCGGCAACGGCCATCTCGTCGTCATGCTCGACCGTCTGGACGAGTGGCAGATCGCTTACGTCATCCTCAAAGGCAGCTTCCGGCAGGTGCGCGAAGCGGGGCTGGACGCGCTGCGCCAATCGCTCGTGTCAATCGCGCCGGAACTCGCGGATCGAGTCGCGCACTTGAAAGAGTGGAAGCAGGTCGCGATGCTTTCGGTCGAGTCGAGCCGGGTTGAGCGTTGGCAGCAGCCTGGGTTGCTGCTCATCGGCGATGCCGCGCACGTCATGTCGCCGGTGGGCGGCGTCGGCATCAACTACGCGATTCAGGACGCGGTGGTGGCGGCGAATATTTTGGCCGCGCCGCTCGGCGAGGGGCGCGTCGAGATGCGACACCTGCGCGAGGTGCAACGACAGCGCGAGTGGCCGACGCGCTTCATCCAAAAAATACAGGCGCTCGTGCAAGGGGTGATGATTAGGAACATTTTGAGAGCGAACCAGCCGGTAGAAGTCCCGCGCGCCGCCCGTCTTTTGCTGCGGACGCCGTTCCTGAGGAACATCCCCGCGCGCATCATCGCTTTCGGCCTCAAGCGCGTCCACGTCAAGCCGTCACTTCGCCGCGCGCGTTGAGCGTTCAAACTTCTCACGTCAGGAAGTCAACCGTTACATTATGCCCGGGACGTTTCCAGCGGCAGCCGGAGCGTGAAGACCGCGCCCGCTTCTTCGCCCGTCCGGTTCGCGGCGGAGAGCGTGCCGCCGTGTTCGGCGACGACGCGGTGCGCGAGGGCGAGGCCGATGCCGTGGCCTTTGGTCTTGGTGGTGAAGAAGGGAATGAAGATGCGTTGCAGTTCAGAAGGAGTGAGTCCTGTGCCCGTGTCCGCGATGGAGAGGACGAGCCAGTCGCCGCCGCTGCTGTTGCCCGTCTCCACGCTCCCGTGCGCGTTGACGAGACGCTCCGCGCGCATCTCGTCAATCGCCTCGGCAGCGTTGCGGAGCAGGTTGAGCAACGCCTGCCGGAGCATCAACTCGTCGGCGCGCACTTCGCGAAACTCGCCGGAGACGGAGAAGGCGACGCGACGCTCGTCGTAGACGGGCTGTAGCTCGGCGGCGCAGTCGGCGAGGAGTTCTGGGAGTGAGACCTCGGAGAGTTGGAGCGGCTGCGGGCGCGCGAAGTTGAGGAAGGCCGTGACCATCTGCGTGAGGTTGCGGACTTCCTGTAGGAGCGCGGAGGCCGCGCCGCGCCCGCGCTCGTCGAGTTCGAGATTCTGCAAAAGCTGCGCGTAGCCGTGGAGCGTGGCGAGCGCGTTCTTGAACTCGTGCGCCAGCCCCGCCGACATCTCGCCGAGACTCTCCAAATTTCTTTTGAGCGCGACCGCCTCGCGCAACTGCGCGACCTCCGTGATGTCCGTGAGCAGGCAGAGCGCGCCGCGCGCCGCGCCGCTCGCGGGCTGCGGATCAACCGGCGCGACCGTCACGCCGAGCCGCCGCGCGCGCCCGTCGCCCGTCGTCGCAGAGACCTCTTCGCGGCGGTAGAGTTCGCCTGTCTGCAAGCAACGCTCGACCAGCCCGGTCAGTTCGGGCGAGAGGCGCAAGAGGGTCTTGAGGTGTTGCCCCGCGGCGTCCGCCCCGGTTTCGAGAAGCGCGCGCGCCGGGGGGTTGATGATCGTGGCGATGCCGCGCGCGTCGAAGGCGACGAGGCCGGACGGCACGCTCGCCACCACGCGCTCGTTGAACATCTCGGCCGACGCGGCGCGCGCGCTCGCCTGCGCGCTCAACTGTTCCAACTCGCGTTGCTGCGCGCGCAATTGCGCGACCACCGCCTGAAACGTCTCCAACACGAACTCCGTCTCGTCGCGCGCGCCTTCGGGTCGCGCGGCGACGGGCGCGCGCTCGGCCTCGCCGACGAGCCGTCGGTACGGGCGCACCAGCCAACGCGGCAACAGGAAGATGCCCGGCAGGCTCACCAACAGCGTGACGGTGAAGACCGCGAACAAGACGGGCGCGCGCACGCTCCTGTCCGGCGGCGTCATGGCGACCAGCGTCAGCGTGAACAAGTTCGCGACGAGCAACAGCCCGACGACCAACGCCAACACCAACTGCACGCGATTTTCGTAACGGGGCATAAGTACAGTGACGAGTGACGAGTGACAAGTGACGAGTAAGAACGAGTTGACGAGCGACGAGTCGGAGCAAGTTGAAGGTTCAGATCAAGTTTTTTAGTTTTTAACTTGTCACTTGTCACCTGTCACTCGTCACTTCAAGGCACGAAGTGCCCCAGATACCAGTTGATGATCTGCTGGCCGACGAGGAGGCTCAGGATCGCGCCGATGCCGAGGAAGATGCCGAAGGGGAGGAGCATTTGCATGTCGCGCTCGCGCCGCCAGAGCATGAGGCCGACGCCGACGACCGAGCCGCCCACGACGCCGAGAAAGATCGTCAGGATCGTCAGCGGCCAGCCGAGATATGCGCCCACCATGAACATCATTTTGACATCGCCGAGT
>JAUZFQ010000244.1 GCA_030838445.1 Pyrinomonadaceae bacterium | reverse complement strand
GGCGGCGATCCCAAACGCGCCGTCGAGACGCTCGAACGCGGCATGAAGTACGGCGAAAACAACTCGCTCTACCGCCTGCGTCTGGCCGAGGCTTACATCCGCAACAAGCGCATGGACGACGCCCGCAAGCAGATTGACTTCATCCTCAACATGACGCCGCACCCCGGCTTCCTCCCCGAACACAAGGAGGCCGTGACGAAAGCCAGGGAGTTGCTCGATAAGAGATTATGACGGAGCGGGGGAAGAAAGTTCTTTGTCAGTGGTCAGTAGTCCGTGGTCAGTTGTCAGTTGTCAGTTGTTCTTTGTCCGTGGTCAGTTGTTCAAGACCGTCTTTAGCAACTTGCGTGATAACTACATGCAACGGACAACGGACTACTGACTACTGACTACTGACGCTCTAGTTATTAAGGCACAGGTTCGATGCGTAGCCACTCGAATTTGCCGACCGCGCCGGGCGCGCCGCCGACGTTGAGTGCGATGCGTACGGAGCCGAGGTGTGTGCCGTCAACTTCGTCGCCCACGGGCGTCCACGCTTTACCGTCAACGCTGTAGGCGAAGCGGTAACGCGCGCCGTCGTGCGACGTCATCCGCAGCGTGACCCGCTGCGCCGTCGTCTTCGCCGTGGCGACGTTGCGTCGTCCTTTGCTCACCATCCGCCACACCCTGATCTCGCCGCCACCTGCCGCAACGCCCAGCGCGTTCTCCTGATCGCCGTAGGCCGACAGACCCGCCGACACCCCGCGCGCCAACTCCGCCAGATTGACGGCGGCGGTCGCCACGTAGTCGCCGCCCGGCGCGCGTTGCGTGACGAGCGCGGCGAGCGGGTCTTTCGCCTTCTTGTCCGTAGCGGAGAGACTCAGACGCCCCCCGCTCTCCGTCTCGACGGCAAGCGCGGGCACGTTCCACTGCGGCCACTGCCAACTCGCCCCGATGACGGGCGCGTCAAACTCGTCGTAGAAAGAGTCCTGACTGACGACGATGCCGGAGGCTGGCGGGCGCGCGGCGGTCGCGCTCGGCCCACGTCCGTCGTTGATCGAAGGCCAGCCGTTCGCGTTCCATTTAACTTCGTCGAGCAGAGCCTCGCGCCCGATGTGGAAAGCCTCGTCCGACTTGCGGTAGGCGTGGTAGAGCAAATAGTCCGTGCCCTGTTTGTTCGTCACGATGCTGCCGTGGCCGGGGCATTGCCAGACGTTGTTGGCGGCGAGGATCGGGTTCGCGGGGTTCTTCTCCCAAGGGCCGAGCAGTTTGCGCGCGCGCGCGACGCCCAATGCGTAGTCGCAGCGACGGCCGCAGCACGCGTTGCCCGAATAGAACAGGTAGAACCATTCGCCGCGCCGCACGACGAACGCGCCTTCGACCACGCCGCCCTCCCACGTCGTCGGGTTATTGCGAAACAACTCCTTGCGGCTGCCGACGAGCCGCGTCCCGTCGGCGGAAAGTTTCTGCGCCCAGAGCGGCGTCGGCTGGTTGCGGCTGTTGCCGTCCTCCTTCCAGATCAGGTACACGTCGCCGTTCTCGTCGGCGGTCGCCACGGCGTCAATCGAGCCGATCTCCTGACAGACGAGCGTGCCGTGATCCGTGTACGGCCCCTGCGGCGCGGCCGCGCTCGCCACGGCGACGCAGAGCGGGCCGTGCTTCATGCGCGCCGTGTAGTAGACGTAGAAACGGTTGCCGAACTGTTGCAACTCAGGTGCCCAAAAACTGTTCGCCGCCCACGACGGGCGGTTCGGCAAAACCGCCCCCTGCGCCTCCCAGTGGACGAGATCGCGCGAGTGCATGACGAGGAAGATCGGTGCCCACTCGCCCGACGTGGCCGTCGTCCAGTAGTCGTCGCCGACGCGGATGACGGACGGGTCTGGAAAGTCGCCCGCGATGACGGGGTTGGTGTAAGTCGCGCGCTTCTGCGCGGTCGCCGCCGTCGGCAGGAAGAGGCACAGGCAAACGGCGACCAGCCACGCCCGGCGCGCACGCGCGAGTATCTGTATGTTCGACATGAATTTTTACCAGCGGTGATATGCCGGATGGCCGGGCTTGACGGCGACGAACGTGCCGCGCCCTGTGGCGCAAACTTTTCCCCCGGCCGTCAGTTCGACTTCGACGACGGCGCGATCCTCTTTCGCTTCGACCACGCGCGCCGCGAGTTGGACGGGCGCAGCGGTCGGCGTCGGGCGCATGAGCTTGACGGAGTATTCGGCCGTGACGGTGGCGGGCGGCGCATCTTGTCCCGTGCGTCGCATCAGATGCCACGCGGCCGTCCAGTTGGCGTGGCAGTCAATGAGCGAGCCGATGATGCCGCCGTTCAACATGCCCGGAAACGCCTCGTGATGTTTCTCAGGTTGCCATTCGCAGATCGCCGCGTCGTCGCCGCGCGCGAAACTGCGTATGCGCAAGCCGCGCTCGTTGGCCGGGCCGCACCCGAAGCAAGTCATCCGCGGCGCGTACCTCTCCTGTAGACTCAATTCATCCGTCATCCGGTCTTCCCCCGTGCCCCCGGTGTCTAGCGTCGGCGAATACGTTAAGTTCGCGCCGCCCCGTCCGTCGTAAGTCCCGGCGAAAATTTTCGGCTACTACAACAGCGGCGCGCTTTGTGATAATGATATAGCAGCAATTCGCAAATTCACACTTGAAGAGACCATGAAGAAACTTCTTAACCCAAGCCTCGCCCTCTGCGCCACACTCTTTTTCGCGGCACACGCGCCCGCGCAGAGACGCCCCGCGCAAACTAAAGTGACTCCGCCGCCCGCCCAAGTTAAACCCGTGCCGATACCTGCGCCCACGCCCGTGCCGACGCCCGCGCCCGAACCTTTCGACGGCGCGAGCGCGGAGCGGATGGCCGCGCAGTGCGTCCGTCTGGAGACGGAGTCGGGAACGATTGAAATAATGATGCTGCCGGACGGCGCGCCCGAAACCGTCCGCAACTTCCTGAACCTCGCGGCCACGGGCGCGTTCGACACGACGACTTTCAGCCGCGTCGTCCGCGGCTTCGTCATACAGGGCGGCAACCTCTCGACGCGCGAGAAACTGACGCCGCCCGCCCTCGCCGAACGCGCGCGACGCACCGTGCGCGACGAGCCGAACGCCATCCGGCACACGCGCGGCGTCGTCTCCATGGCGCGCTCCGACCGGCCGCACAGCGCGACCACCAATTTCTTCATCCTCGTCGGCACGGCGTCGCATCTCGACAACAAGTTCGCCGCCTTCGGGCGTGTCACGAAGGGCATGGACGTGGTGGACGCCATCAACAAGGCCGCGCTCGAAGGCGAGACGCCCCTGACGCCCGTGCGCGTCGCGAGCGCGGCCGTCTTCGCGTGCGCGCCCAACACCACGCCCGACGTGGAGAATTAGACGTGAAGGGAAAATTGTAAACGTTCCAGCCCGCAAGTCGCGGCGAGATATTTATCTGTCATCAGAAAGTGAGTTTAGTTATGAGCAGCGTCCCCAACAAAGTTATTTACTCGATGATCGGCGTCAGCAAGTTTTACGACAAGAAGCCCGTCCTCAAAGACATCTACCTCTCGTATTTTTACGGCGCGAAGATCGGCGTCATCGGCCTGAACGGTTCGGGCAAGAGTTCGCTGCTGCGCATACTCGCGGGCATGGACACGGAGTTCATCGGCGAGACCGTGATCTCGCCCGGTCACACCGTCGGCTTTCTCGAACAAGAGCCGCGACTCGACGAGTCGAAGACCGTGCGCGAGATCGTCGAGCAGGGCGTGCAGACGACAGTCGATCTTTTGAAAGAGTATGAAGCGATCAACGAGAAGTTTTCCGAGCCGATGTCGGACGACGAGATGACGGCGCTGCTTGAACGACAGGGCGCGGTGCAGGAGAAACTCGACGCCGCCGACGCGTGGGACTTGGACTCGCGCCTCGAACTCGCGATGGACGCGCTGCGCTGCCCGCCGCCGGAGACGCCCGTCAACATTCTTTCGGGCGGCGAGAAACGACGCGTCGCGCTCTGCCGCCTGCTCCTGCAACAGCCCGACATTTTGCTCTTGGACGAACCGACCAACCACCTCGATGCAGAGTCCGTCAGTTGGCTCGAACAACACTTGCAGAAGTATCCCGGCACGGTCATCGCCGTCACGCACGACCGTTACTTCCTCGACAACGTGGCCGGGTGGATTCTCGAACTCGACCGCGGGCAGGGCATCCCTTGGCAAGGCAACTACTCTTCGTGGCTCGAACAAAAAGGTCAGCGGCTCGCCGTGGAAGAGAAACAGGAGTCAGAGCGGCAGAAGACTTTGCAGCGCGAGTTGGAATGGATCAGGATGTCGCCCAAAGGTCGTCAGGCGAAGTCGAAGGCGCGCATCAATTCTTACGAGACGCTGGCGAGTCAGGAGACGCAGGGTCGCGCGTCGGAGTTGGAAATTTACATTCCGCCGGGGCCGCGTCTCGGCGACATCGTGATTCAGGCCGAGCACGTCTCGAAAGCCTTCGGCGACCGGCTGTTGATTGACGACCTGACGTTCGCGTTGCCGCCCGGCGGCATCGTCGGCATCATCGGCCCGAACGGCGCGGGCAAGACCACGCTCTTCCGCATGATCACGAAGCAGGAAGAACCTGACGGCGGGAGTTTCCGCACGGGCGAGACCGTCAAACTCGCCTACGTGGATCAGAGCCGCGACGCGCTCGCGGCCGACAAGACGATCTGGGAAGTAATTTCCGACGGCCTCGACATCGTGATGCTCGGCGCGCGACAGGTGAACTCGCGCGCCTACGTGGCGCGCTTCAACTTCTCCGGCGGCGACCAGCAGAAGAAGGTCGGCACGCTTTCGGGCGGCGAGCGTAACCGCGTCCATCTGGCGAAGATGTTGAAGCAGGAAGCGAACGTCCTCTTGCTCGACGAGCCGACGAACGACTTGGACGTGAACACAATGCGCGCGCTCGAAGAGGCGTTGGAAAACTTCGCCGGGTGCGCCGTCGTCATCAGCCACGACCGCTGGTTTCTCGACCGCATCGCGACGCACATCCTCGCCTTCGAGGGCGAGAGCAAAGTCGTCTGGTTCGAGGGCAACTACTCCGAGTATGAGGCCGACCGGCGCGCGCGACTCGGCGCGGCCGCCGACCAACCGCACCGCATCAAGTATCGCCAGTTGACGCGCGGCTGAGGCGCAGAGAGTTAAGAGTCAAACAAGGTGAAGAGAAGCGACAGGCGCGTGATCAAGGCGGGGTGCTGCGGGTTTCGCTCGTCGCAAGCGGAGTACACGGCGCGCTTTCCCGTGGTCGAAGTTCAGCAGACGTTTTACCAGCCGCCGCAGTTGAAGACACTCGAACGCTGGCGCGCCGACGCCCCGCCCGATTTCGAGTTCACGCTCAAGGCGTGGCAACTCATCACGCACGAAGCGCGCAGCCCCACCTACCGCCGCCTCAAAAAAGAGTTGACCGACGCGGAGAAGTCGGAGGCGGGTTCGTTCCGCCCGACCGCCGTCGTGCGCGAGGCGTGGGAGGTGACGCTCGCCTGCGCCGAAGCCTTGAAGGCGACGCGCGTGCTGTTTCAGTGCCCGTCCAGTTTCACGCCGACGCGTGAACACGTGCGCGACCTGCGCGCGTTCTTCGCGCACATCAAACGGCCGCGCCGGAAACTCGTCTGGCTGTGGGAGCCGCGCGGCAGTTGGCCGCCTGAACTGGTCAAGGAGTTGTGCGACGAACTCGACCTCACGCACGTCGTTGACCCGTTCGCCGCGCGCACGCTGACGCCGGGGCGGTGTTATTATCGCCTCCACGGCCGCACCGGCTGGCGCTACCGTTACGAAGACGACGAACTCGCGGAACTCATCTCGATGCTGCCGCCGGAGGGCGTCTCTTACGTGCTCTTCAATAACGTGCGGATGCTCGACGACGCCGCGCGTTTTCAGGAGTTGGCGCGCGAGCAGGAACGTGACGAGTAGGAATTGTCGAATTGAACTAACCACAGGATGAAGGGCTAGGCGAACGATGGACGTTGCGGAGTTGAAAGACAAGATCGCGCTCGTCACGGGGGCGAGTTCGGGAATCGGGCGCGCGACGGCGTTGCGTTTCGTCGCGGCGGGCGCACGCGTGGCGTTGGTCGGGCGCGACGCGGAGGCGCTGGCGTTGGTCGCAAGTGAGATCGAGCGACTCGGCGGGGAAGCATTCGCCGTCGCGGCCGACGTCACGAACGAACATGACGCGGAGCGCGCGATGGGCGAGTGCGTCGGGCGTTTCGGCGGGTTGGACGTGCTCGTCAACGCAGCGGGCGGGCTATCCAACGGAACGATTGAGAGCACCACGCTCGCTGCGTGGGACGCGATGCTCGACGTGAATTTGCGCGCCGTCTTCCACCTGATGCAACTGGCGATTCCGCACCTCGAAACGCGGCAGGGAAACATCGTCAACGTGTCGAGCGTGACGGGCTTGCGCGCGTTCCCCGGCGTGCTGGCCTACTGCGTGTCGAAGGCGGGCGTTGATCAGTTGACGCGCTGCGCCGCGTTAGAACTTGCGTCCAAACAGATCAGGGTCAACGCGGTCAACCCCGGCGTCGTCCGCACGCAGGTACACCGGCGCGGCGGGATGAGCGAAGAGGCGTACGCGGCCTTCCTCGAACATTCGCGCACGACACACCCGCTCGGTCGCGTCGGCGAACCGGAAGAAGTGGCCGACTTGATCTTGTTCCTCGCCTCGGCGCGCGCCGCGTGGATCACGGGCGCGACTTATTCGATTGATGGCGGACGGGCGCAGACTTGCGCGCGTTGATTAGGGACAGGGCGTTGACATGAAGCGGCGCGTTGACGTTCAACGCCGTCGTGTCAGGGCGCGAGTCGGTGTCTGAACTTACTGCTTCGTATTTTTGGGCGACTGATTTTTGTTGCCGTTCGAGTTGCCGTTCGAGTTGGAGTTTGAGTTACCGTTGGTGCTCGTCTTTACCGTCCGTTCCAGCTTCTTCTTTTCCTCTTCGATGCGTGCCTTTTGCCTGCTCGCGTCTGACTGCGCGCGTTCCAGAGCCTCCTGCGCGCGGTAGTCGTCCGGGTCTAATTCGATTGACTTTTTGAACGCACCCACAGCGTCGCTATAACGAGCGAGCTTGTTGTAGGTCAGCCCGATGTCGTAATAGGTCGCGCTGTCCGGCTCTTTGAGTTTGATGCCGCGGCGGTACGCCTCGATTGACTTCTGGTAGTCGCCGAGCCGGCTGTAAGCCTCGCCCAGATTCAGTTGCGCCTCTGCGTTCTTCGGCTCCTTGTCCACCAGCTTGTCGTAAACCTTGACGGCCTCTTCGTAAGCCTTCTGCGCGTCCTCTTTCCTGCCGAGCGCCTTGTAAGCCAGACCGAGTTTCATGTAGCCCGCGGCGAATTCGGGGTCGAGCACGGTAGCCTGCCGGAACGCTTCGGCGGCCTGCTCGTCGCGATTCTGTTTGTAGAGTTCCAAGCCGAGCGCGTAGTAGCCCGGCGCGTCCTGCGTGGGCGGTTGCGGGATGGCGACGGCAGCGGGTGAAGCGTCGGGAGTGGCAGCAGTAGCAGCGGGCGTCGGGCTACCCGTGGCGGTCACGTCCGGCGCGTGGTTGTTTCGTTTGGAGCAACCGAACTGCAAGGCTGCGAGCAGAAAGAGGAGTGCGATATTAGTCAGATTTCTCATGGCCGCGACCTGCGTTGTTAATTATCGGGAGCAGCTATTATCTATTCCAAAACGCGACGCGAGTCAATGGGGAGGAAATCAGTTGGCGTGCAAGATTCTGCGCGGCCGGACGCAAAAAAAAGGCGGGGCGCGCCTTGTTTGCCGAAAGCCGCCCCGCCGCCAGTTGATCTTAAAGTTAAATACGCCGTTCGCTTTGCTTCAAAGGTGAATAGTTAGGACTACTCCCCTCGACAGATGTTCGACGTGCGAAGGGCGTGGATTT
>JAUZFQ010000233.1 GCA_030838445.1 Pyrinomonadaceae bacterium | reverse complement strand
TCACGCGCGCGTCGGTCACGGTTTCGTTCGGCAGAACGGTGGAGAGTCGTTCGGCAAGCAGGGAGTAACGGCGCGCGAGCCAGTTCCACTTGCGGCGTTTGTGTTCGAGGCCGTCAACGTTGATGGCGACGGGCGTGCCGGCGAGGCGCACGATGGGCGCGAAGGGGGCGTTGGCGGCGTTGCAGATGAGCGCGGCGTCGAAGCGCCCGGCCGTCGAGTGCAGGGCGGAGAGAAAGGCGTGGACGATGGTGTCGAAATACTTGTGCCGGAACGTGGGGAGGACTTTGAGGTGGACGCCCTTGTATTCGAGTTGGCGCGGGGAGACGTAGTGCGAGCGGCAGTAGACCGTGACGTGATGGCCGCGCGCAACGAGCCGCGTCGAGAGTTGTTCGGCGAAAGTCTCGAAGCCCCCGTAACTCGCGGGTACGCCCCGTGTTCCTAGAATCGCTATCCGCATCGCCGCGAGCGGCAAGTGATGAGTGACGAGTGACGAGTGACAAGAGAAGGCGAGTAAATCGTCACTCGTAAATAGAGAAAACCTTTCTTCGTCTATTTACGATTGACGATTCACGATTCACGGCTTTTGCTTGTCACTCGTCACTTGTCACTTGTCACTCCCCTTTCCTCCTGTCGCTTGTTCGTAGACCTGCAAAGTCTGTCGCGCGGTCTCTGCCCAACTGAAGCGCGCGGCGCGTGCGAGCGAGCGAGCGCGCAACTCTGCGCGCAAGTCGCCGTCGTCTATGAGGCGGGCGACGGCCGCGCCGATGGCGTCCTCGTCAAACGGGTTGACCAGCAGCCCCGCGTCGCCGATTACTTCCGGCAAACTCGTGCGGTCGCCCGCGACGACCGCCGCGCCGCACTGCATGGCTTCGAGCGGCGGCAGCCCGAACCCCTCGAAGTAGGAAGGGTAGACGAAGCAGAGCGCGCCCGTGTAGAGCGCGGGCAAGTCTTGTTCGGGCACGTAGCCTGTAAAGATCACGTCCGAGGCGACGCCTGACTGTTCGACGGCGCGCAGCGTTTCGCCGTACAACCACGCGCGTTTTCCCACTAAAACGAGTTGTGGCAGCTTATCGTGGGAACGTCGGCGGCGCAAGTCCGAGTAGGCGCGCACGAGCCGCACCAGATTCTTGCGCGGCTGGATCGAACCGACCGCGAGCACGTAGTCGCCGCCGATGCCGTACCTGCGCCGCGCGTCGGCCACGGCTTCCTGAGACGCGGGACGAAAGTGCGGTGCGGCGGCCGCGTGCGTCACGCTGACGCGTTCGGGCGCGACGCCGTAAGTCTCGATCAGGTCGCGGCGCGAAAACTCGGAGGGCGTGATGATGTGCGCCGCGGTGCGCGCCGTGCGGCGCACGGTGAGGCGGAGTTGCATCCAGCTCCGTCGTTTGAACGTCTCCGGCAAATGCTCGAACGAGAGGTCGTGGATGGTGGCGACGACGGGGCAGGGGGCGAAGGGCGGCGCGGTGAACTGCACGTGGAGCACGTCGGCCGCGTGGCGGCGCAACTCCAAGGGGAACGTCAGGGGCAGGCGGACGAGCGGCGTGTGCGGCAGCGTGCGGCGCACCGAGACGTGCGGCCAGCGTCCCGCGAAACGATCCCCGGCGCGCCCCCTCGTCACGTAGAGCGTGTAGCGATGCGCCCCGCCTTCGGTGGACGCGGCCAACGCCTCGATCAAGTTCGTGATGTAAGTCTCGACGCCGGCCAAACCCGTGCCGACCGTGTGGGCGTCAATGGCGATGTGCAAGCGGTCAGATGCTCCCGTTAACACTCAGCAAAGTTTTGAGGAGGGGTTCACAAGCGGGCGCGAGTTTACCCCACCCGCTCGCCCTGCGGGAAGCACGCCGCGCAACGCGCGCACGTTACGGCTTGTCTCGCGGCCGTTACTCGTCTGCCGGATAGTCTGCCGGGGTGAGCACGCCGCGGAAGCTGCGGCGGTGGATGGGGCAAGCCCCGTGCGCGCGCAGGGCTGCGAGGTGGGCGCGCGTGCCGTAGCCGACGTGCGCGGCGAAACCGTATTGCGGGTAGGTTTGTTCGTAGTCGCGCATCAGCGCGTCGCGGTAGGTCTTGGCGATGACGGAGGCGGCGGCGATGGAGGCCGAGATCGAGTCGCCGCGGATGATGGCGCGCTGCGGGAGCGCGACCTCTCGCAGTTGCAGGGCGTCAATGAGCAGGAAGTCGGCGCAGGGTTGGAGGTCGTCTAGCGCCTGGCACATGGCGCGGCGCGTGGCGATGAGGATGTTGGTGTCGTCAATCTCGGCGGGCGGGATGAGGCCGACGCCGTAGCAGAGCGCGGTCGCCTTGAGTTCTTCGGCGATGCGTTCGCGCGCGGCCGCCGTCAGCTTCTTCGAGTCGTCCAAGCCTTCGGGGAGCGGCGCGGCGGGGTCGAGTATGACGGCGGCGGCGACGACCGGCCCCGCCAGCGCCCCGCGCCCCACCTCGTCCACCCCCGCGATCATCCGGTGACCGCGCGACCGCGCCTCGTCCTCAAACGCCGTGCAAATCTCGGAGACGCGTTTTCGCCGAATCATAAGAAAACAGTGACGAGTGACAAGTGACGAGTGACAAGTTAAAGGCAAGGCTTTTGTTTTAACTTGTTACTCGTCACTTGTCACTCGTCACTTCTTTAGCCTTTGCTCTTGCGGGCGGCGGCAGCGGCGGCGGCCTGAACCTGGCTGCTGCTGGTGGGGCGCGTGTCGCGCTCGCGGATGCGGGCGGCCTTGCCGCGCAGGTTGCGCAGGTAGTAGAGCTTGGCGCGGCGCACCCGGCCGCGCTTGATCACTTCGATGTCTTTCACGATGGTCGCGTAGAGCGGGAAGATGCGCTCGACGCCGATGCCGAAGCTGATCTTGCGCACCGTGATCGTCTCGCGCACGCCGCCGCCCTTGCGCGCAATGACGAGTCCCTCGAAGACCTGCAAACGCTCTTTCGTCTCCGACTCTTTCACGCGCACGTGGACGCGCACCGTGTCTCCCGGCTGAAAGTCCGGGAGGGTCTTATTCATCTGAGTTTTTTCGACAGCATCTAAACGGTTCATGACTAATACTCCAAATCTGAAAAGTGACAAGTGACGGGTGACAAGTGACGAGTTAAGGACAAGAATTTTGATCCTGCCAATTGCAACTCATTGCTCATCACTAAAATTTTCCGGCTCCTCTTCCGCGAGCCACGCGCGTTCGGCTTCGGTGAGCGCGACGCGTTCTAAAAGATCGGGGCGATTGCGGCGCGTCTTCGAGAGCGCCTGCCGCCTGCGCCAGCGCGCGATCTCGGCGTGATTGCCGCCGAGCAAAACTTCCGGCACGCGTCTGCCGCGAAACTCCGGCGGGCGCGTGTAATGCGGAAAGTCGAGTAGCCCTTCGGAGAAGGATTCGTTCGTCGCCGAAGTCTCGCTCCCCAGCGCGCCCGGTATCAGGCGAACAATCGCGTCAACCACGACGGCCGCCGCCGGTTCGCCGCCCGACAGAACGTAATCGCCGATGGAGATCTCGTCCGTCACAAGCATCTCGACGACGCGCTCGTCCACGCCCTCGTAACGGCCGCAGATGAGCACGATCCGCTCCGCGCCCGCCAACTCCTCCGCGACCCTCTGGTCGAAGACCCTTCCCTGCGGCGACAGCAGCACGACGCGCATGCCCGTGCCCGCGAGTTCCGCCGCGCTCGAAGCGCCCGTCAGAGATTCGACTGCTGCAAAGATCGGATCGGGCTTCAACACCATGCCGTCGCCGCCGCCGAACGGGCGGTCGTCCACCATGCGGTGCTTATCAATCGTCCACCCGCGCAGGTCGTGTGCCTTGATCTCGACGAGATTGGCCGCAGCCGCGCGCCGCACGATCCCGTAATCGAACACCGAGCGGAAGTAGTCCGGGAAGATCGTGATGATGTCAATCAACATTGCGGAATGCGGAATGCGGAATGCGGATTAGAAATCAACTGTGTCTTTCAATCCGACATCCGACATCCGACATCTACATTTCCAACAGTCCTTCCGGCGGATCGACGCGAATCAGTTTCGCCTCCGTGTCAATCTCCACGCAGATGCTCGCGGCGAGCGGGATCAGGTGTTCGCGCGTCCCCTCTCGGACGACGAGCACAGGGGCCGCGCCCGTGTGGAGCACTTCGGCGACGCGCCCGATCTCGCGTTTGTCAATCGTCTCGACGCGGCAGTCGATCAACTGCCAATCGTAGAACTCGCCCTCGTCTAATTCGACCGCATCCGTTACCGGCACGGCGAGTTCGCGGCCGACCAGAACTTGCGCGGCCTCCGGCGAATCATAACCCTCGAACTTCAAGATCACGCGCCCGCCGTGCAGCCAACTCTTTTCGATGGCGAGCGTCTGGCGCGCGCCTGTAGCGTCTATCGCGACGAGTTCCGCGAGACCTTCAAAGCGTTCGGGGAAATCGGTCAGGAGGTGTGCGGCCACTTCGCCGCGCACGCCCCTCGTCTTGACGACGCGCGCGACGGCAATCAACTCTTCTTCGCCGTCGTCGCCCGCGCCGCGCGTGTTCGCCTCGTCGCTCATTCCACGATCTCTAGGATGTAGCGGCGACCCTGCTTCAAACTCACGGCGTGGAACAGCGAACGCAGCGCGCGCACCGTCCGCCCCTGCCGCCCGATCAGCTTGCCCATGTCGTCGGGCGCAACCCGCACCTCGATGATCACGCTCCGCTGGTCGCGCCCCAACTCCTCGCGCACGTCCACCGCCTCGGCGTCGTCCACGAGAGCCTTCACGAGCATTTCCACGGTCTCTTTCATCGGTTTCAAGTTGCAGGTTTCAAGTTTCAAGTCAGAGGGTTGAGGTTCTTTGTCTAGAACCTGAAACCTGCAACTTGAACCTTGAAACTAAACTTCCGCCTGCGCCGCCTTCGACTGGCTCTTGATCAACTGGCGCACGGTGTCGGTCGGCTGCGCGCCGCGCTCCATCCAGTAGGTGATGCGGTCAAGGTTGAGTTTCACTGCCGCCGGGTTACGCGTCGGGTCGTAAGTGCCGACGTTCTCAAGGTACGCCCCGTCGCGCTTCGACAATTTCTCTTTGACGACCACGCGATACGAAGGGCTTTTCTTCGCGCCCATGCGCATCAATCTGATTGCTAACACTCTCTGTATCCTCCAAACTTCAGTGACGAGTGACGAGTGGCAAGTGACGAGACAAGAAAATTGTGAATCGTGAATCGTAAATCGTGAATAGAAGAAAGTAAGTTTTATCTATTTACGATTCACGATTTACGATTCACTGTTTTAACTTGTTACCCGTCACTTGTCACTCGTCACTTCCTTTTCTTGTGTCGCGGCTTCTTACGCAGTTTCTTGCGCCCGTTGCCGCCTGCTCCGCCGCCGGGGGGCAGCGCGGGCAAATTCATGCCGCCTTCGCCGTCTCCACCGCCGCCGCCCATCAGCGCGCTCATGTCGGGCATGCCCATCATGCCGCCGAGTTTGCGCATCATGCGGCCTTTCATGCCGCCTCCGCCGCCGCTCCCGCCGCCGCCGAATAACCCCGCGCCCGAAAGCTGCTTCATCATCCCGCGCATCTCGACGTACTGCTTGACGAGCGCATTGACTTCCGAGACGTTGACGCCCGAACCGCGCGCGATGCGACGACGGCGACTCGCGTTCAGGATGCGGTGATCGCTGCGCTCCTCGCGCGTCATCGAGTCGATGATCGCCTCGGTGCGCTTGAGTTCCTTTTCCATCTGCGCGGACTGTTCCTCGTCCAAGTCTGGCATGCCCATCCCGCCGAGCAGTTGGTCGGGCAACAGCTTCATGATCTTCGAGAACGAGCCGAGCTTCTTCACCTGCCGCAATTGACTGCGAAAGTCGTCGAGCGTGAACTCGTTCTTCTGCAACTTCTTGAGTTGCGCCTCGGCCTCCGACTGGTCAACCTGCGTCTGCACCTGCTCGATGAGCGAGAGCACGTCGCCCATGCCGAGGATGCGCTGCGCGATGCGGTCGGGGTAGAACGGTTCGAGCGCGTCGTACTTCTCGCCGACGCCGACGAACTTCACGGGCTGCCCCGTCACCTGCTTGATCGAGAGCGCCGCGCCGCCGCGCGCGTCGCCGTCCATCTTCGTCAACACGACGCCCGTGATGCCGACCTGCGCGTGAAACTGTTCGCCCGACTTGACCGCGTCCTGTCCCGTCATCGCGTCGGCGACGAAGAGGACTTCGACCGGGTGCGTGTCAGCCTTAATTTGCTTCAACTCCTGCATCAACTCTTCGTCAATGTGGAGCCGCCCGGCGGTGTCAATCAGGAGCGTGTCAAATCCCGTCTGCTGCGCGTGCTTGTAAGCCTCGCGCGCGAGTTCCACCGGATCGTTCGACTCCGGCATTTCAAAGATCGACTGCCCCGTCGCCTTCGCGATCACTCTCAACTGCTCGCGCGCCGCCGGGCGGTTCACGTCCGTCGAAACCAGCAGCGGCTTGCGCTCCTGATTCTTCGCGAGCCAGAGGGCGATCTTGCCCGTCGAGGTCGTCTTGCCCGAACCTTGCAGGCCGACGATCATCACGACGTTCGGCAGCGTCTTCGTAAAGACGAGCCGCGAAGACTGGCCGCCCATCAGTTCGACGAGTTCGTCGTAGACAATCTTGACGACCTGCTCCGAAGGCTTCAACTCCTGCCAGACGTGCTGCCCCTCGGCCTTCTCCTTGACCGCCGCGATGAACTCTTTCGCGACCTTGTAATTAACGTCGGCTTCGAGCAGCGCGAGCCGGATTTCGCGCAGAGCCGCGTCCACGTGTTCCGGCGTCAACACGCCCTCGCCGCGCAAATTCTTGAGCGTGCGCTTTAGTTTGTCGGATAAAGACTCGAACATGATGCCTCAGACGCGGCCACGGGCTGTAGCCGAAAACTGACATGATAAAGGCGTGCGCAAAGAGAGTCAAGGAAAGGGGATGCGTGCGCGTGCGGGCGCGCCGTCATCGTCCACCCGCCGCGCCTCTGGCACTGTGCTTGACTGATCACCCTGACGAGCCGCTAACACGTACTGTAACCGTGCGAAATCCGGGCTAAAACACACAGGGAGGACGAAAGATGGACGCAATCACACTATTAAAAGCCGACCACGAGAAGGTGTCCGGTATTTTTGAGAAACTCGAAGAGACGACCGAACGCGCCGAAAAGACGCGCGAAGAGTTGTTCACCAAATTGAAACAGGAGTTGGACGTTCACGCGCACATCGAAGAGAAGATCTTCTACCCCGTGCTCAAGAAGTCCGAGGAGACGCGCGACATCACGATGGAGGGCATTCAGGAGCACCACGTCGTCAAGGTGTTGCTCGGCGAGTTGGACGCGATGGGCGTCGGCAGCGAGACGTGGACGGCGAAGTTAAAAGTGCTCAAGGAGAACGTCGAGCACCACGTCGAGGAAGAGGAAGGCGACATGTTCAAGAAGGCGCGCGAAGTCTTGAGCAAAGAGCAACTGGAAGAACTCGGCGCGCTGATGGAGCAGGAGAAGCAACAGCAGAAGGCTCTCAACGCCTCCGCGTAAAATCAGGATTGACCACACGGGCACGAGAAGGCGCTAAGACGAATTTCACGTTCTTAGCGCCTTCGTCTCTTCGTGTTTAAGGCTTCCCTCTCGCGCCAGTCGCTCCGACGCGAGCGCGAGACCCATGATGAGATAAAAGACCATCACCACCTCCGAGTCGCCGAAGTTGTAATGCACCAGGCCGCTCGCGAAGAACCCAACGAGGCCGCCGAGCGCGCCAAGCACCAGCCCGCGCTCCCGCCAATGGGCGAGCGCGGGCGCACGCCATAGCCGCCACAACATGCGCGCGTAGAGACCGACTATCGAGAGCCAGAGCAGGAGCGCGGGCAGTCCTCTTTCCAGAGCGAGTTGCAGCGGCGTCGAGTGCATGTGGCCGACGGGCAGACGCCCGTTGTCGAACAAGCCCCACTCGCGCCAGTGTCGCTTGATCGAATCCATCCCGACGCCGACGACGACGTGCCGCGGCTCGCGCGCGAACAACTCGAAGCCCTCGCGGTAGACCGTCGTGCGCCAAGAGATCGAGCCGTCCTTGCGGTCGAAGAAGCCCACGCCGCGCTTCTGCTGCAACACGTACAGTCCGAGCGGGACGACGAGCAACGCGCCGAGCGCGACGGCCAGCGCGGCGCGGCGACTCCCCAAGCCCACCAGCGACATCACGACGACCGAGAGCAGAAACGACAACCAGGAGGCGCGCGTCACGGTCAGCAGCAACGCGCCGCCGATCCCTGCGACCGCCAACGCGAGCAACGCGCCCTGCCACGAACGCTTCCGCCGGAGCGCGATGAGCAACCCGACGGCGAGCGAGCCGATGAGTTGTAAGACCTCTGCGTAGGTCGTGTAGTGGCCGTAGAAACCCGACGCGCGCTGGTCGCGCCCGCGCGTCCAACCCGTCAGGCCGAGTCGCGCTTCAGGCGTCGCGCCCGCGAGCAACGCGCCGCGCGGCACGTCCGTCTCGAACAACCATTCGCGGCGATAGACGAGCAAGCGCGCCGCCGTTGCTGGTGTCGCCGTCGCATTCACTGTCGTCGGCGCGGCTGACGGAGCGTTTGTCTTGTCTGTTGTGATGAGGCGCGTTAGTTCGTCGGGCGAGTGGAAGGCTGCGCCGTCGAGCCGGAGCAGCGTGTCGCCCTCGTTGACGCCCGCCGCGCGCAGAGGGCTGTCGGCCGTGAGTCCCGACACCTTAAGCCCTCGCCC
>JAUZFQ010000121.1 GCA_030838445.1 Pyrinomonadaceae bacterium | reverse complement strand
CGCGCGGCGTCGGCGATTTTGGGATCGACCGAAGAAGCGTATGGCTCGACGACTGCCAGCGTGTCGGCGTTGCCGGAGCGCGCGAGGGCTTCGAGCAATTTGATCTGCGTGTTGCCGTTGACCTGCGTCAGCAGATTGTAGAGCGGGTCGGGGGTTTCGAGTTCGGCGAGATACGCTTCCGATTGGTTCCAGCGGTTGGAATCGAGATCGCGCACGACGGCGAAGAGGGCGGAAGTTTTGCCCATGCGGTAGAGCGCCCAGTCGAGCGCGAGGCGCACGCGCGCGTTCTTCTCCTGTAGCCGGTAGCCTTCGACGAGTTTGCGCTGCGCCGGCGTGGCGAGACGCGCGATGTCTTCGGCCGCGCGCTGCCGCGTCAGCGGATCGCGATCCGTCAGTCGGCGCATCAAGGTGTTTACGTCCGGTCGCGGCTCCGCGTCCGGCGCGTCCTGTGCGCTCGCCGCGTCCTGCTCCGGCGACTGCTGCGCGTGCGCGGCCGGAACGCTTGAGATGAAGGCCGACAGGACGGCGAACGCACACGTCAACAGGACTGCCTGTGTGCGTGCTGTTTTAAGAAGCATATCGAATTTCCTTTCCGGGCGTTGTCGAGAAGGGCGCGGAGACGAAGGCCGGAGGAGAGGATGAATCGGAGACGAAGGCCACGTGCTCCCGTTGATAAATCTTTCAGGGAGCACGCGGCCTCCCGTCGCGGTAGTTACTTCGTCTTGCGCAGTTGCGCGATGTTGAGATCGAGATCGGCGACGGGGATCACTTCGACGTTCTTGTACTGCTTCTGAAGTTCGGGCAGGAACTTCTTGGCGTCGCCGACGATGATGACGTTGGCGGCTTTGGCGTCGAGCCGCGAGCCGGCAAAGCCCTGCACGTCTTTGGCCGTGATGGACTGCACGTTGTTGATGTAGCTGTTGATCTCGTCGAAGCTGAGACCGTAGAGCGCGAGGTTTGCGACCTGACCGACCAAACCCCCGGCCGTCTCAAGGTTGCGCGCGAAGCTGCCGATGAGCACGGCCTTGCGCGGCGTCAGTTCGGCGTCGGGCAGTTCGCCGTTGGCGAGGCGGCCGAGTTCGCCGAGCAGGAGTCCGGCGACGACCGCGCCCGACTCGTTCTTCGTCTGCGCCTCGGCCGTGAACGGCCCCGTGTCGCGTCTGCTCTCAAGCGCACTGCGCGCGCCGTAGCTGAGGCCGCGCTTGATGCGTATCTCCTGATTGAGACGGCCGGAGTAACCGCTCAAGACCGAGTTGGCGACGATGCCGCGGAAGAATTCGGGGTCGGTGCGACGGATGCCCGTGCGCGCGACGAGCACGGCGGCCTGTCCCGCGTCGGGCTTATCAATGACGACGATGCGCGGCTGCGCGGCCGCTGTAGTCGCCGCCGGTTTCGCGCTCGCGGCGGGCAGCGGCGCGTTGGGCTTCTGCCAGTCGGCGAAGAAACGTTCGGCGGTCTTGAAGGCGTCGGCCGCGGCGATGTCGCCGCCGATCACGAGGATGGCGTTGTCTGGCCGGTAGTAGGCGGCGTGCATCTTCACGATGTCGTCGCGTTTGATTTTGGCGATGGACTCCGGCGTGCCGGAGAGCGGGTGGCCGTAAGGCGTGTCGCCGAAGACGACGCGCGAGGCGACGTAGCGCGCGATTGAACCGGGCTGTCCGAGCGCGACCGTGAGATCGTCCAAGTACTGCGCGCGCAGGCGTTCGATCTCTTCGTCTTTGAACGTCGGGCGGCGCACGACATCGGCGAGGATCTCCATCGCGTTCGAGATGCGCGAAGACATGACGCCGACGCTCGCCGTCGAAGCGTCCCAACGCGCGCCCGATTCGATTGAGCCGCCGAGCGCTTCGATGGCTTCGGCGATCTGCGGCGCGGTGCGCGTCTGCGTGCCTTTCGTCAGGAGCGAGGCAGTCATGTCGGCGAGTCCCGCCAGTTGCGACGGGTCAACCTCGCCGCCGTTCCTGATCACCAGCGCGGCGGAGACGAGCGGCATGTTGCTGCGCTCGACGACGACCACGCGCAGGCCGTTCGAGAGCGTGCGCTCGACGGGTTTCGGGACGGTGACGCTGCGCGGCGCGGCGGGCGGCGGTGGCGTCGCTTGCGCTACGGCCGGAGACTCTTGCGCGGCGGCCGTGAAACTGAACGCGGCGACGAGCGCGGCGGCGGCGAGTGTCTGCGCGGACGCGTGAAAAGCGCGACGCGAAAGTGCTGTGATGATCTTCAAGTTATTTCCCTCCCCCGACCGTGCGTGCGTCGCGCTGCTGTCCGACCGCTTGCCCGGTCTTCTCCGCCGCGGGCTTAGCGGGGCGCAGAGATTCGGGCAGGTAATAGATCACGAGACGGTTCGTGTCCGTCAGGTATTTCTTCATCACGCGTTGCACGTCGGCCGCCGTCACCTTGGAGAGACGTTCGATATCCGTGTTGGCGCGGTTCGGGTCGCCGAGGAGGACGGCCGCGTCGCCGAGGGCAAGCGCCTTGCCGTTGTTCGTTTCGCGCTCGCGCAGTTGGTTGGTGATGATCTGGTTCTTGGCCTTCTCTAACTCGGCCGCGGTGACGGGCGCATCTTGCATCCGCTTGATCTCGGCCATCAGCGCGCGCTCAAGGTCGTCGGGCTTCTTGCCGCTCGCGAGGATGCCGAGGAAGCTGAAGAGACTCAGGTCTTCGCGCAAGTCCGTCCCGGCGTTGACGCTCTGCGCCACCTGCTGCTCGTAGACGAGCGCGCGGTAGAGGCGCGACGATTCGCCCGACGACAGAATCGACTCGGCGAGGCGCAGCGCGTCCGAATCCTCGCTCGCCTTCGGCGGCGCGAGGAACGTGAAGGCCACGGCGGGCAGCGGCACGTTCTGCCCGAACTCCACGACGCGCATCTCGCCCGTGCGTTCCGGCTCTTTGACGTTCACGCGCGGCAGCGGCTTGTTGGGCTTCGGGATGCCCGCGAAATACTTATCAACCCACGCGTCGAACTGCTTCGGGTCGAAGTCGCCGACGACGACGAGCGTCGCGTTGTCGGGGCGGTAGAAAGTCGAGTGGAAGGCGCGCACGTCTTCGGTCGAGGCGGCGTCGAGGTCTTCGATGCTGCCGATGCCGGGGCGGCGGTAGGGGTGCTTCGAGAAGGATTTCTGTTCGAGCAGGTAGAAGAGTTTGCCGTAGGGCGGCGCAAGGACGCGCTCGCGAAACTCTTCTTTCACCACGTCGCGCTCCGACTTGTAGTTCGCGTCGTCAACGGTGAGCGTCGAGAGGCGGTCGGCCTCCGCCCACAGAAGCGTCTCCAAATAATTGGACGGCACGACCTCGTAATAGACCGTCACGTCGTCGGCGGTGAAGGCGTTGTTGTTGCCGCCCACGTCTTCGGTCAGGCGATCCATCATTTCGGATTTCATGTTCTTCGTGCTCTTGAACATGATGTGCTCGAAGAGGTGCGCGAAGCCGCTGCGCCCTTCCGGGTCGTCCTTCGAGCCGACCTTGTACCAGACCTGTATCGCCACGGTCGGGCTTGACTTGTCCACCGCGCTCAACACACGGAGGCCGTTCGAGAGCGTGCGCTCGCGGTAATCGAGGCGCGGCACTTTGGTTTGCGCCACCGCCTGCGGCGGGGCGACCGTGAGCGCGGCGAACAGCGCGACGACGGATATTTGCAGAACTCTCCGTGATAATCGAAGCATAAGTTTGTTGGCTCCAGAATGAAGTGTAGGCCGACCGGCGGCAACCGCTTGAGTCCGCGCGTTTTGATGCGGGGCGGCGCGCATACTGTTGCACCGCACGGGCGCGTTGGCGGCTGTCTCCCGAACCTTCCGACGGGTCGGAGTAGTTTACGAGTCGCCGCAGGATTTAGTTTTGCCGAACATCGCGCGGTCTACCGCCTAAATCGAGTCGCCGCGTACACAAAACCACAAGCGACAAGTCTTGCGGATGAAAGCTCCGCTATTCGCGGTCGACTCGAATGATTTGTTGGTCGGCAACAATATAAGAATGAAGATTTAATTAATCTTCATTTGCTTGCCTCTTGCATAAGCACATATTGCCAAATTCAAGTGGCAAGCTTTTAATCAAGTCTGTTAATTCTTGCCTGCTTCTGAAATGTCTGACGAGAGGGTCTTTCCGTGTAAAAAGAGCGTTAGCTAGCTTATAGGCGGCTTCCTCTTCATCCGATTGGGGGTCAGTCACTTCTCCACAAGTATCGCATCGGTTCAAGAAATCG
>JAUZFQ010000083.1 GCA_030838445.1 Pyrinomonadaceae bacterium | reverse complement strand
CGGAATGCGGATTGAAAGACGACTGCTTTCTTTAATCCGCATTCCGCAATCCGAATTCCGCATTTGAAGATTCAGCAATTGTGCTAGACTCCAACGGCCGAATCTTGATGTCTGCACCCGATGCCTGACATGCCGGAAAGTCTTGGCGACAGAGGTCGCGCCCTGCACGAAAATCTCGACACAGCCTACGTCAATCTGGCGGCGCTCTTGCGCTACCTGCAACAGCGCGACTTCACCGGGCGCGTCCACGTCGAACTCGACGAGTACGACGGCGACATCTACCTGACGGCGCGCGAACCCATCGGCGCGCGCGAACGTGATCACGTCACGGGGCGCGAGGACACGGGGCAGTCGGCCTTGCAGCGCATCCTCGTGCGCGCGAGCGAGCCGGGCGGGCGCGTCAGCGTCTACGAAAGCACGGGCGAGGCGGCGGCCGGTAACGCCGGACAGGCGCGCACGTCGGCGACGACGACAGCGACGACGGCGACGTCTGCGGCGGGCGCAAGCACGCAGGACGAGATTGACCGGCGCAACGTCTTGCAGTTGAGCGGCGAGGTGATCGCGGCAGTGGAGCGCGGCGTGGCGGCGGCGTCGAACGAAAACTTCGCCGCCCACTTTCAGGCGGCGCGGCGCGAGATCGCGGACGACTATCCTTTCATCGTCTCGCTCGGCCAGTGTGTGGAGTACGAGGCGGGCGAGGCGCGGCTCAAGCGCGGGACGGACGTGGAGAAGTTTGTGGCGGGCACGTGCGAGTCTCTGCGCCGCGTGGTGGAACGCGTGGCCGCCACCGGCGAACGCGCTCGCGGCGTGCGACGCGAAGTTGCACGCGAACTCGCCGCCCTCGCAGAGCGTCGCCCGCGCGCCCTCACGCGCTTCGGCTTCACCCCCCAACTCGAACGCATCGCGGGCTTGCGCTGGACTTGAGAGAGCCGCTAAGTCGAACTCATAACATTAAGGAAGGGTTGCGGCTAGCAGCATCTACATCCATCAACCTGTCATTCGTTTCCCTTAGCCGTCGCCCGTTTCACTCAGATTCACTTAGCTGTCGCCCGCTTCACTTAGAAAGCGGCCACGCCCGCCTCCGCGACTTCCTGATCCTGCTCGACCGTGCCGCCGCTGACGCCGATTGCGCCGACCACCGCGCCGCCGTCTTTGAGCGGGATGCCGCCCGCGAAGATGATGAGGCGGCCGCCGTTGCTCGCGTGGATGCCGAAGAGCGGCTCGCCGGGTTGCGACGCCTTGCCGAGCGCCTTCGTCTCCATGTCGAAGGCGCGCGCGGTGTAAGCCTTGCCCTGCGCGATGTCAATGCTGCCGAGCCACGCGCCGTCCATGCGCGCGAAGGCCGTCAGGTTGTTGCCCGCGTCCACCACGGCGATATTCATCGGGACGCCGATCTCTTCGGCCTTCCGCCGCGCCGCCGCGACGACGGCCAACGCGCGTTCGAGCGTGACGCCGCCGGTTGCGGGTTGCGTCTCTTCACTTCCGAAAAGTGCCATTGCAGTTCTCCCCTTTTTTAGTGGCGATACTTTCCCGTTATTAGTTTTTAACTTTCCCGCCGCGCGAGAAAAATTGCTTTGTGGCCTGAAACGATAGAGACACCTGACGCCTTCGGTGTCCCGGAATTATGTTCGGGGTGAGAAATTAGTATTGAGGCGGGATGGTTTTGGGAGCTTACAAGTAGCTGTCACACGCGCGACTGCCGGACGCCGGAAAAGCGAACGGCAGTCGAAGACACTTCTTCGACTGCCGTCGTGGCCACTGGTTAATTGCCGTCGCCGACTTCTGTTATTGCGCGGACTCGACCGGGAGTTTCGCAGCCGTCCAGGCGTTCCAACCGCCGGTCATGGCGGCGGCGTTCTTGTTTCCTTTGGCGTTGAGCATCTGCACCGCACGGGCGCTGGTGTGTTCGCTCGGTCAAGCGCAATAGGTGATGATCAACTTGCCCGCGGGCAACTCGCTCATGCGCTTGTCGAACTGCTGTAGCGGGAAGGACAGCGCGCCCTTGACGTGGCTGGCCTTGTAAGCGGCCTCGTCGCGCACGTCGATGATGACGGCGTTGCCCGCCGCGACGGCCGCCTGCGTCTCCTCGATGGAGATGCGGCGCGTGTCGTCTGTGTGCGGCGCGGGCGTCTGCTTCGCCGTCTGGGTGGCGTCGCTCGTGCCGCCCGTCGTGCTCCTGGCGGCGGGCGCACTCCCGTCCTGCGGGCTACAGGCCGCCAGCAGCGCGCAGGCGCACAACGCGAGCGCGGCGGCCGTCGAAATAAATGAACGCATGTCCCTCAAACTCCCCTCGAAATAATTTTTCCACGCGCCGTGTTCGGCGCAAGCTGTGCCGACAGCATCGCACAAAATCACTCCAAAGTGAAAGCGCAGGCGACGCGCGAAATGCGCCCCGCGCGGGCTTCAAAACTCTGCCGCCCCGGTCGCTTCCCGACGCGCGTGTCTGAGCGAGAAGTAGACGGCGGCGAAGATGGCGAGCGTGCCCGCGACGCGGATGACGGCGGCGATTTTGTAGGTTGAAGGCAGCAGCCCGGTGGCGGAGAGCAGGTGATTCCAGTCGTGAATGGAATCCTCGCCGCCGAGCAGCGGCAGTTGCAAGTCGAGCGCGTCGCCCGCGTAGATTGAGACGTTCAGCAAACTCTCGCCCACCCAGTAGAGGACGAGCGCGGCCGAGTAGATTTGCCCGCGCCGGTAAAAATAGGCGACGAAGACGGCGGGCACGATGACCTGAAACAGCGAGCCGCCCGCGACCGTGAGGAGTTCGCCGAACGGCATGAAGACGACGTGCCCCGCTTCGTGTATGACGAGGTTCACGCCGTCAATCAGATGCCACTGGTGCGGGTCGTAAGCGCACCACAAAAAGTAGAGTGCGGCGACGGCGGCGAGGGCGGTCTTGAACGTGTCTCTCTCTCCCTTATCCATGCTTAAACCTTCTTCGTGTGTGCCGTCTGCGCGCGACCCAAGAGCGCGAGGGCGACGCCGCCGAGGATCGCCGCCGCCGCGAGCAGCAGGCGCAGCGAGACCCGCTCCGACATGAAGATCACGCCGCCCGCGGCCGCCAGCAACGGCACGGGCAGTTGCACCGTCGCCGCGCGCGTCGCCGTCAAATTCCTGAGCGCGGCGTACCACACGACGTAGCCCATGCCCGAAGCCAACGCGCCCGACAGGACTGCGAGCACGACGCCCGTCGCGGAGACGTGCGCGCCCGCGCCGACGCCGAGCGTGAGTAAGTTGACGGCGCAGGCCAGCGGCAAGGCGAGCACGAAGTTGCTCGTCGTGTCGGCGAGCGGGTCGCGCGCGCCGCGCCCGATGAGCGAGTACAGTCCCCAAGAGATGCCCGCGACGGCCATCACAGTTGAACTCAAGAGCGGCGGCGCGCTCAGACCCGGAAACACTAGATAGACCAGACCGGCGAGCGCGAGCGCCAGCCCCGCCCACTCGAACGCGTGCGGGCGTTCGCCGGAACCGAGCGCGGCCAAGAGCATCGTCGCCTGCACCGAGCCGAACAAGAGCAGCGCGCCCGTGCCCGTGCTCAGCTTGGTGTAGGCGAATGAAAACGCCGCCGCGTAAGAGAACAGCAGCAACGCCGGGACGAACCTGACGCGGCGCTGTAACGACGGCAGATTTTTTTTGACCAGCGTCGAGATGAATAACAGCGCCGCTGCGCCGGAGACTAAACGGACGGTGGTGAAACTCGCCGCGTCAATCGTCGCGCCGCCGAGAGCCGCGCGGCACAGGACGGAGTTTGCGGCGAAGGCGACGAGCGCGAGTCCCGTCAACAGAAACGTCTTCATGCGGCTCGGCATCACATCAGGGGCGTCGTTTAAGTCCCGACCGTCAAATGTTTCGTCGTCATGAAACTTCCTCTGCGGACGAATTTCCGGCGGGCGATTATACTGCCCCTCCCGGACAAGAGACGAGGGACTTGCAACGCCGCGACGCCCGCGTAGCGTCGCGGCGTGTTTTGGAAATCAATAATAATTATTGACTTTCGCGGCGGCCTAGTCCATGATGCGCGCAGATAGAAACGGGGTGAATAACTTCCGGTGGCCGCAAAGAAAAAAATAAACGAGCGCGAAGCCCTGCGCCGGACGCTCCACGAGCGCGGTGTGCAACTCACGTCGCAGCGCGTGGCCGTCTACTAGTACCTGAGCGGCGTCGAACACCACCCGACGGCCGAGGAGATTTATCTCGCCGTCAAGCCGCGCCTGCCCCGCATCAGTCTGGCGACCGTCTACAAAAATCTGGAGGCGCTCATCAAGTGCGAGGTCGTCTCCAAACTCACTTACGGCGACGCCGCCGCGCGCTACGACATCCGCACCGATCATCATTACCACACGCGCTGTCTGGCGTGCGGGAAGGTGTGGGACTTGAACGCCGTCGAAGGTTCGGCGTGGCTCAAGCAGGTGAAGCCGCAGGCGGGCTTCGAGGTGAAAGACTACCGGCTGGAAATCTTAGGCCACTGCCGCGATTGCCGCCGGTAAATTTTTTTTGGCATCAGGACGATAATAATTATTGTTCTTAACTAGCGAAAGGAGAGATGTAGTTAACATGAGCGACGAGAAGAAGAAGAACGACCAGCCCGAAGCCGAGGCGAACGACGACAGCAGCGCGCAGGCGGCGGGCGGGCAGCCCGTCCTGACGAACCGGCAAGGCCACCCCGTCTACGACAACCAGAACACGCGCACGGTGGGCGAGCGCGGCCCGACCGTGTTAGAGAACTACCAGTTCCTAGAGAAGATCACGCACTTCGACCGCGAGCGCATCCCCGAACGCGTCGTCCACGCGCGCGGCGCGGGCGCGCACGGCTACTTCGAGGCTTACGGGCGCATCGGCAGCGACCCGGCTAGCAAGTACACGCGCGCCCAACTGTTTCAGGAGAAGGGCAAGCGCACGCCCGTCTTCGTCCGCTTCTCGACCGTCATTCACGGCGGCCACTCGCCCGAAAATCTGCGCGACCCGCGCGGCTTCGCCGTCAAGTTCTACACCGAAGACGGCAACTGGGACTTGGTCGGCAACAACCTCAAAGTCTTCTTCATCCGCGACCCCTTGAAGTTCCCCGACGTGGTTCACGCCTTCAAGCCCGACCCCGTGACGAACCGCCAAGACCCGAACCGCATCTTCGACTTCATCAGTCTCACGCCCGAAGCGATGCACATGATCTCGTGGCTGTTCAGCCCGCGCGGCATCCCGGCCAACTACCGCGAGCAGGAAGGCGCGGGCGTCAACACCTACAAGATGGTGAACGCCGAGGGCACGGGCGTGCTCGTCAAGTACCACTGGATTCCGAAGCAGGGCGTGCGCTCGCTGACGCAAGCCGAGGCCGAGCGGGTCACGAACTTCAACCACGCCACGCAGGATTTGTTCGATGCCATCGAGCGCAGCGACTTCCCCGAATGGGAATTGCGCGTGCAAGTGATGTCGGACGACTACCACGAAGAACTCGACTTCGACCCGCTCGACGACACGAAGATCTGGCCGGAGGAACAGTTCCCGATGCTGCCCGTCGGGTGCATGGTGTTAGATCGGAATCCTACGAACTACTTCGCCGAAGTGGAACAGGCGGCCTTCGGCACGGGCGTGCTCGTGGACGGCCTCGACTTCTCCGACGACAAGATGCTGCAAGGCCGCACCTTCTCTTACTCCGACACGCAGCGTCATCGCGTCGGCACGAACTACCTGCAACTGCCGATCAACCGTCCGCAGAAGCACGTCGCCACGAACCAGCGCGACGGGCAGATGGCCTACTACGTGGACGGAGTGGAGGCGGGCGAGAACCCGCACGTCAATTACGAGCCGAGCAGTCGCGGCGGCTTGCAGGAAGCGCCGCGCGCGGGGCGCGACCACACGCCGCACGTCGAAGGCGCGGTCATCCGCCAGAAGATCGGCCGGACGAACGACTTCAAACAGGCGGGCGAGCGTTACCGCACGATGGAAGGTTGGGAGCGCGACGATCTCGTCCAGAACCTCTCCGCCGCGCTCAAGCAGTGCAACCCGGACATACAGGAGCGCATGATCGCGCTGCTCTCGAAATGCGACGAGGACTACGGGCGGCGCGTCGCCGAAGGCATCGGACGCCCCGTTGAGTCGCAGGCCACCGAAGCCACCGCAGCCGATTAACTAACGCCGTCGCGAGTTAAGTAACGCGTTTGCGATTTAAGTAACTCCGTCGCGAGTTAAGTACGCCGGGCGCGATAACAAACAACGGGGACTCTTACTGTAGAGTCCCCGTTGCTATGTTCATCACAAAAGTATCGAACCCCTAGTTCTCCGTCTCGGAAAATCCGCGCGGGCGGATCAAGTCGTCGGCCACCTCCATGAGCGTCTCCGGGTACGACACTTCGACGCTCTCCTTCATCAACGCGGGCGCTTCCGTGTCGGTGACGGCGACTTGCCGCGCCGCCTCCCACGCCCGCCTGTCCGGCCACTGCGCATAGCCCAACCACGTCCCGTCGTCCGCACGGTGCAGGCGCGAGCCGAGGCTGCCGCACTTGCGATAAATCTCCTCCGTGCGCCTGCGCCAGCCTTCCCGAAACTTCTCCTCCTGTCCCTCTCTCAGCTTCCAGTGATACAAGGCAATAAACATTTTTCTCCTCGCGCCAATCATTCAACTCCATTTGAAAACATCGTCAAGAGTCCTCAAGGTGTTTTCTTCGTCTCCGCAAACTTCAGTTGAAAACCTCTGCGGCGGATGTTCTTGACGCAAGAGGTATCCAGCCCTTTCGTCGTTCCGCGGTTGATGAAGTCGTCGGTGAGGTTCTGGATGCAATCGAGGCCGTCGAGGCCGCCGAAGCCGTGGCCGCCGTGCGGCACGACGAGGTGCAAACTGTTCGGAAGATATTTGGCCGCCGTGTCGCCGTACATGGGCGGCGTCACGGGATCCCACTGGCCTGTGAGAGTCAGCGCGGGCACGTCGGCGCGCGTCGGTTCGGCGTAGCCTTTCGGGATGTCGGCGCGCGGCCAGAGAGCGCAGGCCGCGCGCTGCTGGCGCAGCCGGTAGTCGCCCAGGAAAGTGTTGGCCGCGTTGCGCTCACCCGCGCCGGGTGCGATCCACGGCAGGTCTTCGGCGCAGGTCACGGACAGATACATGCCGTTGCTGCCGGTGGCGACGATCTGCCGGCGATAAAAGATCGCCGACTCGGCGAGCGGCGCGTAGTTGCCTTGCGCGGCCGTGTGGATGAAGAGCGGGATGCGACTCGCCGCGCCCGACTGGTAGAGCATGTAGCGGATCGCTTCTCCCACGAGATCGCGCGAGAGTTCGACGCGCGTGCCGACGCCGGTCTGCGGGTGCTTCAACTCAACCGCGACCGCGCCGCGCAGCAATCTCTCAAGCACCGCTTTCACCTCGGCGCGCAGGTCTGGGAAGGCCGCGCGACAGTCCGCGTCGGCGGCGCACTCGTCCACGATTCCGTTGAGCGCGCGTTCCGTGTGCTGCGGGAAGTCACGCGGCATCAACTGGCCGGTCGGAGAGATGCCCTGCAAGACGACCGCGCGGACGTGTCTGTGATGACGTTTAAGATAATCCTGCGTGGCGCGCGTGCCGTACGAGCCGCCGCTGATATTGATTTGCTCGTAGCCGAGCGCGGCGCGCACTTCGTCCAGATCGTCCATCGCAAGGTGTGTCGTGTAGAGCTTGAGGTCGGCTTTCTGCTCCAACTGCTCGCGGCACTTACGCACGGCGTCGAGCGGGAAGTAGAAGCCCAGATAGCTTGAGAGGTCTGCGGGATTGAACAACTCACAGTTGAGCGGGTTCGAGCCGCCGGTGCCGCGCTGATCTACGAAGACGAGATCGCGCCGCTCGCGAATCTTCGCATACTCTTGCGCGATGTAGGGCGCGTCCTCCGTGGCGGCCGAACCGGGGCCGCCCGGTATGTAGAACAGAGGGTCGGCCGCTTTGTCGCGGCCTGTGGCCGGGAAGACGACGATCTTGAGCGCGATCTTCCGCCCGCGCTTCGTCGCGCGGTTCTCGAAGACTTCATACGTCCCGCAGCGCGCCTGCTCCTTCACTCCCTCGCGCGCGCCGGGCACTTCGCAAGGCTCAAGCGTGACGGAAGCGTTCGGCGCAACGCTCGTCTGCCGCGCGCCCTTCTCTTGACTCGACCCGGCGAGGGCGAAGCAAGCCGCGCCGCAGGCGAGCGCACAGGCGAGGGTAAACCGGCGATGTGTGAACATAATTTTTCTCAAGGCTGTGAAGGTCGCGGGTGAAAAGCCGACTTCAATTCTATCCAAGCGAACGCGTGCGGGGCGGGATTATATCGCAGGCGGGAAACGGCGCGCTAAAATGTTTCGCGCGACGGCGGTTGAGGTCGGGGTTGAGAGCGGGCGCGGACAGAGTTGACTGCAACTAGTCTGAGTTGGAATCGCTGCGGGCGTCGCTAGTACTTTTGGAATATCTCGTGGAAATTCCAGTCAGGCCGGTAGGGCAGATCGGTTCCGGCGATGACGTTGTTGACGGGGTCGAGCCAGTAGTAGCTGCTGCCGCTTTGCACTTTGTATGCCTGGCGTGTTTCGGGGTCGACGACTTGCGTCTGGCCGCGCAGCACGTCGCCGCGCTGCTCGGCGATGCGATCCCATGAAGCCCAGCGCGCCTCCTGCGTCTCCTGCCATAAACGGGCGGAGTGCTCGTGGTAACTACGCAGGTCTGCGGCGGCTTTCGCGTTCATCTGCCCCTGACGCACCATCCACTGCGGGTTGGTCTGGAAGGTGTTGATGGCGCGGAAGAGGACGGCGTCGGCGAGCCGCACGCTGTCGGGCGCGGCGATGAAGCCGAAGACGGCTTGCTGATCCCAGAGCGTCGCCACTTGCGAGTAGTGCGTGATGGCCGTCTCCGCGTACTGGTAGCCGAGGTAAGGCTGCCCGTTGATCTCGCACGAGTAGGTCAACTCGGCGGCCGTGTGCTGGACGAAGCCGAGCGCCTGCGTGTACCACGCGAGCGTCTGCACGCGGTCGGCGCGATCCCGGTTACTCAGCCATTGTAAATTCTGGCAGTTCCGCCCGACGGTGTTCTGGACGTAGTAGGCGGCGTAATCCAGCGCGGGCTTGTAGTTCATGATCAGCCGGTCGGAAGAGTACTGGCCTTCCCACAGGCCGAGCGACATGAGGTTCATGTCGGGCACGATAAACTTGGAGGGGAACTTCACGTCGCCGCTGCGCGCCGTCACACGCCCGTCCGGCGACTGGATGACGAACTCGGACAGCGTGGAGAGGAAGCCGGGGCGGAAGACGCCGCCCGTCACGCGCCAGCCCGCCGGGACTTGGATGGAGAAGGCGTCTTCGTTCGGGTCAGTCCACGTCTGGAATTGCATCCGCGCGAGCGGGTTGGGATCGGGGCGCTCCCCGGCGCGGGTCACGCGGAAGCTGTTCACAATCCGCGCGAAGACGGGTTCGAGCGATTTGAAACTCGTGGGCGGCGCGGCGAGCGCGTAGAAGAACGCGGTCGCGCCCTCTCCCGAGTTCACCCACCACAGCGCGGCGACCTGCCGGAGCGCGCCGGCGTCGCCCCCGACCGCGCCCACGCCGTTCGCGCTCAACTGCCAGCCGCCCTGCGGCATGTTCCAATGCTGTTGCGGCCAGAACTGGTAGCAGAAGGTGAGCATCGTGTTGCGCGCGAGGCGCACGTCGAGTTGCGCTTCGACCCTGAGCGGCAGGATCGTAACGCGCTCGCCATTCGTCCCGGACGCATCAACACGTCCGGCCTCCGCGCTCAACTGCCAGTCGGCGGGCAAGTCCAGCGTGAACCCTTCCGGGTGCGGGCGCGTCGTCCAACTCTGTTCCATGTCGTCGTCCTCTCTCGTCAGTTTCGTGTCGGCAACCGCCACGTTCCGTGTGCTCGCGCCGCCTGCACTGTCTACAGGAAGAGCAGATCGCGCGGCCGGTAAAAAGCGTTCTCGATGATGTCGCCTTGCCCGGCGCGGCGGTCTGTCTCGGCCGTCTCAGGCGGGAGTGTCAAGAATATTTGAAGAGCTGTCTTCGTGTGCGGCATGGAGTGGCAGACGGTCTTGACGGTCGGGGATTATACGCCCGCGCGGCGGGAAGCGGGAAGGTTTTTAAACGCGCCGTTGACACTGCTGCTGCGGCGGGTGCGACCGGCGACGCGCCGGTGAGTGAGCGAGAGCGGGGCGATTAGTTTATTGACTTTCCGCGGACGCTGGATTATAGGAACGTTCCGCCTCGCCGCAACCCCTGAACGCATTTCAACCGAGAGGAACATGAACATGAGAAAAACTTTCGTCTGCCTGACCCTCGCAGTGATCTTCTGCGCGCTCGCGCTTCTGCTCTCCACGCCCCACGCCGCCGCGCAACAGCCCGACCCGTGCGTCAAATGCCTGCACAAAGTTGAGCAGCGGCTCAACAAGTGTATCGAGAAGAGCGGCGGCGTGTTTACCGAAGAGTGCGGCAACGAATTCAATCAGAACATCGTTGATTGTTACGCCACCGTCTGCGAGCAGAAGAAGTAGTTAGCCCTTTGGCGGCGGCCGCGCACGCGTGGCGCGTTTGGAAATAATCAACGCCGGTGCAACGACGACGAGACCGGCGAGACAAAGAGACCCCGTGGGCGGCGGCTCGGTTGATGCCGCTGCCCACGGGGTCTGCCGCGTGTGGCGGCGCAGACTTGCGTGACGTGCGTGATCTTATAGCGCGCGAATTTCGAAGCGAGGCACGCGATCTACTGTTGCGGGTGTGAGCTTACTTGTTCGCCTTGGGGGCGAGGGCTTTCAATCTGGCACTGACCTCTTTGATTTGATGCTCGTAATATTGAGCGTCGTGTCTGGCTTTGAACAGTTCATCGTGGAAGTGCTCGTGCGACGTGCCGTGCGCGTCGCAGCGGTCTGTGATTTCCCGTATGAAGTTTCTCAGCGTCTCCAACTTCTCCTTATGGTCTGCCTTCTCAGCCCTCAGAATTTTACGTTCACGATTCATCTTCGTACCTCTCTCGCGTTCGACGCGCGCCGGTCTAGGGAAAATTGCGCCGGCTCGGAATTTTAGCGGCGGGTGAAACTACGCGCGAACCATTCACGGTAATTCTCGACTTCGGGCAGGGTGCGCCGTTTGGCCTGTGTGATGTCCGCGAAGGGCGCACACTGTATCGTCCCAACCGTGGGCTGTCAATCAAAACTTAAAGGGCATCTGCAAAGAGCACCGCGTCGGGTGAGAAGGTCGGCGGTTGAGACGCCGATGGCACGCGGAGACACGTTGTTTTTCTCTTACATTTTTCCGCTTTCATCTTCCGAAAAACTCCCCGCCTGTGTTATAGAGAGCAAACATTTTCAAGCAGATAAACGATAGCGGGCAGTCGGTTAGCGTTGAAGCGGAGGCGTATGGCAGACGTGAAGCGGACGGGTCTCGTCAACGGTCGGTCGAAGTGGCGCGCGGCGACGCTTGCGCTCCCGCTCGCGCTCGTCGTGTTGAGCAGTTGCCTGCCGAAAGCCCCTGCGGGCGGCGGCGAAGGAGGCGGCGGCGCGCAGATCACGCTCTACGGCTTCTCGATCATGAAGGAGTCTCTGGAGAAGGCCATCTACCCGGCGTTTGCGGCGAAGTGGAAGCAGGAACACGGCGAGGACGTGCGTTTCAACTCTTCGTTCGCCGGTTCGGAGACCGTCACCAACCAAATCCTGCAAGGCGTCGGCGCGGACGTCGCCATCCTCTCCATCGAGCGCGACGCCGACCGGCTCAAGCAGGGCGGCTTCGTCACGTCCGACTGGCACAGTCTGCCGCAGCACGGCATCGTCAACAAGACGCCCTTCATCATCCTCGTGCGCGCGGGCAATCCGAAAGGCATCCACGACTTCGCCGACCTCGCCAAGCCGGGCGTGAAATTGATCCACCCGGATCCAGTGAGTTCCGGCGGCGCGCAGTGGTCGCTCCTCGCCATCTACGGCTCGGAACTCGTCAAGTCGGAGAAGCAGACGGGGGCGCGCGACGCAGCCCGCGCCCTGCGCACGCTGCAAGCCGTCTGGCGCAACGTCTTCTCCACACCCGGCTCGGCGCGCGAGGCGCGCACGCAGTTTGAACTCGGCCACGGCGACGCGCTCATCACCTACGAACTCGAAGGCTTGTTGATGAAGGGCGGCAAAACCCCGGTCGAGATCGTCGTGCCAGAAGCGACGATCTTCAGCGAGCACCCGGCGGTCGTCGTTGACCGCAACGTGACGCCCGCGGAGCGTCCCGTCGTCGAAGCCTTCATACAATACCTGTGGAGCGACGAGGCGCAGCGCGCCTTCGTGCAATACCACTTCCGCTCGTCAACCTCGGAAGCGTTCAACGAGACGAACGCCGCCTTCGCCAAAATCGCCTCGCCGTTCACCGTCGAATACTTCGGGGGCTGGTCACACGCCTACCCCGACGTGATCGAACAAATCTTTCGCGATCAAGTTCAGAAGCGGAAGTGACAAGTGACGAGTGACGAGTGACGAGATAAAAACGAGTGGTTATAAAGATTTGCTCGTCTGGCAAAAGGGACTAACTTTGGTGAAGCCTCGCAGGCGGCTAGTTACTCAACAATTTCTCATCACTCGTCACTTGTCACTCGTCACTGGTCTTTTATGAGTTCGGCCATCCCTTCCATGCGGCATGTGCGCGGCTTCGACGTGGTGCGGCCGTTGAGCATCGCGACGATGGTGGCGATCATGCTGCCGCTCGTGCTGCTGCCGCTGGCCTCGATCTTTATCTTCGGGACGAGTCAGGGCTTGGGGAGTTTCTGGGCTGCGCTGACCGCGCCGGAGGCACTGTTCGCGCTCCAACTCTCGCTCGTGACGAGTTTCTGGGCGACTGTCTTCAACGTCGTGTTCGGCCTCTTCGCCTCTTACGTGCTCTCGCGTTACAACTTCTGGGGGCGCAACGCCATCATCGTCACCATCTCGCTGCCGACGGCGATCCCGACGGCCGTCGCGGGCTTCGCGCTGCTGCTGCTGTGGGGGCCTTACGGCACGCTCGGCCGCCTGCTCGCGCCGCACGGCGTCCAGTTGATGTTCACGGCGTCGGCGATCATCCTCGCCAACATCTTCGTCACGTTCCCGCTCGCCTTCGGCGTCATCAAGCCGGTGTTCGACACGATGTCGCGCTCGCTCGAAGAGGCTTCGGCGACCATCGGAGCGACGCGCTGGCAGACGTTCTGGCACGTCACGCTACCCTCCTTGCGCGGCGCGATTGTGACGGGCGCGCTGTTGACTTTCGCGCGCGCCGTCGGCGAGTTCGGCTCGACCATCCTCGTCTCCGGCAACCTCGCCGGGCGCACGCAGACCGCGCCCCTCTACATCTTCGCGAAGTTCAACGAGGGGCAGGTCGAGGCGGCAAACGCCGTCGCCATCGTGCTCGCGCTCTTCTCGTTCGTCATATTCAGCATCCTCTTTTTCGCGCGCGACTGGCTCGACACCGAATGAGGTCAACGAGGGCGATGCAACCCGGACAGGCACGCGAAAGCGAACGCGAAGTTGATGCCGCCACACCACCAAACGGCGCGGCGCGCGACACCGCGTCCGACCCTACGTCCGACACTGCGCGCGGCGGCGTGGCGGCGGCGAGCGTGCGTTCGCTGAGCAAGAGTTTCAAGGGGACGATGGTGCTCGAAGACATCAACTTCGACGTGGGCGAAGGCGAATCGCTCGTGCTGCTCGGCGCGTCGGGCAGCGGCAAGACGACGATCCTGCGCATCATCGCCGGTCTCGAAGAACCCGACACCGGAAGCGTCCACCTCCACGGCCGCGACGTGTCGGAGTTGCCTGCGCGCGAGCGCGGCGTCGGCGTCATCTTCCAGTCCTACGCGCTCTTCCCGCGCATGACGGTCGAGCAGAACATCGGCTACGGCCTGCGCATCCGCAAGCGCCCGAAGCGCGAGATCAAAGAGACCGTCGAACGCCTGCTCGCGCTCGTCAAACTCGAAGACCACCGGCGCAAGTTCCCCTCGCAACTGTCGGGCGGGCAGCAGCAGCGCGTCGCCATCGCGCGCACGCTCGCCTACAACCCGCAAGTCCTGCTCTTCGACGAACCCTTCGGCGCGCTCGACGCGCAGACACGCGTCCGTCTCCGGCGCGAAATCCGCACGCTGCTGCGTCAGATCAAAGTGCCCGCCGTCTTCATCACGCACGATCAGGAGGAAGCGCTCGAACTCGGCGACCGCATCGCCGTCTTGAACGCCGGACGCCTCGAACAGATCGGCACGCCCGACGAAGTTTACAACCGCCCCGAAACCGAGTACGTCGCCACCTTCCTCGGCGCGGCCAACTTGCTGCTCGGCGTGGCGTCGTCGGGCGCGGTCGAGATCGGGACGGCGGCGATCCCGGCGGTTGAAGAGACCGCCCGCTTCCGCGAAGGGCAGGCCGTCAAGCTCGTCTTCCGCCCCGAAGACGTGCGCCTGAGCGAGACGAACGCGCTGCCCGAAGGTGCGCGCCGTCTCGCGGGCGGCATCATCGAGGAGATGGATTTCGTCGGCGCATACGAGCGGCTCACGGTGCGTCTCGATCTGATCGCGCGCGCGCACGCCGAAGGCAAGCCGCACCTCTACAACGTCACCATCAACACCTCCGACAGACTGACGGGCGTCCCCGTCTTGGTCACGCGCCCGAAGCCCGACGCCGGGGCGGCGCGTTTCAAAGTCGGCGACCGCGTGACCGTCGGCCTCATGTCCTTCCGCGTGCTGCCCAATTTCCCCCTCGCCTCCGAGCGCGGCGGCAAACTCTACGACGTGGGGAAATGAAAGAAGCTGTTCTTTGTCAGGTGTCAGTAGTCAGTTGTCCGTGG
>JAUZFQ010000078.1 GCA_030838445.1 Pyrinomonadaceae bacterium | reverse complement strand
TTACTCGTCACTTGTCACTCGTCACTTGTCACTGTATTCGGCACATCGGTGTCGTGTCCGGCATCGTCTTCGGTGTCGAAGCCGTGGGCTTGGAGTTCCTTGCCGGGTTTGAAGCGGATGGTCTTGCCCGTGGGGATGGCGACCTCTTCGCCGGTGCGCGGGTTGCGGCCGACGCCGCGCTTGCGCGGTTTGACGACGAAGACGCCGAAGCCGCGCAGTTCGATGCGTTCGCCGCGCGCGAGCGCCTCTTTCATCGAGTGAAAGAGCGCGTCCACCGCCTGCTCGGCCTTCATCTTCGGCACACCCGTGCGGTCGGCCACGCGGTTCACGATGTCGAGTTTAATCACGCTGGTTGAGCCTCCGTTCGCGTCCGCCGGACTGGCGGAAATTGATCTGTAAAGTATGGACGCCGCTTGATAAACGATAATAGAGACGCGCCGCGAACGCTGTCAAGCAAACGCCTACTCCGTTGCCTAGCCGCGCGCCGCGCCCCCGCGTTGACAAAGCGCGCGGCGCGCGGCTAACCTCGAAAGCAATGATCTTACGAGTAGCAGACGGAACGGACGAGTAACGAAGAAGCCTATGTTCAAGCGTCAGGGAGCGCGTCGCAGCCCGCAGTTCGGCGACATCCGGGTCGAGGACGACCGCGACATCGAAGTGCAGCGGCTCGACCGGGAATCGCGCAAGCACTTCTGGTCGGAGGCTCGACTGCTTCTGCGCGATCTCGTCTTCGCGCTGCTGGTCGCCGCGCTGTTCGTCGTCTTCGTCGTGCAGCCCGTCAAGGTCGAAGGCACTTCGATGCTGCCGCGCCTCCACGACGGCGAGCGCATCTTCGTCAACAAACTCGTCTACTACCACTGGCCGAAACTCGACCGCGGCGACATCGTGGTCTTCTGGTTTCCCGACGACCCCGATAAGAGCTACATCAAACGCGTCATCGGTCTGCCGGGCGAGGTGGTGGAAGTGCGCGGCGGCCGCATCCAGATCAACGGGCAGAATTTGAACGAGCCGTACCTCGACCCGCAACTCAACGTGGGGCGCATGACGCTCCCGCCCGCGCTCGTCAAACCGCACTACTATTTCGTGATGGGCGACAACCGCGACAATTCCAGCGACTCGCGCATCTGGGGGCAAGTGCCGGAAAAATACATCTACGGCAAGGCGCTCTTGCGCTACTGGCCGCTCGCCGACGCGACCATCATCCGCCACGAGACCGACTACGCGCTCACCGTCCCCGACGGGCAGCCGACGCCCTTCGTCACCCCGGATGAGGACGAGGAGGTCGAGCCGTAAAGCTGTCCGTTGTTAGTCGTCAGTTGTCGGTTGCGTGTGACTATCGCGCGAGTGGCAAAAGATTGACTTGAACAACTGACGACGGACAACGGACGACTGACGAGTTTTATGCTTGACTGGTTAAAGCCGCTGCTGATGATGTTCTACGCGCCCGTGCGCGCGATGGGCTTGGTGCGCGACCGCGCGCCGCTCGGTTTCGCCGCCGCGCTCGCGCTCGGCGCGAAAGTGATCTACGTGCTCTACGCGCAGTGGCCGTATATGGCCGCGCCGCTGCTAGGAGCGGACGATGGCGGCGGGACGTTCGTCGCGTTCGCAGTCCTGAGCGGGACGGTGGGCAGCCTGCTGCTCGTCGCAGTCATCTTCGTCCCCGGCCTTGTCTTCTTCGCCAACCTGTTCGAGCGGCGCGGCAGTTTCAGTCTGGTGTTGCAACAGGAGTTCGCGCCCACCGCTTCGGCCGTCTGCTACGCGTGGGCGGCGGCGCACCTCGTCGCCCTGCCGCTCGCTGTCTTCTCGCGCGCGAGTGGCTTTGAAGCGCAGTGGCTCGCCAAGGTTCAGGAGTTCTGGGAGACGTTCGGCCGTCAACAGAATGTGACGCCCGACGTGATGGCGCAGTTGACCGACCCGCAGCAACTCTCGCAGAGCATCTCGTCGGCCATCGTGCTGCCCTTCTTCCTGCTGTGGACGCTCGTCGGCGTGCGCGAAGTGTTCCGTCTCTCGTGGCCGCGCGCGGCGGCGGCCTTCGTCGGCGGCGGCGTGATCATGGTGCTGGTGTCGCCGTTCGTCGCGCTGCTCGGTCGTTTCCTCGCCTCGCCGTTCCTGTTGATCATGCTGTTCCTCTTGCTGCGCGGCTACTTCGGCGAGGTGATGCGCACGCAGCGCGCCCGCGCCTCTTTCCGCCAGAACCTCGAAGCCGCCACGCTCAACCCGGCCGACGCCTCCGCGCATTACAACCTCGGCCTCGTCCATCTCCAGCGCAAAGAACTCGCCGAGGCCAGAGAGCGTTTCCAACGCGCCGTCGAGATTGACGCCGACGAGGTGGACGCGCACTTTCAACTCGGCCGCATCAGCCGCATGGAGAACGATCTGGCGGGCGCGATTCAACGCTTCGAGCAGGTCGTGGCGCGCGACCAGAGCCACTCGCAACACGAAATCTGGCGCGAGATCGGCGCGACCTATCTCGCCGCCGGTCAGCACTCGGACGCGCACGACGCGCTCGAACGTTTTCTCGACCGCCGTCAGGCCGACCCCGAAGGCTTGTACCTGATGGGGCGCGCGCTCTCCGGCATGGGGCGCACGCGCGAGGCCGCCGACTCGATGCGCGCCTGCATCGAAGCCGTCAAGACCGCGCCCGCCTACAAGTACCGCGCCGAGAAACGCTGGCTCAACGAGGCGCAGCAGTTTTTAAGGACACAGGCGACGAATTGATTATGAGTGAGAATAAACCCGCGCTACTCGCGCTCGAAGATGGACGCACCTTTCGCGGTCGCTCGTGGGGCGCGGAGGGTGAGGTGTGCGGCGAGATGGTCTTCAACACCTCGATGTCCGGCTATCAGGAAGTCTTGACCGACCCGTCCTACGCCGGGCAGATCGTCTGCATGACCTACCCGCTCATCGGCAACTACGGCGTCAACTCGGCGGACGCCGAATCGAGTCGCCCGTGGGTCGAAGGCTTCGTCGTGCGCGAGGCCAGCCGCACGATCTCCAACTGGCGCGCGGAAGAAACTCTGGACGCTTACTTGAAACGTTGGCAGATCGTCGCCATTGATCACATTGACACGCGCGCCCTCGTCCGCCACATACGCGACCGCGGCGCGATGCGCGCGTGCCTGTCAACAATCGAACTGGACGTGGAGACGCTGGTCGCGCGCGCGCGCTCGTCCGAGGCGATGGAGAACAGGGAACTGGCGAGCGTCGTCACGACGAAGGAGACGTACACCGTTCCGGCCGAAGGCGCAGAGCGTTTCCACGTCGTCTGTTACGACTTCGGCGTGAAGTTGAATTCACTGCGCGAGTTCGCGCGCCTCGGCTGCCGCCTGACGGTCGTGCCCGCCTCGATGCCCGCGTCGGAAGTGTTGGCCTTGAAGCCCGACGGCATCTTTCTCTCGAACGGGCCGGGCGACCCGGCCTCGATGACGGGTGTGGTCGAAGAGATCGCGCGCGTCGCGGGTTCGGGCGTGCCGACCTTCGGCATCTGCTTCGGCCATCAATTACTCGGCCGTGCCTTCGGCGGTTCGACCTACAAACTCCGCTTCGGCCACCGCGGCGGCAACCAGCCCGTGCGCGAACAGGCGACGGGGACAATCGAGATCACCTCGCACAACCACGGTTTCGCCGTGCAGGCCGACACGCTTCCCGCCGAAGTGGAGGTCACGCACATCAACCTCAACGACAACTGCGTCGAGGGCATGCGCCACAAAGAGCTGCCCGTCTTCTCCGTCCAGTACCACCCGGAAGCCGCCCCCGGCCCGCACGACGCCGCGCACCACTTTCTACGCTTCATCGAATTGATGGAGCAGACCGCGAAGCCCGCGTAAGCGCACCATGCAAGCGACGCCCGACCGGCATCCGGTTTACGGCAAAGGAGTGAAGCCCGTCAGCGGGTTGCCGTAAAAGGCGTCGGTCTTCCATGCCGCCTTATCCCACACGCCATCCTGATCGCCGATGATCGTGACGGGGACGATGAGGCGGTCTGTGCCGAGCTTGTTCGAGGCAGCAAGGCTGTTGTCGAGTTTGCCGCCCGCCGGGACGTTGAACTTGACCGAGCGCGCCAGCTTGTTGTTCCACAGCACCTTTAACTCGTACTCGCCGGGGTTCTTGTCCATCTGGTAGAGCGCTCCGAACATGCCCGGCCCCTCACCCGACCTGTCCCACCCGCGCACGTTGTTGAAGGTGCAACGGACGCGCGCCCACTTCGCCTTTTGCGGCGCGTCCTTCTCGTCAACAAAATGCGTGGTGTTGTTATCCACGTCCGACTCGCAACTGGCCTTGCCCACCTGCGTGCCCTCGTACATGATCCTGCCCACCTCCTTGCCCTGATAGAAGAGGTGCGGGTCTAAGTTATAGGCATCGCCGCGCACCCAGAAGGCGACGTTGAGGAGGGGTCTTTCCCAGCCCTTCAGTTCGTCGGGCACGTAGTAGACGTAGCCGATGGGCAAGTTCCAGTCGTGGTCTATGTAGTAGACGAAGTGGTTGGCGAACTTGCCGGTCTTGATCTCGTTGGAGTGCACCTTCGCGGCCTTCGCCTTGCCGGTGAAGATCGTCGTGTCGGCTCCGGCCAACTCGTTCCGCATCTTGATGGCGAAGGTGAAAGGGCCGGTATAGGTCGTCCCCTTCTCCTCTGGGACGCCGTCGCGCCCGCCACACTCGGTTCTCCACCAGCGGTCGGGCGGCGTCTCCTCGGTGCGGCAATCGAACTTGACGGGCGGCGCGCCCGGCATGGTGTATTCGACGTAGAGTTGGCCGCCGCTCGGGATGGGGCCGTTGACGCGGTAGCTGATGAGCGGTGCCCAACTGAAGGTGTCGTAGTTGCCCTTGTAGGAGCTGAAGGTGAAGGCTCGCATCTGCACCGAGTCTTTGGCGATGGTCGGACGGTCTTGGCCGCTGCTGGACGCACTCGCAGGGGACGCCGCCGCAGGCTTCGTCTCGTTTCGAGTCTCAGGCTGCGACGGCGCGGGCTGCGCGTCGGGAGCGGGTTGTGCGGTCGCCGCCGGGGTGGGTTTCGGTTGCGGCTTCGGGATTCTCGGAATCCTCGGAAATTGAGCCGACGCAATTTGTAAGGTCAAAAGTGCGACGATGAAAAACGCCGTCAGGGCGAGCAATGAACTCCGTCTCATTCTTCGATTCTCCTCTCGCTTGCTTAATCGCTTCAACGTCCGATGTGCTCGACGGTAGCTCAAGCAGATCGGAGCGGCAGAAAGTGCGCTTCGCGTGGTCTCACTCTTTCGCGGGTGGTCAAACTGTCGGGGTTGAACTGCCGGGGAAATTATTACTGATTGACTTGCGTGTCAATGATTTCTCTGACGGGCGCAGCAAATTTTGAGTTGAGAAAAAGAGCATAACAAATGAACTCGCTCGCCCTGCCCGCGAAACTCTCTCGCACCCCGTGACGCTAAGTGACGCTAAAAGTTTGCGCGGCAACCGAAGGCCGCTAACTTTCGCTCTGCAATTTCGGCTCCGGCGGCGTCGCCGGGGCGACGGGAGTCGCGGTCGCAGCAGCGGCGGTGGCGGGCGTCGTCGCGGCGGCAGTGCTGGCGGGCGTAGTCGCGGCGGCCTCGCCGGGCTTGAGTAAACTGGCGACGATGCCTTCGTCCTTGCCGCGGTGTTCGATCCAGTGGCGGTAGCCGACGGAGATGATGGCGATGACGGGGATAGCGAGGAAGATGCCCGCGACGCCCGCGAGTTCCGCGCCGCACAGGATGGCGAGGATGACCGCGAGCGGGTGCAGATGGATGCCCTGACCGATGATGCGCGGGTAGGTCACGTAGTCGTGGATGATGCGCAGGACGGCGAGGAAGATGAAGACGACGAGCGCCTGCCCCGGCGAGTGGAAACTCGACACGGCCACGGCCAGCACGAAGATGACGAGCGGCCCGGCGAGCGGAATGAATTCCAGAAACCCCGCGAGGATGCCGAGCACGAGCGCGTAGGGCACGCCGATCAGGATGAAGCCGATGGTGCAGATGACGCCGATCAAAAGGCACGCGATCAATTGCGCGCGGATGTAGGCGGCGAGCGTGCTGTTCACGTCCTGAAAGAGTTCGTCGCCGCGCCAGCGCATCCGCCCGCGCGGGAGCATCTGCAAGGCGGTGCGGCGGAAGCTGTCTGCGTCTTTCAACAGGAAGAAGGCGAGGATGGGAATCAAGACCAGCCACGGCGCGTAGCCGAGCGCGAAGGTCGCCGTGGTGACGGCGGTGCTTTGCAGGTAAGCCGTGACGGTGTGGACGGTCTCTGTGACAGTTCCCCGCACGGACTCGCGCGCGGGCGAGGGGATGCGCTGGTAGAACCGCTCCAACTTCTGCGTGCTGTCCGAGATGGTTTTGGAGTAGGTGGGCGCTTGCCGCCCGATCTCCGTGATCTGTTCTCCGACCTGCGGGAGCAGGAGGTAGACCGCGATGCCGAGGCCGCCGAAGATGATGACGTAGACGACGCCGATAGCGAGCGTGCGCGGAACAAAATGTTCGCGCTTGCGACCGCGCAACCAGACGGGGCGGTGGACGAATTCCACGAGCGGCGCGATCAAATAGGCGAAGAAGATCGAGAGCACCAGCAGGAGGATGACGCCTTCGAGCATGTACAGCGCCCAGATGACCGCCGCCACGCCGAGTATGATCAGGATCAGGCGCAGCACCGCGCGCGTCTGCGGCCACGAAGCCTCCGCGGCCGCCACCGCCGCCGTCTCCGCCACTTCCTCAACCTCTTGCTTATGTTTGCTCTTCCGCTCGGCCATGCTTCGATTTCGGAATGCGGATTTCGGAATGCGGATTAGTTAAGACGTTGCTCTACTAATCCGCATTCCGAAATCCGCATTCCGCATTCCCTTCAGTCGTCTTCGATGTCGTATTCGTAGTGTTGGAGGTGCGGGGCGGAAGGCTCCCAGACGAGGCCGCGCCATTCGTCGTTGGCGTTCATCAGTTGAAGCGCGGCGAGCGGTTGCGCCGGGTTGCGCTCGATGCGCAAGACCTCGGCCACCGCCGACACCTTCGGCGCGCCCTCGCGCAGCACCGCGATCTGCACGCGGCTGCCCACGTCCGGCAACTGCTCCAGATGCACCAGCGCACCCATCGGCCCGACGTTCGTCGTCTGGCCTTCGACGACGACGTGCTCGCCCGACGCGCCGTCGTCCCACTCGGCGCGCACCGGCAAACTGATCACGTAACGCGGCCCCGTTCGCTGCTCGGTCGTGTGGTGTTGAGACATATTTGAAACCAGTGACGGGTGACGAGTGACGAGTGACAAGAGAAGGCGAGTAAATCGTGAATCGCAAATCGTGAATAGATAAAACCTGCTTTCTTCTATTTACGATTTATGATTCACGGTTTGCTTGCTTTGCTTGTCACTTGTCACTCGTCACTTGTCACCTCCTTTCGTCATTCTTCTTCCTGCGCGCGCAGTTTTTCGCGTACGGAGAAATCTTCGAGGGTTGTCGTGTCGCCGATGACCGAGCCGCTCGAAGCGATCTCTCGCAGCAGGCGGCGCATGATCTTGCCGGAGCGCGTCTTCGGCAGCGCGTCCGTGAACCTGATCTCGTCGGGTCGCGCCAGCGCGCCGATCTCCTTCGTGACGTGGCGGCGCAACTCCTCTTTCAACTCGTCCGAAGTCGCGCGCGTGCCTTCGAGCGTGACGAAGGCGACGATGGCCGAACCCTTGAGTTCGTCCGGCCGCGCGACGACGGCCGCCTCCGCGACCGCCTCGTGCGAGACGAGCGCGCTCTCAATTTCCATTGTGCCCAGACGATGCCCGCTTACATTAATGACATCATCAACGCGCCCCATTATCCAGTAATAACCGTCGCGGTCGCGCCGCGCGCCGTCGCCCGCGAAATAAACGCCGTCAATCTCCGACCAGTAGGCCGCGCGATAGCGTTCGTCGTCCCCCCAGATCGTCCGCAGCATCGAAGGCCACGGGCGTTTGATGACGAGATAACCGCCCTGTCCCGCCGCCGTCACCGCCTCGCCCGTCTTCGACATGATGTCAACTTCGACGCCGGGCAGCGGCTTCGTCGCAGAGCCGGGCTTCGTCGGCGTCGCGCCGGGCAGCGGCGAGATCATTATGCCGCCCGTCTCCGTCTGCCACCACGTGTCCACAATCGGGCAACGACCTTTGCCGACGACTTCGCGATACCACATCCACGCCTCCGGGTTGATCGGCTCGCCGACCGTGCCGAGCAGGCGGAGACTCGACAGGTCGTGTTTCAAGACCCACTGCTCGCCCCACTTGATGAAGGCGCGGATGGCCGTCGGCGCGGTGTAGAAAATGTTGACGCGGTGGCGTTCGACGATGCGCCAGAAGCGATCCGGCTCAGGCCAGTTGGGCGCGCCCTCGTACATCAAGGTGGTCGCGCCGTTCGAGAGCGGGCCGTAGACGACGTAACTGTGACCCGTCACCCAGCCGATGTCGGCCGTACACCAGTAGGTGTCTTCGTCTTTCAGATCGAAGACCCACTTCGTCGTCAGATGCGCCCAGAGCAGGTAGCCCGCCGTGGTGTGCAGGATGCCTTTGGGCTTGCCCGTCGTGCCCGACGTGTAGAGGATGAAGAGCGGGTGCTCGCTGTCGAGTTCGGCGGCGGGGCAGTCTGTGTCCACCGTCTCCACCAGTTCGTGCCACCAGTGGTCACGCCCCGCGCGCATGTTGACCTTTGATCCGGTGCGCCGGACGACGATGCAGTGCTCGACGGTCGGCGTCTGCGCGAGCGCCTCATCAACCGTCTCCTTCAACTTCACTTCCGCGCCGCGCCGCCACCCGCCGTCGGACGTGACGACGACGCGGCAGCCCGCATCGTTGACGCGATCCACGATGGCGGTCGAAGAGAAGCCGCCGAAGATGATCGAGTGGGTCGCGCCGATGCGCGCGCAGGCGAGCATGGCGATGGCGAGTTCGGGCACGAGCGGCAGGTAGAGCGCCACGCGGTCGCCCGCGACGACGCCCATGCGCTTCAAGACGTTGGCGAAGCGGCACACTTCGCGGTGCAGTTGCAGGTAGGTGAGCGTGCGCTGCTCGCCGGGTTCGCCCTCCCAGATGATCGCGGCCTTGTTGCGTCGCCACGTCTCAAGATGCCGGTCGAGACAGTTGTATGCGACGTTCGTTTTGCCGCCCGTGAACCACTCGGCGTGCGGCGCTTCCCACTTCAACACCGTGTCCCACTTCTTGAACCAGTGAATCTCTTCGGCCATGCGCGCCCAGAACTCTTCGGGCGCGTCCGCGGCCTCGGCGCGCAATTGTTCGTAGTCGGCCGGGGATTTGATGTGGGCGGCCTGCGCAA
>JAUZFQ010000052.1 GCA_030838445.1 Pyrinomonadaceae bacterium | reverse complement strand
GAGATCATCTGCGGGCGCACGCCCCACATCGGCGCGGTCGCCAGCGCGCCGACGAGCACGGCCGCGCCCGCCACATACGGGTGCGGCGCAAACCTCGCCGCGCCCCTGTACGCGATCCACAGCGCGGCGGTCATCACGAGCGAGAACGACACCACTAGCCCGCCCCAGCCCGTCCACCTGTAGACCGCGTAGAGCAAAACTTCCGCGAGCCATTCGTGCGTGACCCACTCTCTGCCCTGCGCCGTGAACGAGAAGATGTCTGCGTGCGGGATGGCGCGCGTCTCGAAGATGAGTTGACCGGTGCGCAAGTGCCACCAGAAATCCGGGTCGGTGATCTGCCCCGCCGTCAACGTGAAGATGGCGGCGAGGAGGACGAACACCAGCAGCCGACGCGTCGAGAACACGGCCACCCACGCGCCCGCGCCGTCGCCCGCGTGGAGAGTGACTGGCCAAACCGCGTCGCCGACTTTTTCAAACTCTCTCATCGCCGCCCTCGTTCTCCACTTCGCCAACTCATCATTAACTTATTCGCGACGCGCGCCGTCTCTCAAAAACCCTGCATCACCAGCGCGATTAACAACGCGAGGCTCGCGCCGCCGCCCGCGATGGTGAATGTCCACTCGACGAGCGTGCTCCGCCGCTGCATCAACGCGCGCACCAAGACCATGCCGCACTTCCACCCGTCCTGTTGATAAAACGGCAGCAGGTTCGTCGCCGCCAGCAGGTAGTTCATCGCGCCGAAGATCGTCCCGCTCGCAAGCGACGCCGCGCACAGGTTCACGATCACGCCCGCCAAGAGCACCAGCACTTGCTGGCTGAGCGGTCGCTCCTGCAAGCCCGCCATGTCGAGACGGACGTATGCGCCAATCGGCAACGCGTGCAGTTTGTATTCAACTCCACTCCACTTGAAGCCGTAGACTTTGCGCCCCCAACCGAGTCCCAACTCCGTCGCGCCGACGCCGCACGCGCGCGCCGCCACCAGATGACCCAACTCGTGTATCAGCATCGCGACGGCGAAACAGAGGATGTAGGCGAGGAACATGGGATTCGTTAGTTGTCCGTGGTCAGTTGTCAGTTGTTCGCTAACCGTCGTGCGTGTTCGTCTTCAGGTGTCAACTTGCCCGGCCACAAACAACGGACAACTGACCACGGACAACTGACAGTCTTCTTAATTTCGCTCGGCGCGGAGTTGCAGGCCGGGTTGTTGTTCGTCCTGTAGGAAGTCGCCGACGTTGATGGCGAGGCGTTTGAGTTTTTTGTAGAGCGTCTGGCGCGAGCCGAGACCGAGGGCGGTGGCGGCGCGCGCGACGTTGTAGTCGTGCAGGCGGAGCGTCTCGGTGATGACGCGGCGTTCAAAATCGTCGAGCATGTTTTCGAGGTGGGCGGGCGCGCCGGGCGCGTCGGCGGGCGCAGTCGAGCGCGGGCTGATGCGCGGGCTGATGAGATCGCCGCTGATGGAAGTCCCCTCGTCCGTGTAGAGCACGAGCCGCTCGATCTCGGCGGCGAGTTCGCGCACATTGCCGGGCCACGAATAATTTTGCAGCGCGTGGATCGCTTCGGCCGTGATGCCTGCGACGGCGCGGTCGTTGCGCCGCGCGTAGTGCGTCAGGTAGTGAGAGATGAGGGCGGCGATGTCTTCGGGTCGCTCGCGCAAGGCGGGCACTTCGAGCGTCAGCGCGGCGACGCGGTAATACAAATCCTCGCGGAAGCGATCTTCCGCGACGGCGCGCGGCAAGTCTTTGTGCGTCGCCGCCACGACGCGGACGTTTACTTTGCGCGGCGAGCGTTCGCCGAGCGTGTGGACTTCGCCCTCTTGCAGGAAGCGCAAGAGTTTCGGCTGCAACGCGAGCGGCAGGTCGCCGATCTCGTCGAGGAACAGCGTGCCGCCTTCGGCCGCGCGGATGAGTCCGTCGTGATCCGTGTGCGCGCCCGTGAACGCGCCCTTGCGGTGGCCGAACAGCAAGCTCTCGATCAACTCGGCGGGCGCGGCCGTGCAGTTGAACGGAATGAACGCGGCCTGCGAGCGACGGCTCAAGCGGTGAATCGCGCGCGCGACGAGTTCCTTGCCCGTGCCTGATTCTCCCGTCACCAGCACGGTCGAGTCGGAATCCTTGACGCGCTCCACGGCGCGCGCGAGTTCCGACATGCGGCGGCTGACGAAGACCATCCCCGGCAACGTGGCCGTCGCGACGGTGGGGGCGTGCGTGGAAGGTTGCGGCTGCGGTTGCACGGCTTCGCTGAGGAGCGCGTGCGCGTGCGCGAGTTGCGCCACGTCGCAGAGGATTTTGAGTTCCTTCGCCTGCCGCTCCGACAGCGGCCGCACGCAACGCCCGTAGATGGCCACGCCTTCGCGTCGCGCCGTCGGCACGGCCAGCACGAGACAGATCGCGCGGTCGCCCGCCTTCATCTCGGCGACGGCGCTCGTCCTCGCCAGCGTCTCCGCCACCTGCGACTCGGCCTCCGCGATCTCGTCCTGATCGAGTCCCTCGACCCACTTGAGGTGCGGCCGCTCGCCGGATTTTTGCGCGAAGGTGGCGAGGCCGTAAGTCTGCGCCGTCGCGTCAACCATCAGGGCGAGCTTCAGCATGACATCGTAGAGCATGTCTGAGCCGGTCGTCGCGGCCTTGCACAGCGCGCGCACCATCGAGGCGAGCGGCAGTTGAAACACGGGCGCGTTGACGTTTTCCGAACGATCAGAACCCGACGAAGGCGTTGAGCCGGACATAAGAACCATGAAACCCCTGTACTGAATATGACGAGCGGCGGCTTCGAGCGCGCAGGATTAGAGGCGCTCAAACCAAGTTTGTTGGAGTCAGGGCAAGTTTTGGTGACGAGAAGTACGGGGAGCGGCTCGTCCTGCCGAAGAACACATGAGGTGGCTTCGACTCAAACTAAATTTAGTCTAGACGCCCGACGCGGCGAGTGTCAACAGAATTAAAAATTGCCCCCGTCGGCAAGGGAAAAAGTGCGGCGTGGTTAGTATGGGCGACGAAAAGAGGGTGTCGAACGGCATGCTTGCAGCCGTTCAACTCCCTCTTTCGTGTCTTAATTCAGACGGTGGAAACTCAGTCTAGGACTTGTTAGGGATGTTCAATTCCTGTCCGATCTGAATCTTGTCAGGGTCGTTCAGTTTGTCGCGATTCGCGTAGAAGATCTGCATGTACTCGTGGGCGTCGCCGTAGAATTGTTTGCTGATCTTCGAGAGCGTGTCGCCGGATTTGACCGTGTAAGTCTGCGAATTCTGGCTGCCGCCGCCCGCCGTCGCGGCCTGCGCGCGGCTCGAATCCACGTTGATGTCCGCCGTGATGTCGTCCAGATTCGGGTTGACGAGTTTGATCTGATCCCAGAACTTGCCCTTGGCTTCGTCCGAAGGCGCAGTCCCTTTGATGAAAAGTTTATCGTCCTGCACGTGCAGGTTGTGAAATTGAATTTGTTGTTGGTCAGCCGTGTTCAGAACTGACTGATATTTTTGCTTCAGCGTATCGAAGCGTTGCTGCGCGTTCGGCTGTTGCTGCGACTCATTGGCACCGTTGCCAAACATTTTATCCCAAAGACCCATAAAGAATTCCTCCTCTTAGGAAACGATTTTTTTCCAAACACCACGGGGCGTTGTGCGATTTAAGTGTGCAACGTTTATACCACGGAACGAAAAGTTCTCCACGACTCTTCCACGCCCATAATTACTGAATACATATGCGCAAAACGCTCTGGCGTGCGCTTTGCTAAGTGGTCAGGTGCGACTGATTTCCTAGTTTGAAATCGTACAGTTGCCGATTTCGTGGCTGCTTTCGAGCAGTTTCGGTATTTCAACAAGATTACTCAGGAGGATGTGAGATGGATATTATTGGAGCGATTATCGTTGGCCTGATAGCCGGGGCTTTGGCGAAGGCAATTATGCCGGGCAAAGACCCGGGGGGGTTGATTGTCACGATCCTGCTCGGAATTGTCGGCAGCATCATCGGGACTTTCATCGCGCGTGGCTTGTTCGGCGCGGGCGATGATCAAGGTCTGATCATGCGTATCGTGTTCGCCATTATAGGAGCGCTCATTCTCCTCTTAGGCTATAGACTTATCACTGGCCGCAACCGTACGACCGTCTAACGAACGGTCGAACACAAACTCTTTCAGTTTCAATGAAATAGCGGGGACTCCGGCGCGTCTTGTGTCGGAGTCCCCGCTTTTTTTACCTGATTTTTCGACCGGATTATTCCGTAAATACCTGCAAAGATAGCGATTAGGGATTTTCTTCCTTAACAGCGCTGGTTGGCTACAAAACTCTCTTCACACCTCGCCTTCAAACCTCGCATCACGAGTTTGTTTATTGATCAACTAATGTTTTCCACACCTGTGCTAGCTCCCGTGAATCTCTATCTAGCTGCAAGATAAAGCAGATTTCGCGCCTTGCCCATGCAGCGGATTTCCGTTCGCTGCCCGTTCGCCATTTTAAGCGCTTAAGCGCCGTTACTTCAAGTAACCGTTGAACTTAGGCGTATAAACCGTTGTAAAGAAATAGCTTTACAGCATATTACACGCGTGCTAAATTCCCGCCACTTTGTCGCTAAACATTTGAGCGATAAAGGATTGAACGTGATCAAAGCACATCCCATTGTAGTGTCCAGAGTTTAGCGGCACACTATCTTGAGCTTTTGACATAAACAGGACACAAAGAAGCCCCCAGAGAGTGGTGCTCCTACGTCCTTCGGGGTCGGGGTTGCTAGTTCGCATCTAGGTCGCAATCTGAATCGGAACAAGAGTTGGAGGTGTTACTTGAACAAGGCCGCAAATACTTATTGGACTGACTCGCGTCTCTCCGCGCAACGCCCCGCCGCACGCCCCCTCACGCTGGCCGCGCCGGCGCGCGAAATCTCACGCGAACTCGTCGGCACGCGCACGGAAGTGCGCCGCCGCGGTGGACTCATTCCCTCTTGGGCAGTGTTCACCATGATCATGCTCGCCACCTTCGCGCTCTGCGTCACCGTGACGATGCGCACGCACGCCGAGTTGCGCGGCGGGGAGTATAAGTTTTCGCAACTGCAAACCGAGGTGCAAGCGCTGAGCAACACGAACGACTCGCTCAAGCGCGAGGCGCAGCGTTTGCAAAACGACCCGCGCGCCATCGAGGCCGCCGCGCGTGCGCGTCTGAACATGGTGCGCGCCAACGAGTTCGTCGTGCCCGTTGATTAATCGGGGCGGATGCCATTTATCGCAGTGAACAGTGTCGCACTTATACCAAGTTCTGCCGGTCGCCCGCCGCTCGCTGCCCGCTTAGTTTCCGCTTAACGTTGGTTCCCTCCAGACCCCGCGCGGCTGCTCGATTAAATCGAACAGCCGCGCTACTTCATCTTAGGAATCTCCTTCATTTTGCCGCCGGAACATGCGGTTGACACCCCCGCAGTGGTCAACTAATATCAAACTCTATTTATCTCGTTATAAATTTTATTGACAGCGAAACCGCAAGCGTCTTGCGCGGGAGAGACAAGTAAAATCATGTCTGAAGTCAAAGAAATCACATCGCCGGAACAGGCCGCAGCAGAGCGTTGGGAAGAGGAGACGCTCGCGCCCGTGTTGCAGAAGCGTCCCGAACGCAAGCAGCGTTTCGAGACCGTTTCGCTCGATGCGGTGGAACGACTTTATACGCCCGCAGACGTGCACGACATTGACTTCGACGAAGACACCGCGTTCCCCGGCGAGTTCCCATACACGCGCGGCATCCACCCGACCGGCTATCGCGGCAAGCTCTGGACGATGCGACAGTTCGCCGGGTTCGGCACGCCCGAAGAGACCAACGCGCGCTTCAAATATCTGATGGCGCAGGGACAGACCGGCCTCTCCGTCGCTTACGATCTGCCGACGCTGATGGGCTACGACGCCGACGCGATGCTCTCCGAAGGCGAAGTCGGCAAGTGCGGCGTCGCCGTCTCGTCGCTTGCCGACATGGAGACTTTGTTCGACGGCATACCGCTCGAAGGCGTCACCGTGTCGCAGACGATCAACGCGCCCGCATCCGTCTTGCTGGCGATGTATCTGGTCGTCGCTGAGAAGCAGGGCGCGGACTGGCGCAAGATTTCGGGCACGCTGCAAAACGACATTCTCAAAGAGTACATCGCGCAGAAGGAGTGGATTTATCCGATCCGCCCGGCGATGAAACTCGTCGTTGACACCTTCGAGTTCTGCACGCGCCACGTGCCGAAGTACAACCCGATTTCCGTCAGCGGCTATCACATCCGCGAGGCCGGTTCGACCGCCATGCAGGAACTCGCTTTCACCCTGCGCGACGGCATCGAGTACGTCCAGTGGGGCGTTGATGCCGGACTCGACGTGGACGAGTTCGTCCCGCGCATCTCATTTTTCTTCAACGCGCATAACGACTTCTTCGAGGAGATCGCGAAGTATCGCGCCGCGCGCCGCATCTGGTCGCGCACCATGCGCGAACGCTTCAACGCGAAAGACCCGCGCACGCTCCAGTTGCGTTTCCACACGCAGACCGCGGGCGTCTCGCTCACCGTGCAGCAGCCTTTGAACAACATCGTCCGCGTCGCCATTCAAGCGCTGGCCGGGGTGCTCGGCGGCACGCAGAGTCTCCACACGGACGCCTACGACGAAGCCCTCGCGCTCCCGACCGATCAGGCCGCGCTCATCGCCCTGCGCACGCAACAGATCATCGCCGAGGAGACCGGCGTCGTGAACACAGTTGACCCGCTCGGCGGCTCTTACTTCCTTGAATCGCTGACGAAGAAGATGGAGGACGGCGCGCTCGACTACTTCGCCAAGATAGACGCGATGGGCGGGATGGTGTCGGCGGTCGAGAAAGGCTTCCCGCAGCGTGAGATTCAGGAGTCGGCCTATCAATACCAGAAGGCCGTCGAGCGCGGCGAGCAGACTATCGTCGGCGTCAACAAGTACCAGATCGAGAACGAGCAGTCGAAGATAGACATTCTCGTCATTGACGAGTCAGTGCGCGGCCACCAGATCGCGCGACTCGAAGAAGCGCGCGCGCGCCGCGACGATGGCGCGGTGGCGAACGCACTCGAAAAGCTGAAACGCGCGGCACAGTCCGGCGACAACACGATGCCCGCCACCATCGAAGCTGTCCGCGCCTACGCCACGCTCGGCGAAGTGTGCGACGCTCTGCGCGACGTTTACGGTCTCTACGAAGAGCCTGCATTTTAAAAGCAGTGACGAGTGACAAGTGACGAGTGACAAGTTAAAAACAGAACTTGTCTTTATCTCGTCACTCGTCACTCGTCACTTGTCACTTGTCACTGTTCTTATGACTGAAAGAAAAATTCGCGTACTTGTTGCTAAGCCCGGACTCGACGGCCATGACCGCGGGGCGAAAATCATTGCTCGCGCGCTGCGCGACGCGGGGATGGAAGTGATCTACACGGGTCTCCGGCAGACGCCGGAGATGATCGCCGCCGCCGCGTTGCAAGAGGACGTTGACGCGGTGGGCGTGTCAATCCTGAGCGGCGCGCACAACACGCTCTGCCCGCGCATCGTGCAGCTTTTGCAGGAGCGCGGGATGGATGATTGTCTCGTGCTCGTCGGCGGCATCGTGCCGAAAGAGGACGTGCCTCGCTTGAAGGAGATGGGCGTGGCCGAAGTGTTCCTGCCCGGCACGTCTACCGAAGACATCGTGACTTACCTGCGCGATAACGTGCGCCCGCGCGTATGATCCTCTCCTGACAAACTCACGGATGCCGGACGACGAGCAATTAGTCGAGACGCGCCCCGCCGCGGTGGTCGTCGAGACGCGCGAGCCGGTCGTCGTCATCCATCTCAACCGTCCCGCCGAACGCAACCCGCTCTCCGTCGCCACGCTCGAAGAATTAGACCGGCTCGTCTCAGCCCTCTCCGCTCGCACGGACATCTCCGCGATCATCTTCACGGGCACGGGCGACGCCTTCGCCTCCGGCGCTGATATACGGGAACTCAGCGCGCTCACGCCCAAGACGGCGATTGAGTTCGCGCGTCTCGGCCAGCGTCTCATGCAAAGAATCGCTGATGCGCCGCAACTGACCGTCGCCGCCGTCAACGGCTACTGCATGGGCGGCGGTCTCGACCTCGCGCTCGCCTGCGACTTACGCTGCGCCACGCCCTCCGCCGTCTTCGCACACCCCGGCGCGCGTCTCGGCATCATCACCGGCTGGGGCGGCACGCAGAGACTCCCGCGTCTCATCGGACAGGCGCGCGCGCTCGAAATGTTCGCGTCGGCGCGACGCGTGACGGCCGGAGAGGCACACGAGATCGGCTTAGTGAATCGCATCGGCGCGCCCGTGATTGAAGTTGCTTACGAACTCGCGCTGTCGCTCTGCGGAGACGGCGCGCGTTAGACGTCGTCTCCGCGGGGCGCATCACGCTTGAAGATGCAACTTGACACCAACCGAGCCGCGCGCTTATTTTAGATTTCGCGCCCCGCAAAGTTTCCGGCGCATATCAAGACGATGTTGACGCAACCGAACAGTTCCTATCGCTACGGCTACTATTACGGCTCGCTCTCCGCACGGAGGGATGGGACGGCGAAGGACTGTCGGCGCGCTCTCGTCATGTAGCGCACACCTAAGACGGATTTCTTGAACCGGCCACTTTCCTTCCGATGCGGGAGGACAAGTGGCCGGTTCTTTTTTTATTCCACCTTCAAGCTCAAACGGCGACGGAGTTTCAATCATGTTACAGGAACAGCAGAGGCAGTTATCAACCACTACCCTTCCCGACATCACGACGCACGGCGACGCAGCGTGTCCTACTCGCTCGAACGGACGGCGCGCGCTCGTCGAACTCGACCCCGACCACCCCGGCTTTCGCGACCGCGCATACCGCGCGCGGCGCGACGAGATCGCAGAGATTGCCCTGCGTTACGAACCGGGCGCGCCTGTCCCCGACGCGCCTTACACGGAAGAGGAGCACCAACTCTGGCGCACCGTCCGCGACGCGCTCGCGCCGCGACATCAGAGCCACGCCTGCGCCGAATACTTGACGTGCGTGCGGCAGATCGATCTCGCGCGCGAGCGCATCCCGCAGTTGCGCGAGGTCTCGGAAAAGGTGCGCGCGTTCAGCGGCTTCCGGCTCGAACCCGTCGGCGGTCTGGTCGCGCCGCGCGTCTTTTTGGAGTCGCTGGCAAACGGCGTGTTCCTGTCAACTCAATACATCCGCCACCACTCGACGCCGCTCTACACGCCCGAACCGGACGTGGTTCACGAACTGCTCGGCCACGCCGTCCTGCTCGCCAGCGACCGTATCGCCGAACTCAACCGGCTCGTCGGCGAAGCCGTCCGCCGCACGACCACGGACGAGGCTCTGGAACGCCTCGCGCGCGTCTACTGGTTCACCATCGAGTTTGGCGTCGTGCGCGAGGCGGGCGCGGTCAAAGCCTACGGCGCGGGGCTGGTCTCTTCGGCGGGAGAGTTGGAGGCGATGCGGCGCGCGGAATTGCGCCCGCTGGACTTGGAGGCGGCGGCGCGGCAAGAGTTCGACACCACCGACTACCAGCCGGTGCTCTTTTGCGCCGACTCCTTCGAGAGCATGTTCGAGAGCTTGCGCGACTACCTGCTGCGCTGGCCTTAAGCGCGTTTGGAACGCTGGATATTTACTTTCGCGTGAAGTTACTTTTTGAGGAAGCGCGCGATGCCCTGCCGGCAGTCTTCGGTCATGCGTGCGATGGCGTTGAGGTCTGCGCCGGATTGGAGCGCGGCGTCGAACGTCATGCCGTCCATGTGATAGAGCAGCCGCTTGGTGAGCATCACGGCGGAACGGCTCACGCGCTCGAACCCGGCGACGTACTTTTCGACTTCCGTCTCAAAACTCTCGTCGTCGAAAACGTGGTTGACGAGACCGTAGGCGGCCGCCTCTTCCGCGCCGATCTCCGCGCCGCGCGTGATGAGTTCAAAGGCGCGCTTCTCCGAGACGTTGCGGCGCAAAATCGCCATCACCATCGCGGGCACGAAACCGATCTTCACTTCCGGGTAGCCGAAGCGCGCCGAACGCGTGGCGACGACGAGGTCGCAGGCCGTCGCCAGACCGCACCCGCCCGCCAGCGCGCGGCCGCGCACGGCGGCCACGACGGGCACGCGCACTCTACGAATCAACGCGAACAATTCCGCGAGCGACCCGGCGTCTTCGAGGTTCTCCGTGATCGAGCTTTCGGAAATTTTTTGCAGCGCGGAGAGGTCTGCGCCGGAACAGAAGTCCGCACCCGCGCCCGTGATGACGACGACGCGCACGGCGTCGCTCGCGTCGGCGCGACGGAGCGCGTCTTTCAGTCCGGCGATGAGCGCGTCGTTCAGCGCGTTGCGCTTCTCAGGACGGTTGAGCGTCAGGAGCGCGACCGCGCCCTCCGTCGTGTAGATCAGTTGTGATTGCTCGTTCATCTTCTTTTCAGTCGGCTGGCGGCGTTGCAATCATACTTTCTCCGGCCGCTCGGAAGCGAGCCACGAGTGAGAATGACCGGGTGCTTTTACGATTCGAGGAAACTGAGCAGCGCGGCGTTCACTTCGGCGGGCGACTCCTGCTGTACCCAGTGGTTGCTGTGTGCGAGTCGTAGTTCGCGGTAGGGCGCGTCAACGTGCTTGCCCACGTCGCGCACGCTCTCCGGCCGGATGGCGAAATCGCGCTCGCCGTAGATGAAGAGGGTGGGGACGCGGATGCGCGCGCCGCCGGACTTCGCCGCGCCGAGCGAACGCGAGAGATTTGCGAAGACGTTGGCGCGGTAGTAGTTGAGTGCGGCGGTGAGCGCGGTCGTGTTCGTTCGTTCGCTTTTCTGCCGGAGCGCGTTTTTGTAGACGGCGAGGTCTGTGTCGGTGAACGTGCCGGGGCGCGAGGTCTTCTTGAACATGCGTTCGAGTCCGGCGAAGTCATTCGCGCTGATCTGCCATTCGGGTAGAAACGGAAGTTGGAAGAAGAGCATGTACCAACTGCTCAAGGCTTGCTTGACGGTCATGTTGGCGAACCAGACGGGCAGCGGCGGCACTTGCAGCGAGGCGACTTTCCACACGCGTTCGGGGCGTCGCGCGGCCGTCGCCCACGCCACCGCCGCGCCCCAGTCGTGCCCGACCACGGCCGCGTCGCGCGCGCCGAAGTGATCCATGAGTCCGACGACATCGCCGACCAACTTCTCCGTCCGGTAGTCTTCCACGCGCGCGGGCTTGTCGCTCAGGTTGTAGCCGCGCAGGTCGGGCGCTACGACGTGGAAGCGTTCGCCGAGCGCGGTCAACTGATGCCGCCACGAATACCAGCATTCGGGAAAGCCGTGCAGCAACAGCACCAGACGCTCGCCCCGCCGCCCGCACTCCGCGTAATGAAGGCGCACCTCGCCCACCTGCGCGTAGTCGTGGCGCACGCCGGGGACGTTGGTGTCGGGTTCGCGGCTCATAGTTTCAAGAGCGTTAAGTATAGAGTATCGGCGCGTGCCGACGTTAATCAGCCGGTAGGGTGGAAGCCATGTTAAAGTTTATGCCCGCGCCGACCCGTCACGCCCACGCGCGGAGGCAGACGCGCCCACCGTGCGCGTAATTTCGTTTACAGGCGCGCGGCTAGCTCGCGTGGTTTGATTGAAAGGTTGAATTATATGTCACGTTATTTTTCACGCATGCTGGGCGTCTTTTTACTCTGCGCGTCGCTCGCCTGCAACGCCGCGACGGCCGCCGACGAGTCCGTCACGAACCTTCCCGACCCGGCTATTGACGCGCCGCTCGCGAAGTCGCAGGGCGCGCGCACGGCCGTCCTCGCGGGCGGCTGCTTCTGGGGCGTCGAGGCCGTCTTCGAGCACGTCAAGGGAGTGACCAACGTCGTCTCAGGCTATTCGGGCGGGACGGCCAGGACGGCCTCTTATGAAGTGATCAGCGCGGGCGAGACCGGGCACGCCGAGTCAGTCCGCATCACTTACGATCCGTCGCAGATCACTTACGGGCGGCTGCTCAAGATTTTCTTTTCCGTCGCGCACGACCCGACGCAACTGAACCGGCAAGGGCCGGACACCGGCACGCAGTACCGTTCCGCCATCTTCTACGCCGACGCGGAACAAAAGCGCATCGCCGAAAGCTACGTCAACCAACTGAACGGGGCGAAAATTTTCGGGCGGCCGCTCGTCACGCAGGTCGCAGCACTCAAAGCCTTTTATGAGGCCGAGGCATACCATCAGGATTACGCCACGCATCACCCCGAACAGCCCTACATCAAGGCGCACGATCTCCCGAAGGTGGAAAATTTGCGCAAGCAGTTTCCCGATCTCTTTGTGGCGCGAACGATGAAATAGAGACGGCGGGCGGCAGGGTTACTAAACAAGATGAGGGGGATGGGTTAAAGACACTTGTCTTTAACTCATCCCCTCTCGCTCATTACTCATCACTCATCACTTATTACTCATCCAATCCGAGCGAGCGGGCTTCTTCGTCGGGCACTTCGATGAACATGCGTAGGAGGGCGGTGGAGAAAGTCTTGCCCTGCGCGTCGGTCATCAGCGAGAGCGTGCCGCCGCCGCCGAGCGATTCGTGCAACAGGAAGTTGAGCGCGCCGAGGTTCGCCAGCTCGAAGCGTTCCACCTCGCCCCGGCAGATGCCCTCGAAATGTTCTCTGACGCGCGCCGCGGTCACTTCGCGGACGAGCAACGGGTAGTAGTCTTCGCGCAGCGCAATGAGGCCGACGTTGGCCGTGTCGCCTTTGTCGCCTGAGCGCGCGTGCGCGAGTTTGAGCAGTTGAATTTTCATAACTTAAACGGCGGGCGCGAGTCCCGCTTGGTGTAACGCGAGCCAGTGGAAGCCGACCACGACGAGCGCGTGGTTGATCATGCCGTCACCGATGAGCCGCGGAATGTCCGCGAGCGGGACGAGCCTGACGACGGTGTGCTCCGTGCTTTCGATCACGGGCTTCTGCCGCAAGCTCACGTCGCGCGCGACGAACGTGTGTATCCAGTTGTTGTGAATCGCCGGGTTGGGTCTGACTTTGCCTAAAGAGACGACTTCGCCCGTGGCGGCATAGCCCGTCTCTTCGAGCATCTCGCGCGCGGCGGCGTCGCGCGGCGACTCGCCCGCGTCCACCATCCCGCCGGGAATTTCGAGCGTCACCTCTTCCGAGCCGTGCCGGTATTGTTCGATCATCACCACCTCTTCGTTCGCCGTCAGCGGGATGATGTTGATCCAGTCGCTCGATTCGAGGACGAAGAAGCTGTGCTCGCTGCCACGGTGCGGGCTGACGCTCACGTCGCGCCGCACTCGGAAGACGCGGCAGTCGGCGATGATCTCGGAACTACGACGCTGCCACGAAAGATCGTGCGCGTCGTGGTTCGCGGAAAGATCGCGCGCCGCAGCGGCGTCGCCGCCGTTCAACTCTTCCGCGTCCCCGCTCATGCTTCCGTCACCTCGACGCGGGCGTTGATCTCCGTCTTCGGAATCAGCGCAGGCCAGTAGGCGACGATCTCTTCGACCTTCGGCCGTCCACCGGCGAAGCCCGTCACGCCCGGCGGCCCCGTCAGGATGAGCGGCGCGATCTCTTTCGTGAAGCGTTCGACCGCCGAGCGATCCGCGCCGCGCACGCCGACGCGCAACTGAACTTCGGGCAGGTCGGGCGAAGGCTCTCCCGCGAGTCGCCCGTGCGTCGCGTTCGCGCCGACGTACTCAGTCAAAATTTGATCGAAGTGCAGGCCGAGGCGTTCGAGCCGCGCGCGCAGGATCGCGTCGGCCGCTCGCGCTTTCGCGTATGCGTCAGGCCACGAATAGACGAGCGTGCCGACGGCCTTGTAGCCCGCCGAGTAACTAATCGAGACTTTCAAAAACTCCGTCGCCGGATGTCCCTTGATGCCGTGGACGCGCACGCGATTCGTCCCCACGTCTTCGAGTTGGATCGAGGCGAAGTCGGCAACGCAATCCGGCGTGATGTACTCGTGCGGGTCGCCCATCTCGTAGACGAGTTGTTCCTTGACGGAAGGGATCGAGACGATGCCGCCAGTCCCTTCGTGCTTCGTGACGACGAACGTGCCGTCGGGCGCGGCCTCGACGATGGGGAAGCCGACGTTAGCCAGATCAGGAATTGACTGCCAATCGTACTGGCAGTTGCCGCCCGACGCCTGCGCGCCGCATTCGATGATGTGCCCCGCGATTGTCCCGGCCGAGAGTTTGTCCCAGTCGTCTTCGCGCCAGCCGAACTCGTTAATGAGCGGGGCGAGCGTCAGCCCCGTGTCGGTCGCGCGCCCGGTGATGACGACCTGCGCGCCGCCCTGCAAAGCCTCGACCATCGGCCACGCGCCGAGGTAGACGTTCGCGCTCTGGATCGCGTCGCGCACTTTCGAGAGCGGCTCGCCTGTGTCCATGTTGCGCAGTTCGATGCCGCGCGCAAGAAACTCGTCGAGCCGTCCCATGATGTCGTCGCCCGTCACCGTGCCGATACGCACGCGACCGCCGAGTCCGAGTTCGCGCGCCACGTCACGGACGGCCTCGGCGCACCCGGAGGGATTCACGCCCCCGGCGTTGGCCGTCACGCGAATGTTGCGCTCCACGCAGTCGGGCAGTATCTCGCGCATGAGCGGCACGAAGTCGCGCGCGTAACCGGCGCGTGGGTCGCGCGCGCGCTGCTTCTGCATGATGGACATCGTGACCTCGGCCAGATAGTCGAGCATCAAATAATCTATCTGCCCGCCCTTGACCTGCCGCACGGGCGCGTCGAGCATGTCGCCCCAAAAGCCCTGCCCGCTCGCGATGCGAATCTTCTCTTTCATCTTTGATCCAAAAAAGTTTCAGGTTTCAAGTTTCAGGTTTCAGGACTGAGGTTCTTCGTTCTTTAACTTGAAACCTGCAACCTGAAGCTTGAAACTCACTTTCGGCGCAAAGTAAAAAGGTAAAAGTGAAAGCAAGAAGCAGTTCTCGCCTTTTGCCTTTTACCTTTTCACTCTGCGCCGGAGTTTGACTACGCGGCGCGGCCGACGTTGACGCCGACTCCGCCGCCGCGACGACAACTACTACTGCGAACGCCCGTTGAACTTGAACGAACGCTTCTCGCCGGACACGCTCTGGATGCGCAGGGTGCGCCCCTTGTGCCACGCGCGCGTCGAGACGATGGTGGCGGGCAGCGTGTCGCCGAAGCGCATCGAGAGCGCGGTGTAGCCCGGCCAACTGCGCGCGCTGAGCGTGCCGCTCGCCGTGGCCGAACCCGCCGTGATCGTGAACGTGTTGGACGTAAGCGTCAACGTCGCCTCGCCTTCCATGCCGCCCTCAGGGTAACTGACCGTGCCGGTGTACGTGCCGGACAAGTCGGCCACGTCGCCGAACGTGCCCATGCCGGGCATGCTGCCGCTCTGCTCGCCACCCGCCATGTTCGCGCTCGTGTCCGGCGCGGCCGGTGCGTCGGTCGCCGTGTTCGCGTTCGCGTCGGCGGGCATCTCGACGGTCGGCGTGGCGGCGTTGCGGCGCGCGCGACGGCGTGCGCGACGACGCGCGCGGCGACGACCGCGACGAGCCATGCCCGTGTTCGCGTTGCTGTTGCTCTGCATCATCGAGTCGCCCGTCGTGCTGCTGTTGGTGTTCTGCGCCGCCGCGGGCAAATCCGCGCCGATGAACACAGCCGCCACGAACAGGACTAAGAGACAGACCATTTTGCCTGTGATGTTTCTCTTCATGTTGATCTCACCCTCCGTTGGATTATCGCGTCGCACCTCGCTATAGGCCGACGGTTAAGCGTTTCCCGAAAGACGCCAGTGCGACCGGAGTCGCCCCAAGTGCTCCACTTAATTCCCGCCCCCGGCCGACGCTCGGACATGCGCCGCCTGAGAGTTTGCCCGCCGACGCCGCACGCGTCGTTAGCGCCGGTCGCTGGCGCATGACGCGCGTTCCGGGGCGTCGCACAAGTCGCCTTCGTGCCACCCTCCCGCTCATTCGCGCGCGAGGGGATGAAAGACTGTTCCGTTTAAGCTGCTAACTTTGCCCGTAGTTTCTCACAAGATGAAAACTGTTGCACGAAAAATCGTGCGCCGCGGCACGACCGCGCGGAACTCTCGCGCTCAGGCCAGCGTCGGCGGCAGGACGAAATGGCCGAGGTGCGCCCCGTCGTAGTTCGCGCTCACGCGTAAGGCTAGTTCCAGCGCGTCGCGCGTCTGCTCCGGCGTGACGATGGCGTCAACGAAGCCGCGTGCCGCCGCGTGCTTGGCATCCAACTGCCGGTCGTAGTCTTCGCGCACGCGCGCCATCTCCGCTTTCAGAGCCTCGTCCGGCTCTGCGCCCTCGCGCTTCAACTTGTCGAGTTGCGTGCCGAACAGCGCGCCCACCGCCGAGTCGCCTTCCATCACGCCCATGCGCCCGGTCGGCCAACTGAAAATGAAGTCGGGGTCGAAGCCCTGCCCCGCCATCGCGTAGTAGCCCGCGCCCGACGCGTGGTTGATGGTCAAGACGATCTTCGGCACGCTCGCCGTCGCCATCGCCTCGACGAAGCGCGCGCCCGCGCGGATGATGCCGGAATGTTCAGCCTCCGCGCCGACCATGAAGCCCGACACGTCTTGTATGAAGACGAGCGGCGTGCGGTGGCGATTGCACACGTCTATGAAGTAGGCGACCTTCTCGGCCGACTCCGTGTAGATGATGCCGCCGAACTTCGGCTGGCCGCCGCCCCCGGCAGCAGCAGGTGGGCGAAACATGCCGCGACTGTTGGCGATGATGCCGACCTGTATGCCGCGGATGCGCGCGTGTCCCGTGATCATCTCGCGCGCGTAGTCGGCCTGAAACTCGTCCCAGTGCCCCGCGTCAATGACGCACTGAAGCACGGCGCGCGCGTCGTAAGGCTGCCGGTGATCTTCGGGGATGAGTTCGTAGAGTTCTTCCGCCGCGCGCTGTGCCTCCGCGCTCTGCGCGACGGACAGCGCGCGCGTCCGTTCGCTGGCGGGAAGTTCGGAGACGAACTCCCTGATCTTCGCGACGCACTCTTCGTCGTTGGCGACGCGGTAATGTGCGACGCCGGAAATCTCGTTGTGCGTGCGCGCGCCGCCGAGCGTCTCGTTGTCTATCGTCTGCCCGGTCGCGCCTTTGACGAGGTTCGCGCCGCCGAGTCCCATGAACGAAGTGCCCTCGACCATCACGATGATGTCGGAGAGAGCGGGCAGGTACGCGCCGCCCGCGACGCACGGCCCCATCACCGCCGAGATTTGCGGGACGTGCAGGTAGCGGCGCATGATC
>JAUZFQ010000171.1 GCA_030838445.1 Pyrinomonadaceae bacterium | reverse complement strand
CGACGGTCTCGAACCCATCGGGAATCGCGCGCGACATGTCGAGCCGCTCGACGTCGCGGTGTGTGACGCCGGCGATGTCGCCCTCGCCGTACCAGAGGCCGTGGAAGGAGTTGGCAAAGCCGAAGCCGCGCGAGGACTCATCATCGGTGCGCGCGCGCTCCTCGACGGCCTTGTCGAAGACGACCACGCCGAGCGCGCTCTCCACGCTGCGCCCCGAGGCGTTGCGCACGCGCACGCCCGCCGACGCCTCTTCGCCCGGCTGGTAACTCGCCTGACTCATCCGCACGTCGAACTTCAACTCGCGGTTGCGCGGGTAGACGACGGCGCGCGAGCCGCGCCCGTAGTCGTCATACTCGTCTTCGGGAAATTCGGTCGAGTAGGCGGCGAGCGTGATGCGGTTTTGAAACTCCGGCCGGTAAGGCACTTCGACGACCGCGCTCCCGCCGCGCAGCCGCGCGCTCTGTGTCGCCACGACGCGGTTGTTGCTCACCACGTCCAGCAGAATCTTCAAGTCCTTGCGGTTGGAACTGACGCGCGCCGTGATGCCTTCGCCCGCGCGGTAGATCGTCTTGTCCGTCTCGACGCGCACGACGGGCTGCGTCACGCGCCAGAAACTTTCGACGTGCTTGCCCGTGCGCCCCTCTCGGTCGCGCGCTTCGAGGTTGATGTAAACGTAACTATCGTCGTCTTCCGTTATCTCCGAGCCGACGACTTTGGCGACGCCGTAGGCGTTCGTCTTGACCAAGGCGGGCACGCGCACGCCCTCCTTGTCCGTTGACGTGCGCGTGAGTTTCAACTCGCACGAGGCGGGCGTGCCGTCGGCGTAAGAGGTGGAGACGTAGAAGGCGAGCGGCAGCCCCTCGGCCTGACGATAGTTGCCCTGCGTGACGTAGATGTGAATCGGCTCGCGCGTCAGGCGCACGCGGAAGCGTCGCTGCTCGGTGCGGTTGGTGGTGGGGTCTGTGACGTAGGCGGCGTAGTTGAGATCGTCGAAGCGTTGCCACGTATTGCTCGCTAGTTTCGCGAACTCCTGCGAGAAGTTGACGCGCACGCGGAAACTCCCGTCCGCCCCCAACTCGCCCTCGTACTTGTCGCCCTCCTCGATGTCGTATTTCTGCTCGCGGTAATTCCATGCGCGCTCCGTCTCGCGCACGACGCGCACGCGCCCGCGCTTGAGCGGCTGGCCGAACAGGTAATCGCCGCGCACTTCGATTTGCGCGCTCTCGCCCGGCAGGTAGTAGCCGCGATCCGGCGTCGCGCTCACAGAGAAGTTCGGCAACTCGTAGCGACTGATCTTGACGCGCAGGTAAGTTGTGCTCTCGTCATCCGAGTCGCTTTCGTCCGACTGAACCCTGACGTTGTAGTCGCCGAGCCGCGTGTTGTCGGGGATCGGCCAGTCGCAACTGGCGACGCCGAAGCGCGAGGTCTTGAGCGGCGCGGTGAAGACGGTCGTGCCTTCGGGGTCTTCGATCTTGAGCGTGGCCGCGGCGTCGGCGAGGGCGCGGCGGGTCGCGTGGTTCAAGAGGAGCGCGCGCAGGTGGAGCGTCTGGCCGGGCTGGTAAAGCGGCTTGTCGCTCGTCAAGAGGATGCGCGTCGTCTGGTTGAGACTGATGTCGTCTGAGGCGGTCTGGACGACATCGCCGCGCCGCCCCGTCACTTTGATCTCGCCCTCGTCCGTCTTGATGCGCTCAGGGAATTTGAAGTCGAGCGTGGCGTAGCCGTCCTTGTCCGTCGTGCCTGTCAACTTCAACGTGCGGCTTTCTTCGTCGTCATCGCTTTCGTCTTCGTCATCTTCATCGAAGACGACTTCGGCCGCGATCTCGACGCCGCGCACCGGGCGCAACGAGAGCGGGTGCGTGGCGCGCACGCGCACGCGGTAAAGCTGTCCCGCGTTAGCCTTGCTCGCCGCCGCCACGCGCAACTCGAAAAGATCGGGCGTGATCTCGGAGAGCGAGATGATGCCGGTGACGGGCGTCGCCGCCGGTGTGTCGGGCGAAGCAACGGCGGGCGCGATCTCGTAGCGCAGCCGATACCAGAGGAGCGGGCTGACATCCGCGCCGGGGCGCGTGAGGTTAGAAACTTGCAAGAAGGCCGCGACGACGTTCGCGCCGGGCTTCAGCGTCTCGCGCCGCCGCGTGCCCGCGACCACTTTGTCGTGCGGGTCGAGCAGTTCGAGTGTGACGCGCGCGGGCGCATTGCGTCCGGTGTCGTTCTCGACGGCGAGAGAGACTTTGCCTTGACCTTCGACGAGCGAGATTCTCGTCGTCGCCTCGTTGACGCGAAGCGCGAAGGTTTGGGTTACGGCGTTGACAAGTGTTGCGACTGCGAGGGCGCAGAGACACACCTGTAGACAGGGTAGAAGGGAGAGCCATCTACGGCGCATGGGACACCTCCAAATTGTGCGGCTGTGATGCGCGCCTCTCGCACAATGGTTGTTGCCTTGATCCAAAATAATATTTTTGGTGGGACGAAATTTTCGCAGCGCACCTTCAAGCAACCGCGCGCGAGCGGGCGAGCAACAAAGCGGCAGCACACAGTTCGGCCGTCCGGCCAATGAGTAAGTTTAAGAACTGAGACATCGCGCGCGCAAAAAATAATTTCGCGACGCCCCGATCCTTTCGCGCCGCTCGCGGTAACAACAGACGGCCGAGAAGTTCTCGACGGAAACGAGCACCTCAGGTTTTGCCTGACACCGACACAGACGAATCTCTACTCGCACGCGCACGTGCGGGCGACGAGGACGCGTTCCTCTCGATCTACACGCGCCATCGCGTGGCGATGTACCGCTTCGCCTGCCGCCTGCTCGGCGACGCGTCGGCCGCCGAAGACGTGACGCACGATTGTTTCCTGAGTCTCTTCCGCCACCCGGAACGCTTCGACCCGTCGCGCGGCGCGTCGCTCCGCACCTATCTCTTCGCCGCCGTGCGCAACCTCTCTTTGAAACAGTTTCGGCGCGCGGCGCGCGAGACGTTGATTGACGAAGCGGCGGACGAACAGAGCGCGCCCGTCGCCGAGCAGCCCTTGAGCCGGATGCTCGAAGCGGAACTGTCGGCGGCGGTGCGCGCGGCGGTGAGTAGTCTCCCGGCGTTGCAACGCGAGGTGTTGCTTTTGTTCGAGTTTGAAAATTTGAGCTTGCAGGAGATCGCCGTCGTGGTCGGCGCGGAAGTGAACACGGTGAAGTCGCGCCTGTCGCGCGCACGCGCATCATTGCGACGCGCGCTCGCCCCGCATCTCGCGGGTGACACGGAGTTGATCGGGGCGTCGGAGAAGTAGAGATGAGCGAGAAGAAGTCGAATCAAGATGCCCGGCGCGCGCCCGGACGCTCACGCGTCGAACTCGATCCGCACGATGCGTCGTCGGCGTGCGAGTCTCCGCACGCGTCGGCGTTGGACGGTGATTTGAAAGCGTTGCTTGACGGTTGGCAGTCTCCCCAAGTCGTGCCCGCGTCGCTCGACGCGCGCGTCCTTAATTCGTATCGCGAACTGTTGAAGGAGAATGAAATGAATTTCCAACGCCCCGGCGACGCGCTCGCGCCGCAGTACGCCCTGTTGCCCGCGACGGGCGCGCACGCCGACTACCGGCTCACGATTTTGGAGGAGCGCGGACTCTTGTCGCGCCTGCTCGCCGAAGTGCGCGAAACGGCGCACGACGCCGAACTCACGCGCGCCGAATTTCGCCGCGACCCGTTCGGCTTCGCGCGGCGCATGGGCGCGGCCTATGCCGCGATGACGTGGCGCGCGCTCCGTCAGGAGAACACGGCTTACGGCGTCGTCGCCGCCTTCGTCGTCGTCCTCACGCTCGTCGGCGCGGTCGCCGCGCTCAATAATTTTCAAGCGACGCGCAGCGGCTTGTTGGCCGAACGACTGCGCGAAGATTTGATCTATCTCGGCAGCGTGACGGAGATTCCGAAGGTGCAGCCGAAGCCGGACGAAGGCGCGGCGGGGATGGCGAAGGGCGCGGGCGGCGGGGCGAAGCCGCAGCAGGAGAAGCCGGGCGGCGGCGGTGGCGGCGGTCGCCTCGAAGACAAACCGGCCGTCCACGGCAAACTGCCGCAGGCAACGCTCGACCCGCAAGTGCTCGCGCCCGACCCGAAGCCGCCCGCCATCCAGAACCCTTCGCTCCCGACGGCCGCGACCATCCGCGCCGACCCCGTGCTGTTCCCCACTGACCCGCGCGCGATCAACTACGGCGACCCGAAGTCTAAAGCGACCGAACTCTCTTCCGGTTCGGGGAGCGGCAACGGCATCGGCGAGGGCACGGGCGGCGGCGTCGGCACAGGCAACGGCACGGGCTACGGCCCCGGCGAGGGCTACAACACGGGCGGCGGCCTGCCGAAACACGGCGGCGGCGGCCCCGGCGGCGCGGGCGGCGGCACGGACTACAGCCGCACCTTTCGCGTCGATGAAGTGACGCGCAAAGCACAGATCACGGCCAAGCCCGAACCGCTCTATACGGAAGAGGCGCGCAGGAATCAAGTGACCGGCACGGTGCGCCTGCGCCTCGTGCTCTCCGCCACGGGTCAAGTGACGAGCATCACGCCGGTCACCAAACTGCCCGACGGGTTGACGGAAAAGGCGATTGAGGCCGCGCGCAAGATCGGGTTCACGCCCGCAGAGAAGGACGGCCGCAAAGTTTCGCAGTGGGTCGTCATCGAGTACAACTTCAACATCTACTAAAACCCATCCGGCACGACGAACGACGGCGGCGACTCTTTAAAACTTGAGTCGCCGCCGTCGTTTTTTAACGAGTCGCCGCCGTCGGTGTTTCTCGCGCCGCGCCCGTTATATACTGTCGGCTTCCGACGCCTCAGATCCGCGCCGACGCATAAACGAGAGAACGCCCGTGACCGAAACATCTCCCCGCACCATCGTCTGCCTCGCCAGTTATTTCAAAGGCGGCGAGTTCCTGCGCGAGTGCCGACGGCAGAACTGCCGCGTCGTCCTCGTCACGAAAGAGAAGTGGCGCACCGAAGGATGGCCGCACGACTCGATTGACGAGTTCATCACGCTGCCGAACGACGCCTCGCCCGATCACTTCATCTACGCCGTCACGCAAGTTGCGCGGCGGCACAAGGTCGAGCGCGTCGTCGCGCTCGAAGAGTTCGACGTGATCACGGCCGGGTTGATCCGCGAGCACCTGCGCCTGCCCGGTCTGACGAGCACGGAGGCGCGCCTGTTCCGCGACAAGCTGGCGATGCGCGGTGCGGCCGAGGCCGCGCGCGTCCGTGTGCCTGAGTTCGTCCTCGTCGTCAACTACGCGGAGTTGGACGAGTTCATGCGTCGCGTGCCGCCGCCGTGGGTCTTGAAGCCGCGCACGGACGTGTCGGCCATCGGCATCAAGAAGGTGGAGGACGCCGAACAGGTCTGGCGCGCGATTGACGCGCTCGACGCGCGCGAGCGGCTCAACGAACAGTCCTCCTTTTACCTGCTCGAACGTTTCGTCGCGGGCGAGGTCTATCACGTCGATTCGATCATCTCCGGGGGCAAGGCGGTGTTCGCGGGCGTCAGCGTCTACGGGCGGCCGCCGATGAACGTCGCGCACGACGGCGGCGTCTTCATCTCGCACTCGCTCGAACGCGAGAACCCGGATCGGCGGAAGCTGTTGGAGATCAACCAGCAGGTCGTCAAAGCGCTCGGCCTGCGCCGCGGCGCGACGCACGCGGAGTTCATCAAGAGCGCGGCGGACGGCCAGTTTTATTTTCTCGAAATCGCCTCGCGCGTCGGCGGCGCGTACATCGCCGAGACGTTGGAGGCAGCGAGCGGCCTCAACATCTGGCGCGAGTGGGCGAAGCTCGAACTGAGCGACGACCTCACGCGCCCGTATGTCGCCGAACCCACGCGCGAAGAGTACGGCGGCATCGTGCTTTCGCTCGCGCGGCAGGAGTGGCCGGACACAGATCATTACACGGACGCGGAGATCGTCTACCGCGTGCGCAAGCCGTATCACGTCGGCCTCGTCGTGCGCTCGCCCGACCTCGCGCGCGTGCGCGAGTTGCTCGACAACTACGCCTGCCGCTTCGCAGACGAGTTCATCGCCATCGCGCCGCCGCTCGAACGCGCGGAGTGAGTTTGACGCGCGGTCGGCGTCAAATGTCGCCGACCGGAGTTAAGTCCTCGACCACCTATCAGGAACACGCGCACCTTCCGCCCCGGCGAGGTGTCACGGAAGGCACAGATCACTCACAAGCCCGAACCGCGCTACACGGAAGAGGCGCGCAAGAATGAAGTGACCGGCACGGTGCGCCTGCGCCTCGTGGTCACGGCTGACGGGAAAGTCTCGAACATCGTGCCCGTGTCGCGCTTGCCCGACGGCCTGAGCGAGATGGCCATTCGCGCGGCTAGGCACATCAAGTTCATCCCGGCCGTCAAGGACGGGCGCAAAGTCTCGCAGTACGTCGTCATCGAATACAACTTCCATATCTACTGAGCGCGGCGCGAACGCGTAGACACTCCAACACGGCGAATGCTTCGACTGTGAGACGACTCTAACTCGTCGGCCGGTCGCTCGGCGGGTGGGTAGCGTGAAAGTCGCGGTAGAAACGTTCCGAGTAGTCGGTCAGCAGATGCTCGACGCGCGCGGGGTCGTGCGACATGACGATGAGGCCGACGTGCGACTCCTTGTTCATGCGCCAGACGATTTCGGGGTCGTCGTAGCTCGACGTGTCGGGGTAACGCTCGCGCGCGAGGGAGACGAGCAGCCCGGCGTAGTCTTCGCGGCGCGGCGGCAGTTCGTACCCGCCCGCGCGACCGCCCGCGATCTCGATCCGCGCCCACTCGCGCCAGAGGTTGACGCCGGTCGCCGCCTCGACGAGTTCGACGATGTTTGCGCCGCCGACGCGCGCCGCCGTTTCGAGGAAGTAGAACTCGCCGTCCTCACGCCCCTTGATGAACTCCGTGTGCGAGACGCCGAAGGGCAAGCGCATCGCGCGGAGCACGGCGCGGTTGATCTCCTGCAAGGCCGTTTCGTCCTCTGTGCCGCGCACGCAGGTGCGCGTGGTGAAGATGCCGCCGCCGTGCACCACGTCGAGCGGCGGGTGGCCGTAGCGGTTGACGGCGGCGAAGAGGACTTCGGAGTCGTAGACGATGGAGTCAACGTGGTAGATGTCGCCGGGCACGTAGCGTTCGAGGACGTGTAAGCACTGGCGGTCGGCGAGCGTGTCGAGCGCAGGCCAGAGTTCGTCGGCCTCCCTGATCTTTTTGATGCCCGTGGCCGAAGCCTCGAAGCGCGGCTTCAAGAGCCACGGCGCGGGGACGCGTCGCATGTAATTGCGCAGCCGTTCGTAGTTGAGTGCGTGCTCGAATTCGGGGACGGCGATGCCCGCCTCCTGCGCCTGCATCCGCATGGCGAGCTTGTCGCGGAAGTAGCGCGTGGTGGTGTCGCCCATGCCGGGGACGCGCAGGTGTTCGCGCAGGGCGGCGGCGGTCTCTAAGTCGAAATCGTCGAGCGGGACGATGCGGTCAATCTCTTCAGTGCGCGCCACGAAAGAGACGCTCTTGATCACGTCTTCGAGAATCCACTTGTGATCGGTGTCGGGCATGTAGAAGATTTCGTCGAGACTTTCGCGCGGCCAGTCGCCGTCGCGGATGCTGTGCGACGTGAGCAGGAGGACACGGCAACCCTGCCGCTTGCACTCGCGCATGAACTCCTGACCCTTTTCGTAACTGGCGATGCAGAGGACTGTGAGCGGGCGTGTCTTCGGGTTCGTCATCGAACTTTTGCGGACTCCTTCAAGAATTCCAAAAATCGCTGGTGATGATGCGGCGCGCTTCCGCGAGCGTCAGGTCGCCGCGAACGAATTTAAAGGCGACGGTATCTAAATAATTTTCGCGCCCCTCGCCCGTCAGCAGCGCAGACTGCGCGGGCGTAAACCCTGAATCGTTGAGCGCCTGCGCGTGGTGCGGCGTGAAGCAGCGCGCGGCGAGCCATTCGTCAACTTCTTCCGGATCGTCGAAGCCCGCGTCGAGCCACGCCTGCGCCGTCGCCTCTACGCTTGCGCCGCCGAGCGCGTCGTGGCGGTAACGGTTGAGTACCTCGCCGATCTGGCGTGCGAGCGCGTCTTCGGTCGCGGGCGGCGCGTGGCTGTCGTCGTTCGTCATAAAAGTCTTTCCGGGTTCGCGCGAATAATTGCAGTCGGCTAATCTATAGCGCGGACGCGCCCGTTGCCAAGTGTGGGCGCGTGGATGAGACGCCGGGCGGCCGGGTCGGCGGGCGAGGGCACGCGCCGCGCGCTTCCTTTTACGCGGGGCGCGATTGCATAATGTCGCCACCGGGTTTGACAGTTTTTCGAGTGACTATGACTTTCACCACCGTCGGCGTCGGGGGTTTTTCCTCGAACGCGGGCAAGACCACTTTGATGTGCGAACTGCTCCGGGCGCTACCGCCCGGTTGGGAAGCCATCAAGATCACGCGCGGCCATTATCGTTCGTGCGGCAAAGACCCGCACGCGTGCTGCGTCAGCCACCTGCTCGCGGATGAACCCGTGATTCGTTCGGGGCGCGCGGAGACTTACGCGGCGGGCAAAGACACTGGGCGATACTGGGACGCCGGGGCGTCGAACGTCCACTGGGTCGTGGTGACGGACAAGCAGGTCGAGCGCGGCATCAAGTCGGCGTTGGAACGTGTGCGGGCGACAGGCGTGCTTATCGAGGGCACGAGTTTCGTCCAGTTCGTCGCCGTTGATTTGATGCTGATGGCGGCGCGCGCGGGTTCGGGCGCGGAGCGCATCAAGCCTTCGGCGCGGCGCGCGTTCGCCAAGACGGACGCGCTCTATCTATTCAACGACGGCGCAGACGCAAGCGACGCGCGCTCGCGTTTCGACGCGTGGCGCACGGCGGGCACGGCGGGCGAAAATTTGGCGCGCGGTATCCCCATCTACACGAGAGAAGATTTGCCGCGTCTGGTCGAGCGCGTGCGAGAGATCCAACGCGGCGTCGTTGCCGCCTGAGTTAAATTTCAACGAGCCAAGAGGAGAAACTTTATGTCGGACAATGATCGCGAGAAGAAGAACGGCGAACGCAAGGACGGAGATCGCGCGGAGATGCACGAGGCCGTCGCGGATCGCGCGGCGGGGCAGAAGCCCGCCGAGTTGCCGCGCGACAAGTCGAACCACTTGATCGGCGACGACGAGACGGCCGAGCAGTTGAAAGAAGACGCGAGCTAGCACGCAGTTGAAAAAGATGCGAGCGAAGACGCAGTTGAAAGAGGACGCGAGTTAAATTCGTATGCCCGAAGGCCGCGCCTACATCCACCAACTGAATTGTTCCGACGGGGGCGTGCCGAAACTCCCCGTCGCGGAAGCGCAACTGACCGCGACCGGACTCGACCGCGACCGGCAGCGAGTCCCGTTCATTCACGGCGGGACGCAACGCGCCCTCTGCCTCTACTCGCTCGAAGTGATTCAGGCGTTGCAGGCCGAAGGCCATCCGATCTATCCGGGGTCAATCGGCGAGAACGTCACGGTCGCGGGTCTCGTCTGGTCGCAACTCGCGCCCGGTTGTCGTCTCGCTCTGGGCGACGAAGTGGTCGTCGAAATCACCTCTTACGCCAACCCGTGCCGCACCATCCGCGCCTCGTTCGAGGGCGGCAAGTTCAAGCGCGCCTCGCAGAAGCAGCACGCGGGCGAGTCGCGCCTCTACGCGCGCGTCATACGCACGGGGCGACTCGCAGCCGGTCAAACGGTGCGCTTGCTGTGCGGCGAAAGCGGGGACGCCGGAGAGGCGCAAGGATAATCGAACGTGAACAGCAACAGCGCGCTCATCCTCGTTGACATCCAGAACGACTTTTGTCCCGGCGGCTCGCTCGCCGTGAAAGAGGGCGACCGGATTGTGCCCGTGGTCAACGAACTGCAAAAGCGTTTCGCGCTTGTCGTCGCGACTAGGGACTGGCATCCGGCGGGGCATTCGAGTTTCGAGACGCTCTGGCCGCCGCACTGCGTGCAGGAGACGGCGGGCGCGGAGTTTGTCGCGGCGTTGGACACGAGCCGCGTCGCGCGCGTCTTTTTGAAGGGCACGGACTTGGAGATTGATTCCTACAGCGGCTTCTTCGACAACGAGCACCGGCGCGCGACCGGACTCGGCGATTACCTGAAAGAGCGCGGCGTGACAGATGTCGTCATCGTCGGACTCGCCACAGACTACTGCGTGAAGTTCACCGCGCTCGACGCCGTGATGCTCGGCTTCGACACGACCGTTGTCGCCGACGCCTGCCGCGGCGTCGAAGTGAACGAGGGCGACACGGCGCGCGCCGTCGCAGAGATGGCGGCGGCCGGGGTACACATCACGGAGAGCCGCCAATTGCTCGACGCGCGTGCGTCTGAAAGTTAACCGCGCGTGTGAATTTTTAAGTTATCAACCCGAACACCTAACAGGAGAAACTCGATGCGACGCACATACACGATTCTCGCCACGCTCGCCCTCATCACTCTCTTCGCCGGTTGCACCGGGGAGCGAGTGACCTCGCCCGCCAACGGCAACAACGCGAACTCCGCGGGCGCAGCAGCGAGCAACAGCAACGGCGCGGGCACGAGGGACGGCATCGGGCCGAGGGACACAGGCATCGGCGGCACGAGCGAGGGCAACGCCAACTCGGCGGTCAAGGGCAACTCCAACGTCGAGCCGACGGGCGTCAACAAGAACGCCGGACGCGACACGCCTGCGAACGCCAACAAGCCTTAACGCGCCCTCGCACACTGAGACGCGCCGCACGCTTCACGCGCACGCAAGAGGCGGCGCGCTGCTACCGCGTCAAATAAAAAACGGCGGCTGGGAGATTTTCCCGGCCGCCGTTTGTGCGTTTAGCTTTAACGCTTCTTAGTGTTGAACGCCTTCGATGAAGGCTTTCAGGAGACGCGAGCGCGAAGGGTGGCGCAGTTTGCGCAACGCCTTCGCCTCGATCTGGCGGATGCGTTCGCGCGTGACGCTGAAGTCTTTGCCCACCTCTTCGAGCGTGTGCTCCTCGCCGACGGGGCCGAGGCCGTAGCGCATCTTGATCACTTTCTCTTCGCGCGGCGACAGGGTGGCGAGCACCTCGTCCGTGATCTCGCGCAAATTCGCCGCGACCACCGAGTCGGCCGGGTTGACGCGCCCCTTGTCTTCGATGAAGTCGCCGAGGTGCGAGTCTTCCTCTTCGCCGATGGGCGTCTCCAAAGAGATCGGCTGCTGCGCCAGTTTGAAGACGCTGCGCACCTTCGAGACGGGCATGTCAACCTTCTGTGCGATCTCCTCGCTCGTCGGCTCGCGCCCCAACTCCTGCACGAGCGCGCGACTGGTGCGGACGAGTTTGTTGATCGTCTCGATCATGTGCACGGGGATGCGGATGGTGCGCGCTTGATCCGCAATCGCGCGCGTGATGGCTTGACGAATCCACCACGTCGCGTAGGTCGAGAACTTGTAGCCGCGTCGCCAGTCGAATTTCTCCACGCCGCGCATGAGTCCGATGTTGCCCTCTTGGATGAGGTCGAGGAACTGCAAGCCGCGGTTCGTGTACTTCTTCGCAATCGAGACGACCAGACGCAGATTCGCTTCCGTCAACTCGCTCTTGGCCTCGATGGTCTCGGCGACGCTGCGCGCGATGGACTGGTGCGAACGCTTGATCTCAAGGATGGGCACTTCGTGCTCAGCCTCGATCTCTTTGAGCCGCTTCTTGGCCGAAGAGATGTGCTTTTTGAAATCCTTCTCCTGCTCCGGCTTGATGCGCTTGGCGTGGAGCTTCTCGGTGTACTTCTCGATCTCGCGCTCGGCCGTGCGGATGTCTTTGTGGACGGCGGCGATGGCGTCAATGAGACGTTGGCGCGTCGCGTCTTTCAACGTGAGTTGCTTCATCTCCTGCGCGATCTCCAAGCGCGCCCCGGCCACCTTGCGACGCAGGCGGAGCATCTTCTTGCTGCGCTTGCCGCGCGTCACTTGCTGCTCGGCACGCAATTTCTCCCAATCCTTCAAGCCGCCTTGAAAGAGCACGTTGATCTTCTCGATGCCTTCGAGCGTCCAACGCTGGTACTCTTCGGTCTTGTCTTCGAGGTCAGCCACGTCGGCCTGATCGGCGAACGCCACCACGTCGCGGATGCTGAGCATCCCGGCGTCAATGTCCTCGCCGATCTGCAAGAGTTCTTTGAGCGCGATGGGCGAGCGCGCCAGCGACTTGTGCGTGCGGTTCTGGCCGCGTTCGATGCGCTTGGCGATGGAGACTTCCTGCTCGCGCGTGAGGAGCGGGACTGTTCCCATCTGGCGCAGGTACGTGCGCACGGGGTCGCTCGACTTGTCGTCCACACCGGCCGACAGATCGAGTTCGTCCTCGGCGTCGAGCGGGTCGTCGGTCTCGTCGGCGGCGACGGCGGCGACCTCCTCAATCAAAAGCTCGTCCGAGTCGGCTTCGGTCAGGCTCGCGCCGCCGAGTTTCTGTAAAACGTCTTCAAGTTTGCTGGTGGAGATGGCGTCGTCGTGCTGCTCCTCGCCGACCCCATCGAAAGAAAGGTATTTGTCGCCGCCGAAACCCACCGGGCGAAGGCCGTCGTCCGCTCTGTCCTTCTCAATCATACTTACCATTAACCTCTGCGCCTGCCGCTCTTTAGCGCACGATGCGCGTAAAAGTGCCGCCTCTACGATAAACTATGTAATAAAGCCACGTTGCCCGCTAGCATAAACTCCTTCGGCGCGCGAGGCAACCCCTTTGCGCCACGCCTTTAAGTACGAGTTAGATGAATTAAAAGATTAAAAAGTTTTATCGCACGGGAAATTAACTGCTTTGTGTGAGGGAAGTGCGACGTAAGTCCAACGAAATGCTGGCGAAACGGCTGCGAAAGGGTCACGGGCGAACCTCTGACGGCGCTCGGATTGAAACACCGACACTAAATCCTCGCCCCGGCCGCAGGCGAACGAAAAAAGTGACGGGGACGCGGGCGCGTCCCGCGCGGGGCTGCGACGGGACTGCAAAATTAGTGGCGCGCGGGTTCAGTTAAACTGCATGCGCTGCCAGATGGCGTTTTCGTCCGGGAACGAAATGCCTTCCTCTTCGCGGAGCGAACTCGCCGAGACGACGATGGTTTCGACATCGTGGTAGATGCCGTCGCAAGGTGGGCAGCAGCCGAGGTGATCGCGCACCCCGTCGCGCGCGGATTCGTCTAGCTCTCCGGCGTGGTAGTCGCTGAGGAGCGGTAAGCTTTCTTCACAGTCCATATTGAGGGTCTCTCCCGGAAGGGGTCTTAAAATTCTGGCGCACTTAAGATGCTAATTTTCCGCCGCCTGTCGCCTGATGAGGTCTCTTAATTTTAGACGCGCCTTGTGCAGTTGCGATTTACTCGTGCCGGTGGACGTGCCGAGCATGCGCCCGATCTCCTCGTGCTCGTAGCCTTCGACGTCGTGGAGGATGAACACGCTGCGGTAGCCGGGCGGCAGTTCCGAGATGGCTTTCTCCAGCGCGATGCGATCAACGATGGGCATCTTGGCCTGATTCTCCGTGCCGCGCACGATCTGGACGGGCGTCTCGCCCTCCATCGTCAACAACTCGGAGCGCGTGCTGCTCTTGCGGAAGTACATCAAGACGTGGTTGACCGTCATGCGGTGCAGCCACGTGGTGAAGGCCGAGTCGCCGCGGAAACTGCCGATCTTGTTGAAGAGGTGAATGAAGACCTCCTGCGTCAGGTCTTCGGCGGTGGAGGGGTTCGACGTCATGCGCAGGCAGAGGGCATAGACGCGCCGGAAGTGGCGGTGATACAACTGCTCGAACGCGTCGCGGTCGCCCGCCGCGCTCTGCTGCGCGAGTTCAAAATCCGTCACCTTCGGCTTCGTCTCGGCGGCGTCCGCTTCATTCGTTTCTGCTGCGCTCATGTTTTGTCCCTTCGTGTCCGCTGATCTTCCGGCGTGTGCGCCCGAATGTCAACCGCGAGCCGGAGAGGTTAGGGTATTTATGTGGTGAAAGTTTCGCGGGCGGACGGGGGAGAGTATAATGGCATCCAAGTTCGTAGGGCGCGTCTCCCGTCGTGAACCCGGATTATCTCAAGGCATAAATGAAAAAGCTGCTTCCCCCATGCGCCGCACGTCCCCTCGTCGCCGCCGCGCTGTGTCTCGCCTTCGCGTTGCTGTGTGCGACGGGCGCTGAGGCGCGTGGCTGGACGAGCGTGAGGTCGGAGAATTTCGTCGTCGTCAGTAACGCGAGCGAGGTCGAAGCGCGCCAGGCCGCCGCTCGACTCGAAGAACTGCGCGCCATCTTCTCGCGCTTGCAGACGGGTGGCGGGTTCGACGTATCCATCCCCGTCACCGTGATCCTCTTTCAGAACGGCGGCGACTACGAGTTCTTCAAGCCGACGTATCAGGGCGATCTCCGTCGCGACGTGGCCGGTTACTTCCAGTTCAGCCCCGACGTCAACTACATCACGCTCTCGCTGAGCGTCGGGGGCGGGCGCGACCCGCTCTCCGTCCTCTTCCACGAATACGTCCACGCGCTCGTCAGGAACAACTACGCGGGCGCGCCCGTCTGGTTCAACGAAGGGCTGGCGCAGTACTACAGCGAGTTCGAGTTGTCCGAGGACAGGCGGCGCGTGCGTCTGGGGCGCGAACTCACGCACCGCCTCGACGCGCTGGCGCGCGGCGACTTGCTGCCGCTGCGGACATTGCTCGCGGCCGACGCCTCCTCCGCGCACTATCAAGAGCACGACAAGCACGCCGTCTTCTACGCGCAGTCGTGGGCGTTCGTCCATTACCTTTTGAACGACGCGTCGGGCGCGCGTCCGGCGCAACTCGCGCGCTACCTCGAACTCGCCGCGTCGGGCGCGTCGGTCGAAGAGAGTTTTCGCGAGGCGTTCAAAGTTGACTTCGTGCAGATGGAGACGGCGCTCTCGGCTTACGTCCGCGCCGCGCGTTACCCTGAGCGCAGCGAATCTTTCGACGCGCCCGTGCCACCCGCTCCGACAGCGGAGAGCCGCGCGCTCTCAGACGCAGAGGCGCAGGCCGCGCTCGGCGATCTGCTCCTGCACACGAACCGTCCCGACGACGCCGAAGAATATCTCGCGCGCGCTCTGAAACTCGACGCCGACCTCGCCCCGGCGCACAGTTCGCTCGGCCTGTTGCGACTCCAACAAAATCGTCTGGACGAGGCGCGCGCGCATCTTGAGCGCGCCGTCCGTCTCGCTCCCGAAAATCATCTCGCGCACTTTTATTACGCTGACTTGCTTCGCCGCGAAGGCTTGGAGACGGAGAAGACCGTGGCGGGCTACGCCGCGACGACGCGACTCATCCGCGCCGAACTCAAAAAGGTGATTGAACTCGCGCCGAACTTTCTCGAAGCCTACGCGCTGCTCGGACAGGTTGACCTCGAACGCAGCCCGCGCGTGGACGAGACCTTCGCGCTCCTCGGTCACGCCTCGCTGCTCGCGCCGCGCCGCCACGAGTTCAAGTTGCTGCTCGCGCAACTTCACGCGCGGCGCGAAGAGTTCGACCGCGCGCGGCAGATGCTCGAACCGCTCGCGCGCGACCGACGCTCCGCGCAGACGCGCGCCGAAGCACAGGCGCTCCTCGAACGAGTGGCGACGGGCGAAGAACAGGCCGCCGCGCAGCGCAGGGCGCAAAGTATCCCACCGGCCGATGCGATGAATACACTCGCGTCATCCGGCGCGGGCGGCGCGGCGAGTAGCGCAGCGACGACGGACAGGAACGCGGCGAGCGATGGGATGAACGGTAACAGGGCGAGCAATGCGATGAATGGCAACGGGGCGGCCAGTGTTTCAAGCGGCGCGGCGGTTAACATGGGCGGCGCGGGTGGTACGACGAATGTTGGCGTGGCGGGTGCGACGCCGCGTGAGGGCGAAGCGTTGGCGGCGACGCTCGCCGTCGCGGAGGAGACGCAGCCCTGTGACATGCCGCAGCCCGGCCCGCAGTTCAAACCGCTGCGCTTCGACGGGCGACAGGCGTGCGGCCAACTCGTGAGCGTCGAGTGCGAAGGCGCGGCGGGCGTCACGCTCCTCGTCGAGACGCCGCATGGCACTTTGAAACTGCGCAGCCCCGCGCTCAACCGCATCCGCTTCGTCAGCTACACGACCGACGTGCGCGGGCGCGTCGAGTGCGGCCTGCGCACGCGCGCCAACCCCGTCCTCGTCACCTATCGCCCCGCGCGCGACGCGCGCCTTGCCGACGGCGAAGTGGTCGCTGTCGAGTTCGTCCCCGCCGATTGGGTTCACTGACGACCAACCGCTAAAACTTTTCCGCTTAAATTTTCTACTTCACAGTTCCACTTTACAACGCAACTTTTTCCGCTTCACAGTTCCACTTTACTATTCCACTTCACAACCCAACTTCTCAACTTCACAGTTCTACTTCACAACCGAACCTCTCAACTTCACAGTTCGAGTTCACAACCGACGCGCGGCAGCAACTCCGTGATCTCGTCCGCGCTGCACCCGCCCGCGCCGTGCAGGGCGTTGGCCGCCCCGGCGGCGACGGCGAACGCGCCCGCCGCTTGGGGCGTCAGACCTTGACGGAGCGCAGTGGCGAACGCGGCCAGCGCGGCGTCGCCGCTGCCGACGCTGTTGACTGCGCGCACACGCGGCGCGACAAACTTGTAGCGCACGCCCGCGAAATCGAGCAGCGCGCCCTGCGCGCCCAACGTGACCAACGCGTTCTCCGCGCCCGCCTCGCACAGACGCCGCGCCGCGCGAGCCGCGCCGGAAAAGTCTGCGACGGGCGCGTCTGAAAATTCCGCCGTTTCAAGTTTCGTCGCTTCAAACTCTTCCGCCTCCGCCGCGTTGATTTTGACGAGGAAGGGATGCGCGCCGAGCGCGTGGCGGAGTGGCGCGCCCGCGCAGTCGAGCAGCACGCGGCGTCCCGTGTCGCGCGCGGCCGTCGTCAGGCGCGCGTAAGTGTCCGCGTGTAAGTTCGGGGGCAGGCTGCCGTTGATGATGACCAACTCCGCGCCGGGAAGTTCGCGCGCGTAGGTCGCCTCGAAGTCGCGCCACTCCGCTTCGGCGATGGCCGCGCCGGGGGCGTTGATGACGGTCTGCTCGTTGCGACTCCGGTCGTTGATGATGAGGCAGGTGCGGCTCTCGTCGCGGACGCGCGTGCAGCGCGACGATAGCTGTTCAGCGCGCAAACCAGACTCGATCAAATCGCCCGCGCGACCGCCCGCGAAACCCAACAGCAGAGACGGTTCGCCGAGCGTCTTGAGCACGCGCGCGACGTTGACGCCTTTGCCGCCAGCCGCCGAGCGCGCGCCGCGCGAGCGTTGCACCTCGCCCGCGCGCAGGTCGTCCACTTCGACGATGTGGTCAACGGCGAGACTGAGATTGACGATCAGGATCATGGTTGAGATTGACGATCAGGATCATAAACTTTCATGCCGCGACTTCCGCGCCGCAACTTCCGCGTCCAGACGTTCACGTCGCGCGGCTCAAACGCGCCGCAACTTTAACTTTCGCGGCGCGCGGCTCAAACCTTCAACTCGATGATCCGTGCGCGGCAACTTCGCCCGCGCACCGTGAGGCGCGCGACCGTGACGGGCAACTTGAAGCGGCGCGGCCCCGCGCTCCCCGGATTCAGGTAGAGCACGCCGTCGCGCCGCTCGACGGAGGGGCGGTGCGAGTGGCCGCTGATGACCACGTCGAAGCCTTCGGCCGCGGGGTCGAGCGCGAGTTCCTGCAAGGCGTGGAGAAGGTAAAGTTTGAACGCGCCGAGTTGAATCGTCTCCGTCTCGGCGATCTGTTGCGCCCACGCTTCCCGGTCGTTGTTGCCGCGCACGGCGACGAACGCGGGGGCGTGTGCGCGCAGGGCGTCGAGCACTTCGAATCGGCCGATGTCGCCCGCGTGAATAATTAAGTCCGCGCCCGCGAGCGCGTTGAGGGCTTCGGCGCGCATCAAATTGTGCGTGTCGGAGATGACGCCGACGACGTATTTATCTCCGGGCGGTAAACTGAGCGGCATCAAAATTCCCCTGTGCGTCGTCGCGTGATGCGCCGAAGCGGCGGCGCGCGGTCGCTTTCGTCAATCGTCACTTTTAACTGTGACCGGCGTCACGCTTCCGACAATTCTTGCGCGTAGTTTGAGGTATAAAGTTTCGGCGCACGAAGTCAAACAAATTTTCGGAACACACTTTTTCGGAACACACTTAAGGGGCGGATGGTACGACAGCGATGAGCGTGAACTACATAGACCTGTTATTGATCCTGATCGTGCTCTTGAGCGTGTACTACGGTTGGTATCGCGGCTTCATCCTCGGCCTGCTCGATCTGCTGCGCTGGATCGGCAGCCTGCTCGTGGGCTTGCGCTTCTACCAGCCCGTCGCGCGCCGGCTCGCCCCGCACTTCGACTGGGCGGAGGCGTGGGACAGACCCGTCGCTTTCCTGCTGGTGGCGTTCGCCGCCGGGCTGGCGATTCAACTGCTCGGCTCCGCGCTGCTGCGCCGTCTGCCGAAGGACTTTCACCGGCGTCGCCTGAACCGCGCGGCGGGCGTCGTGCCCGGCGTGGCGAGCGGACTCATCACGGCGGCCATCACCGCCGCGCTCTTGATGGCCGCGCCGCTCCCCGAAAATCTCTCGGAGCGCGCACGCGCGAGCGCGCTCGCAAACCGCCTCGCCGCTTCGACCGAGCAGTTGGAGAGCGCGCTCGCGCCCGTCTTCAACGACGCCATCGCGCAGACGCTCAACCGCCTGACGGTCAAGCCTGAATCGGACGAGAGCGTCGAACTGCCTTTCAAAGTGGCTGAGACGAAGGCGCGGCCGGAGTTGGAGGCGCAGATGCTCGAACTCGTCAACCGCGAGCGCGCCGAAGCGGGACTCGCGCCGCTCGCCGCCGACGACGAGTTGAGGGAAGTGGCGCGTCGCCATTCGTCCGACATGTTCGCGCGCGGCTACTTCTCGCACGTCACGCCGGAAGGGCGCGACCCCTTCGCGCGCATCCGCGAGGGCGGCGTCACGTTCCGCACGGCGGGCGAGAACCTCGCGCTCGCGCCCACGCTCTCCATCGCGCACACGGGCTTGATGAACTCGCCCGGCCACCGAGCCAACATCCTGCGCCCGCAGTTCGGCCGCGTCGGCATCGGCGTCATGGACGGCGGGCGGCGCGGCCTGATGGTGACGCAGAATTTTCGCAACTAGGGAGCAGCCGTCAGTTGTTCTTTGTCCGTAGTCCGTAGTCCGTTGTCCGTTGTTCAATCCCTTCTTTAGCAACTCGCGTGATTGCCACATGCAACTGACAACTGACCACGGACAACCGACTTTCCCCTCAGACGCGCTGCGACTCAGGGATCAAAGACTTGTGGATGTGGATGGCGGCCATCGCGCCTTCGGCGGCGGCGACGACGGCGAGTTGCGATTTCGGCGTGAGGTCGCCCGCCGCATAGACGCCGGGGACGCTCGTCTGCTGATCCTCGTCCACCCACACCAGCCCGCACTCCTCGTCGATCCGGCAGCCGAGCATGCCGTGGAAATTCGAGGCGGTTTCCGTGCCGAGGTTGAAGAAGAGCGCGTCGCACTCAAGCGCGTCGCCGTCCTCGAAACGCACGAGTTCGAGTTGGTTCGTTTCGGCGTCGCCTTCGAGCTTGGCGATGATCTGGTTGGTGACGGGAATGTTGAACTCGGCCAGCTTGGCGCGGTGTTCTTCAGTCATGTCGCCCGCGTCGCCGTTGGTGATGAGCGTCAACTTGTCCGTCCACGTCAGGAGGCCGAGCGTGAAGCCGACCGTGCTCTTGCCGTGGCCGAGGACGGCGACGCGCTTGCCCGTCGTCTCGAAGCCGTCGCAATCGGGGCAGTGGTGGACGGAGACGCCGTAGAACTCGCGGAAGCCGGGACAGTCGGGCGTGAGATCGCGCAAGCCCGTGGCGAGCAGCAGGCGGCGCGCGTCGAACGACTGCTCCACGGTCTTGTCGTCGCCGGTCAAGACGCGAAAGTGTTCGTCGCCGACCTGCTCCACGCGCGTCACGCAACCCTCGACGATCAAGCCGCCGTGCGTCGTCACCTCGTCGCGGCCGCGCGCGAGCAATTCGGTCGGCTGGATGCCGTGGTGGCCGAGGAAGCCGTGGACGCCGTGCGAGTAGATGTTGCGCGGGCTGTTGTGGTGGAAGGTGAGCACGCGGCGGCGGTAGCGCGCGAGAAAGAGTGCGGCCGAAAGACCCGCCGGCCCCGCCCCGATCACGATGCAGTCGTAGAGTTGTTCCGCCATGACATTTCAAACGGCGCGGCACTTGCCCGCACTTGCCCGCACTTGCCCGCACGGCAATCGCGCCTCCTGCCCCCTCGCTCGTAAACTTGAAAATGTGTCCTATGGTTCGTCGTCGCAGTCAAACACGGCGGCGGGCGCGGAGTCAACGCTTGACGGGTCAAACTTCGGGGCGGCGCGGTGTTAGACTCGGAGACACCGTTGAGAGAGTCTGGATTCAGGGAGAAGTTTGAAGACGATGTGGAAACGTAACGCGGCGTGGCTCGCTTTGTTACCGCTCGGCGCTTGCGCGCTCGTGGCGGGGGCGCTTTACGGATTCGCGCCGCAGAAGACGACGACGGACATGCCCGCACGCGATTCGCACAACGCCGAACCTCAACCAAACGCGCCACGCCGCCCGCTCGTGATGGCGCATCGCGGCGGCGCGGGGCTGTGGCCGGAGAACACCGCGCAAGCCTTCGCCGGTTCGGTCGCGCTCGGCGTGGACGTGTTGGAGATGGACTTGCACGCGACGAGCGACGGCGCGCTCGTCGTCATCCACGACGCCACGGTCGAGCGCACGACGAACGGCGCGGGGCGCGTCAACAGCCTCACGCTCGCCGAACTCAAACAACTCGACGCCGGTTATCGCTGGACTGTGGACGGCGGGCGCACGTTCCCGTTCAGGGGCAAAGGCGTCACCATCCCGACGCTCGGCGAAGTGCTCGAAGCGTTCCCGCGTGCGCGCCTGAACATTGATCTCAAACAGGCGCAGCCCTCGCTCGTCAAATTTTTTTGCCGCGCGTTACGCGAGAGCCGCGCGACGGAGAGGGTGACGGTCGCCTCGTTCGCATCGGAGACGCTCACGGAGTTCCGGCGCGAGTGTCCCGAAGTCAGCACGTCGGCCAGTCTGGACGAGGTGGTCGCGCTGTCCACCGAGTTGCAGGCGGGGCGCGGCGTCGCCGCTGACAAGGCACAGGTGCGCCTCGTCCAAGTGCCGGAGAAAGCGTTCGGGCGTCAGTTGGTGACGGCGGAACTCGTGGCGGCGGCGCACCGCGCGGGGCTTCAGGTACACGTCTGGACGATCAACGAAGAGGACGCGATGCGCCGCGTGCTCTCGCTCGGCGTGGACGGCATCATGACCGACTACCCGGACAAGTTGATCGCGCTGCTGAAACAGACGGCGGCGCGTTGAAGTCGGCGAAGTCGGCTTTCGAGGCTGGCGGCGGGAGGGGTGAAACTGATGGAAAAAAGAGTTCTGGGAAAGACCGGCATGAGCGTCAGCGTGCTCGGCTTCGGCGGCTCCGAGATCGGTTACGGGCAGGCCGCCGTCGAGACGGTGGAGCGACTGCTCGGCGGCGCGCTGGACGCCGGCCTCAACGTGATCGACACGGCCGAGTGCTACGTGACGAGCGAGGAACTGATCGGCCGCGCCGTCTCACACCGCCGCGCCGATTATCACCTGTTCACGAAATGCGGCCACGCCGCCGGGATCGATCTGCCCGACTGGGACGCGCGCCTGTTGGAGCAGAGCATCGAACGCAGCCTCCGGCGGTTGCGGACGGATCACTTAGACCTGTTGCAGTTGCACAGTTGCTCGGAAGAGGTGTTGCGGCAAGGCGACGTGATCGAAGTTTTGCGGCGCGCGCGCGAGGCCGGGCAGACGCGCTACATCGGTTACAGCGGCGACGGCCGCGCCGCACTCTACGCCGTCGAGTGCGGCGCGTTCGATACGTTGCAGACCTCCGTCAACGTCGCCGATCAGGAGTCGCTTGAACTCACTCTGCCGCCCGCGCGGGCGCGCGGCCTCGGCGTCATCGCCAAGCGCCCCATCGCCAACGCCGTCTGGAAAAACGCCGCGCGCCCCGCAGACCCCTACGTGCAACCCTACTGGGATCGGCTGCGCCAACTGGACTACGAATTTTTGCGCGGCGACATGACGGAGGCAGTCTCGACCGCGCTGCGTTTCACGCTGAGCGTGCCCGGTGTGCAGACGGCAATCGTCGGGACGGAGAAGCCGGAGCGCTGGCGGCAGAACGCCGCGCTGCTGGCCGAAGGCGCGCTCGACGCCGCGCAGTTCGAGGCGATCCGCGCCCGCTGGGCGGAGCGCGCGGGCGCGGATTGGGCGGGCGAAGTTTGAGTCGCGCGACGCGCCGTGCGGCCGCGCGCGTTTCGGTGTAGTCTGTCGTTTAGATCGTAAGTTCGAGCCAACCTGTCGGAGATGTTAATGCAAGAGCCAGCCGTGAACGGGAGCGGGGACGCGTCGCCTGAGCAGCAGGCGCGCGCGCCGCGCTGGGGGAAGGTGATTGACCAGACGCGCTGCATCGGTTGCCACGCGTGTACGACCGCCTGCAAGTCGGAGAACCTCGTGCCGCTCTCCGTGACGCGCACCTACGTCAAGCACGTTGACGTGGGCGAGTATCCGCTAGTTAGGCGCGCGCATCAGGTGACGCGCTGCAACCAGTGCGCGCACGCGCCGTGCGTGACGGCCTGCCCGACGACGGCGATGTTCAAACGCCCGGACGGCATCGTGGATTTCGACAAGTCCATCTGCATCGGCTGCAAGGCGTGCATGGCCGCCTGCCCCTACGACGCCATCTTCATCAACCCCGAAGACCACTCGGCCGAGAAGTGCAACTTCTGCGCGCACCGCATTGACGTCGGACACGAACCCGCGTGCGTCGTCGTCTGCCCGGTCGAGGCGATCCTCGTCGGCGACATGCACGACCCCGATTCCAAAGTCGCGCGCATCGTCAACCGCGATCCCGTGAACGTGCGTCGGCCGGAGAAGGAGACGCAGCCGAAGCTGTTCTACAAGGGCGCGCACCAGGCGACGCTCGACCCGCTCGCCGCGCGACGCCCCGAAGGCGACCTCTTCATGTGGAGCGAGCAGCGCGCGGGCGCGGGTTACGTCGTCTCCGGCCATCCCGATCACAACAACTCGTCGGCCGCCGCCCTGCTCTCCTACGACGTGCCGCACACGATCCCCTGGGACTGGCGCGTCAGCCTCTACACCTGGACGAAGGGCATCGCGGCGGGCGCATACCTCGTCGCAGCGTTGCTCGTGTTGCTGGGGTTCATCAACTCCTACGCCGTCTCCGACGTGGGTTACGGTTTTATCAGCTTCCCCCCCTCTCGGCTCTGGCTATGGGTCGCGCCCGTCGTCTCCGGTGCGTTCCTCGCCTTGACGGGCGCGTTGCTCCTTTGGGACTTGGAACACCCCGAACGCTTCTACCTCATCTTCACGCGCCCGCAGTGGCGCAGTTGGCTCGTGCGCGGCGCGTTCATCATCGCGGGCTACTCCGTCGTGCTGGCGCTCCACTTCGGCGCGAGTTTGTTAGGAGGCACGACGGCGCAACGTCTCTTGATGATCGCGGGACTGCCGCTCGCCGGTTTGACGGCCATCTACACGGCCTACCTTTTCGCGCAGGCCAAGGCACGCGACATGTGGCAGAACCCGCTCCTGCCGCCGCACCTCTTCGTCCAGTCGCTGCTTGCAGGCGCAGCCGCGCTCCTGCCCTTCGCCGCGTGGCTAGAGCCGACCGCCGTCGAGCCGCTCCTGTGGTCGCTCGGCGCGCTCAGTCTCATACACCTGTTGTTCATCTGGGGCGAGACTTCAATCGTTCACCCGACGGCGCACGCGCACCTCGCCGTCCGCGAGATGACGCGCGGCCGCTACCGCGCCTTCTTCGTCGCAGGGCTGGCGCTCTCGCTCGTCGGCGTCTTCGCGCCGTGGCTCGGCCTCGCCGCCGTGCCCTTCGCGCTCGCCGGGCTGCTCCTGTTCGAGCACGCCTACGTGCAGGCGGGGCAGTCCGTCCCGCTCGCCTGACGCTTGAGAACTTGAACGGGCACTCGTCCATGACGACGCCCGCGCGCGGCCTTTTGGGAAACTCGATTGGCAGAAACTCGAACGGAGGAACTTATGGCGACGACAAAACGTTTCCGCGTCCTGCTCGAAAAACACGACACGAGCGAGGCCACCGGCATCACGATCCCCTTCGACGTGGAGCAGACTTTCGGCACGCGCGCACGCGTCCCCGTCCGCGGCACGATCAACGGCTTCCCCTACCGCAGCTCCATCTTCCCCATGGGCGGCTGCTTCATGATGGCCGTCAACAAAGACCTCCGCGCGGGCGCAAACGCCAAAGCGGGCGACCGGATCAGCGTCACGATGGAACGCGACGACGAGCCGCGCATCATCACCCCGCCCCCCGACCTCGCACGCGCCCTACGCGCCAACAAAGCCGCCAAAGCCACGTGGGACAAACTCAGCTACACCCACCAAAAGGAACACGCCCGCGCCGTCGAAGACGCCAAACGCCCCGAAACGCGCGCCCGCAGAATCGAGAAAGCGATTGCCGATCTTGCCGAAGGGAAGAAGCCGTCATAGCACTTTGAGTTGAGCATGAAACAGCAAGCGATGACCGCACCGGAGCAGAAACATGCGCGGGCTTGCGAGAGACAATCGCAGACAGTTGCGGAAGTCGCCGAATAGAAAGCCGAGTAAGTCTGGATGAGTATGAACCTGAGTAAACTTAACGAGCGCGTGAGTGCCGCGCGCAAGGAGACGGAGGCGCGGGGGGAGACGTTTTATCCGGGGCCGAGCCGGATTCATCTGGCGGCGTTCCCGCCGAAGGAGCGTTGGGACGATTGGGTGGAACTCGATTCGCGCGCGTGGCCGGAACGCAAAGAGCGTCGCTACATGCTCGTGCCGACGACGTGCTTTAACTGCGAGTCGGCGTGCGGCCTGTTGGCTTACGTGGACAGGGAGAGTTTGCAGGTGCAGAAGTTCGAGGGCAACCCCGAACACCCCGGTTCGCGCGGGCGCAACTGCGCCAAAGGCCCCGCGACGCTGAACCAGATCACAGACCCCGACCGCATCCTTTACCCGCTCAAGCGCGCCGGAGCGCGCGGCGAGGGCAAGTGGGAGCGCGTGAGTTGGGACGAGGCTTTGGACGTTATCGCGGCGCGCATCCGCAAGGCCATCGTCGAGGAGCGGCACAACGAGGTGATGTATCACGTCGGGCGTCCGGGCGAGGACGGTTTCACCGAACGCATTCTCGCGGCGTGGGGCGTGGACGGGCACAACTCGCACACGAACGTCTGTTCGTCTTCAAGCCGCGCCGGTTATCAATACTGGATGGGGCTGGACAGGCCGAGTCCCGACCACGCGAACGCGAAGGTGATCTTTCTCATCAGTTCGCACCTCGAAGCGGGACACTATTTCAACCCGCACGCGCAGCGCGTCATTGAAGCGAAGGCCGACGGCGCGAAGCTCATCGTGTTCGACACGCGCCTGTCGAACACGGCGACGCACGCCGACTATTTCGTCTCGCCTTATCCCGGCTCAGAACCCGCCATCGTACTCTCGATTGCGAATTACCTGATCGAGCATGATCTCTACAACGCGGAGTACGTGAGGCGCTGGTGGAACTGGGAAGAGTTCATGGCGGTCGAGCACCCGGAGCGTGAGACGGACTTCGAGAATTTCCAGACGCTCCTCAAGGAACTCTACGCCGGGTACACGTTCGAGTTCGCGGCGCGCGAGTCGGGCGTCGAGGCGAAAGTGATCGCGGAGATCGCGAAAGTCGTCGCGACGGCGGGGACGCGTTTTTCGAGTCACAACTGGCGTTCGGCGGCGGCCGGTAACAGCGGCGGCTGGCAGGTGACGCGCACGCTCTTCATGTTGAACGCACTGCTCGGCGCGGTGGCGACCGAGGGCGGCGTCTTCCCGAACGCGTGGAACAAGTTTGTGCCGAAGCCGATCTATACGCCGCCGCACCCGCCGCGCTGGAACGAACTAACGTGGCCGCGCGAGTACCCGCTGGCGATGAACGAGCTGTCGTTTCTGCTGCCGCACTTTTTGAAAGAGGGGCGCGGCAAGGTGGACGTTTACTTCACGCGCGTCTACAACCCTGTGTGGACGAACCCCGACGGCTTTAGTTGGGTCGAGATGTTGAGCAAAGAGAGTTTGATCAACTGCTACGTCGCGCTCACGCCGACGTGGAACGAGACGGCTTACTTCGCGGATTACATCCTGCCGATGGGGCACGGCTCGGAGCGGCACGACGTTCATTCCTACGAGACGCACGACGCGCAGTGGATCGGCTTTCGCCAGCCCGTCCTGCGCGTCTCTCGCGAGCGGCTCGGCGAAGAAATTACGGACACGCGCGAGATCAACCCCGGGGAGGTGTGGGAAGAGAACGAGTTCTTGTTGGAACTCTCGTGGCGCATTGACCCCGACGGTAGTCTCGGAATCCGGCTGTTCGTCGTGTCGAAAGAGCGGCCGGGCGAGCGTCTCGGCGTGGACGAGTATTACAGTTACATGTTCGAGAACAGCGTGCCGGGATTGCCGGAGCG
>JAUZFQ010000020.1 GCA_030838445.1 Pyrinomonadaceae bacterium | reverse complement strand
AACGCCACGTCGGCAAACTCGGCGGGAGATGTCTTGTAGGCCGCGCCGAGCGCGTCGAGGTGGCGGTAGCGTCGCGCCAGAAAGTTCTCCCACGCCGGGGCGTCCGCGCCGGTCGCCGAGGGAATGAAACCGAGCACGGAACGCGAGAAATCTTCCCAGCCCTTGCCCCTCTCGCCCGCCGGTCGCGTGACGGGATAGACCTCGCCCGGCGGCAGACCGAGGCTCGCGCGATACGACGCATGCAACGCCTCGCTGCCCTGCGACGGTTGCCAGCGCGACTCGGATGCGACGAGGCGCGGGGCGCGCGCTTCGGTCGGGTCGCCGAAGACCACGCCCGGCACGCGGCGCGTGCGATAACGCTCGACGACGCGGATGCTGTATGCGCCGGACGAAGCCGCCGACGAGGCCGCCGCTTCGGTGAAAGCTTCGTCCTCCACGCACTCGTCCGAGACGAGCCGGAGCGCGAGTTCGAGGCCGTGCATCGTTCCGCGATACTGGAAGAAGAACATCGCGTGCTTGATGAAGAGTCGCCGTTTAGCTTCGTCCCACACGGGATCGAGCGCGACGCCGTACCAACCGGCGAGCCATTCGAGGGCGTCGGACGGCGCGCTGCGCACGTCGAACAACATCTGCACCGCCGCGATCTTGTCTTCGAGCGACGTGTACAAGCCTTCGAGGTTGGCGAGAAAGCGTTCGAGGAAAGAGGCCGATTGATCGTCTTCGCGATAGACGGACGGCAGGTAACGCACGACGTAGGAGAAGCGCGGATAGTAGGCGCGCAATGCGCCGAGGCGCGGCGTCGCGCGCTCGTTGCCCGTAAGCTTGATCTCCATTTGCAGGTAACGGCCGCGCGCTCGCTGGAAGAGCAGTTCCCATGTTCCCTTGCCTTCCGCCCTCCGGCTCGCCGCTTCTCCGGCATTGCGCGCGCCCGTCGCGGAATTCGCAAAGGGCAGCTCCGTCCCGTCGCCGCGCAGGTAAGGCCGCGGCTCCGGCAACCACTCGGCGAGCGCGAGGTCTTCTTCGTTGTTCGCCGCGCGCGTGCGCACCTCGACGCGCGTGCCCGGCGGGATGCACGCATCGAGCAACAGGCGATGCCAGACGCAATCAGGCTCCGCGCCGTCGAAGGCGCGCGTGTAGAAGGTTCCCGTCCCGGCATAGCGCGGTCGCCGCTGCTCGACGAGCGGAATCCAACGCCCGTCGAAATCGTAGTAAGCCTCCGCGCCCGCGCGCACCAGACCACGGCCGCCGAACAGGCGCATGGGCAGGTAGGCTGCCACGGGTTCGAGTTTGAGCTGCACGCGCTTGCGCCATTTCAGGTTGAAGGCGTAACTCTGGTTGCCGTCCGCCGCGACGATGTAGAGGCGGTCGGGTTCGCCCGTCGCGTCTTCGCGCGGGACGAAGGCGAAGTCGTAGCCGGTGAGACTGAAATCGGCCTGACCGTCCGTTTCGATCAACTTCAACATCGCCTTCGTCGAACGCGACTGACCCAACCGCTTGCCCGCCCGGTAGCGATGGACGCGGGAAAATTTCTGCCCCGCGCGATAGTCGAGAATCAAGACCGAGCCGTCGGGCAACGATTCGATGGCGATTGGCCGGACGATGTAGATCCGTGCGGAAGTTTCAAGCGTGAGCCGCTGCGGCAATTCGCAGGCGTGCGCCCCGGGCAGCGTCCCGGGGTCGCGCGGTTGAAAGTCGTCCGCCTCGATTGTTCCGGGCGTGTAGGCGGCGGGCGGGATAACGTTGAACAGGCGGTCGAGTTCCCAGTAGCGTTTGTTCGCCCCGTCGAGAATGAGGACGCCGCCGCCCGCCCGCGCCGCCATGTCGAGCGGCTCGAAGGGCACGCCGCGCGGCCACCACAACTGCTGCGGCGCGCCGCCCGCGTGGAGATCGAAGATGAGCAGCCCGCCCGGTTCCAACACGCCGACGACGAGGTAATGATCTTCCGTGACGGCGAGCGCGCGGAACGAGAGCGGCGGGCACTCGTTAGGGGCGACGGGTTTGAAATCAACCGTCACGGACTCCTCTTCCGTCTCCGCGGCGCAAGTCGTGCTGCCCTCGTTTGGCCAGAAGACAGTCGTCGCGTTCGTGCCCGCGGAGTTGACGAGAATCTTCCGCTCCGTCTCGTCTATCCAGTACCAGTTGCCGTAGCGGTCGCGCCCGCCGCCGCGCCTCTGCTCGAAGGCGGGCGGCTTGTCGTGCGGTGCGGCCGTAAACTTGAAGAGGCGCGGCGGGAGCGTCAACTCGTAATGCTCGGAGTTCCACGCGGCGGGCGCGGCGGGCGCGACCTTCGCCTCGTTCGGGTCGGGCGGCGCGGCCTTCCAACGCTCGCGCAGCTTCGCCCCCTCGACGTCGGTGCATTCGCCCCAATCGTCAAAGCCGAGCAACAGTTGATAGCGCGTTCCGTTGGCGTCCACTCGCTTAACACTCCTCCGGGATCAAAGGTACGGGCACGATGCGTTTCTTCTTGCCGCCGCCTGTCCCGCCGCCGGTCGTGTCGCTGCCCGTCTCACCGCGCAACGAGTCGAGCGCGAGCGGGTCGCCGATACTGACCGAGATGCCCGCGACGCGCGGCAGTTGTAATCCCGTCAAGACGATCTCGGCCGTCCCGGCTTCGCTGCCCTTGGCGATCAAAACGTCTTTCACTGACAGCACGCCCGACTGCCGACTGGCGACGGCGAGCAGTTCGCGATCCGTGATGCTCTTGCGCAGCGGCCAGCCGTTCGGCGCGGCGGCGTATTGCGGCGTGGTCAACAAGGCCGCTTGAGTTTCCAGCACGGGCACGCCCGAAGGCGGCAGCGGCGAGAGAAACTGCAACAGGGCGAGCTTGACCGCCTCGCGCACCTGCGCGACCGACGTGCCCGCCACGACGCTCAATCCGACCGACACCCAGACGGGCACGTACTCCGGGCCGCGCAGAAAAACTTCCGTCGTGATCAGGCGGCGCGGGTCGAGGTATTTGCAGATGGCTTCGAGGAAGAGTTTGTCCGGCAGCGGCGCGTCGGGCTGCTTCGTGTCGTAGCGCGGGACGACCATCAGCGTGACCGCGCCCGGCGCGTCGCCCGGTTCGCTCGTCGAGAGCGCGGGGTTGTAGGCGGGCAGCACGTCCACGCGCCCGATCTGGATGCCGGGCGTGCGTAAGGCGACCGTGGCGAAGTCGGCGGCGTTGACGAGGCGGTCGCGGTGCTGCAAGTAGCGCGCGATCTGTTTCTCGCCTTCGGTCACGGCCTCCGCGTCCGCGCCGTTCCAAGTGCGCACCGGGTTCGAGACTTTGAAACCGGCGGGCAGCGCGGGACTCGTGTTGATCGAATTCGCGCCGACGTTGCCCGCCGTGCCAACGCCGTAATCGTAACTCGCGCGGATGGTCGCGTTCAGCGGCGCACGCTTCCCGCGCGTGCCGTCGCCGAAGCGCACTTCGCCCGACTCGGCGTTGACCGTGTAGACTTCCGAGAGCGTGTTGGTCGCGGCGGGCGCGCCCGGCGGCAGTCGCGAGTCTTGCACGGGCACTTCCGAACCGGCGGCGAACAGATCGTCAATCTCCTGCCACAGGCGCGTCTGCCCGTCCTTCGTTACCGTTAAACGCGTCGAGCGCGCGATGACGGGCTTCTGCGAGAGGAAGGCGAACTGATCGGGCGCGCCTGTGCCGAGCGGCAGCAGTTCGTTCGAGACGCGCGCGCGTTGCGAGACGAAGACCGTGTTGATGCCCACCCACAACAGGCGCACCGCGGCGGCCGTCGCCGACGGGCGCACGCGCAGCCACGTCACGACGCGCTCGTTCAGATTCGTGTCTTCGAGCGCGGGCGGAAACTCACCGACGCCCGGCTCAAGCGGGTCGAGGTTCGTCCACAGTTTCAACTCGTCCTTGTTGCCGGGCAAAGTGATCTCGACGACGCCGGGTTTCGCCAACACGTCGGTCGGCGCGCGCGCGTCGAGCGGCTTGTATTTCGCCACGCGCAAATCGGGATCGTCGGGCAGCGTAGTGCCGCCCGCGACGTTCGGAATTTCATAACTCAGTTGCGTCTGCGTGGCGGCGTCCGCGGCCTGTCCGAGCGGCGTCAGGACGCGCGTCGCGGCGGCGAGCGCGGGCACGATGCCGAGACTGATCGTGCGCCCCGCGATGGCCTCGCGGATTTTGTCGCGTAAGTCTTCGAGCGCATCTTCGGTCTTCTCGGTCGGCTTGTCGCCCGCGCGCGTCAAGAGCGCGATCCAGAGCGAGCCGTCGCTCGTCTCCGCACCGATGTCCACGCCGTCGGCGAGTTTCGCGTCGAGCGGCACGGTCTCATAAAGCTCGATGGTCGCGTCGTCCACTTCCGCGTCGTTGTAGGAGGCGTAGAGCAGTTTGTAATAGTCGGTCAGCGTCTCGTCGGTGGTGGTGAGTTTGCGTTTGAAGAAGACCTGCGCTTCGACGGGCAGCACGTCCAAGCCCTGCACGGTGCGAAACGGAACTTGACCGGCGCGCACTTCGAGGCCGTCGTTCAAAGTAATGGTCTGCGCCGGGCCGCGCTCGTTGGTGAACTGGACGAGGCCGACGGCCGACGACGCCGATTGCAGCGGCACGCCGAGCAGCGAGAGAAACTTGCGCCGGTTGCGTTCGGGAATCTGGTTGCTGCGGTAGAGCAAATTCTCCGTGAGGAACGCGAAGATTTCGATGAGCGTGACGCCGGGGTCGCTCTTGTTGAAGTTCGTCCACTCCGGATTGTGGACGGGCACGCGCGCCAGCGCCTCGTCGAGCAACTCCTGATAGCGGCGATCATCCAGATTCGGAATCTGCAACGGCATGTAACGACTCCTTTAAAAGTGACGAGTGACAAGTGACGAGTGACAAGTTAAAGACTTGTTCGCTCGATAGTTTTGTTTTAAGCAATCACTACTCATCAGACACTCCGCATCAAAGATTTTCTTTCCGCATCAGGTGCGACAAGTCGCACAGCAATCGTCCGCTTCCCGCTTTGTTCTTGGCTTTTTCTCGTCACTTGTAACTCATCACTCGTCACTGTCTTCTCACCCTGCGAGCACGACGTTCAAACTCACCGACTGCGCCGCGCGCGTCGCCACGAGCTTGTAGTTGATCGTGGCGACGACGGCCTGCGGGTCGCCGTCTTCGGGTTCGACCGTCACCGACTCGACCGAGATGCGCGGCTCCCACTGCGCCAACTCTTTCGTGATGCGATCCTTGATCAGTTGTCTCGTCGTCACCGTGTTCGGCTCGAACAAATAGAGGTTGAGGCTGCCGCCGAAGTTAGCCAGCCGCAGACGCTCGCGCTGCTCGGTCAACAAGATCACGCGGACGCTCTCGCGCACGTTGATCTCGCCCTCCGACCACATGACGCGGCCGTCCGGCCCGACGCGCGGCGGGAAGCTGATGCCCTTGCCGAAGATGCGGCCGCCGTTATTCATACTCTCTCGCCCTCACCCTTTCGCCTTCTTCCCGCTGATGCCCGGCAGCGGGAAACAGATCAGGAAATACGGCAACCAGCTAAAGATGATGTTGAGCAAGCTGACGATGATCATCAGCAGGAGCAGCGCGCAGATCGTGATGATCGGGATCGAGAGCGAGCAGATCATGCCGAACTCAAGCGACCCGCCCGGCTCTTTGCAAGGCCCTTTGTCGGGCGCGCTCAAATCCTTGTGCAGCGGCCACGGCAACACGGAGCGCACGAGGTCGCCGAGGCTCATGCCCTTCGCGCGATCAATCTGCCCGCACAACATGTCGGAGATCATGAAGGCCGTGTTCTTGTCGAACTTCCGCAAGCCCGCGGGCGACGTGTCGAGCGGCAACGCGATGCGGATCGGGCGCGCGGGCGCGTCAGGATCGAAGAAGCCTGCCAACTGGAAGGCGCGCGTCGGCGCGCTCACCACGGGCGGATCGACGGGGCCGCATTCTGGTCGTTCGTAGACGCAGCGCACGACGAACCAGCCCTCGCGCGTGTCCAGAACTTTCTGCGCCGCGAGCGGGAGCGGCGCGGCAGCGGCAGCGGTCGCCGGTTGCTCCTTCAACGCGGCGGCGACGAGGTTCGCGAGGTTCGACACGCGCGCGGCGGCTTTCAGGAAACGGTCGGGGTCGTCGGCGACGTTCGGGGCTTTGGGCGGCAACGGCCCTTCAAACTCCGTGTCGGCGAGCGGGAAGAGGAAGGTCGGCCACTTCGCGTCCGGCGCGTTGCGCAGGTACGCAGTGGAGACGGCTTCCAGATCGTCGGCGATCTTCTTGGCCTTCGTCTGGTTGAGCGGCGCGCCGCCCTTGATGGCCTTGAGCGCGTCGGCCAGACTCTTAACGACATCCTGCGCCTGATAGCTCACGCCTTTCACGAGCGACTTCAACTCGTCCGCCCCGGCCGCGTTTTCGTTCGTGAGTTTCGTGTAAGTCGTCTGGTCGAATGTGGTCTGCTTGAGCGCGTTGACGAGCGCGGTTTCGGCGGTCGAGAGCGCGGGCGTCGCCGTCGTCATCACGGTCGCCCACACGTCGGGCAGGTATTGTTCGAGAAACTTGGCGAAGTCCAAGAGGACGTACCAAGAGACGGTTTGAACCTGCTCGCGCAGAGACTTCAAAGTCTCTTTCTTCGCCGTCGCGTCGAATGGATCATCATCGGTCTTCGGCAGCGACGGCGGATTGAACATTTTGTCGGACGCGCCCGCGCGCTCGATGAGTCGCATCCACGGCTCGGTCACGTCCAACCAAAGCGGCATCATGCGCGGGTCAACGGGCGCGTCGTAATCGTTGGCGGGAGGTGCGGCCGCACCGGCGTTGTTCGCGCTCGCAACCGCGCCCGCGCCCATGTAGTTTTCGCGCTTGCCGACGGGGACGAGGCCGGTGAGGACGCGCCGCCGGTGGCCGTCGTCCTGCGTGTAGTTGACGGGAAAGAGCGGCAATTGTTCCTCGCCCGCGACGAGCGCGTCGGCGCGCGTGCTCGCGCCCGCGACGACCTTTTGCCAGCCCGCGCCCGTCGCAGTGGTGACGAGCGCGTACTCTTCCCAAGTCGCCTCGTCGAAGGCGGGCAACTTCTGCGTGCGGTCAATCGTGCCGTCCGCGCGCAGGAAGTTCGGCGGCATCAGTCGGCGTATGACGAAAGACGCGCGTTCGTCGCGCGCAGGGTTCAGCGCGCGATCCGGCAGCCCCGCGCGACCGCAGACCAGACAGGCCGTGATCAGGTAAAAGCGTTGGTGCGCGGGTTGGTAGAGTTTGAGCGGCTTGTCGGGCGAGACGGGCGCGCCGCCGCTGGTCACGAGTGCGCCGCCTGCGCCCGCAAGCGCCTTCGACTTCTTCTGCTCCGCGGCGAGGCGCAGCCGGTTCAAGGGACGCAGGAACGCGGGCTTGCGCACGACGGGCGCGGGCGTCCGCATCGGGCCGCGCCACGTCTCCGGCTCGGCGACGTATTGGGAGAGCCGCGCCGGGTCGTTCTCCATGAGCGCAAGGTAGTCGTCCATGAAGTTGTCGGAGGCGAAGCGCAGGATGGCCGGGCGGCGCAAGGTGCGTCGGCGCACGGAGAGTTCCGTCGCGGCGGTCGCTTCAGGCCACAGGGGCGCGGGCGCTGTCCATTGCACTACGTCTCGCATTCAGTTCCTCACCAGATGTTTCCCGCGCCGGGCGTGTAAGACGCGCTGATGACCGAGTTGCTGATCAGCGTGTCGCACTGCACGATGCCCGAAAACTTCGACATCGCCGAATCAACCGTCACCATCGAGGCCGACACCTGCACGAGCGTCGCGTTGATGGTCACCTTCGCCGAGGCGGTGACGGTGATGCCGCTCGGCTCCAACTTGATCGAGTTGCCGTTGCTGTCCACGATCTCGACCGTGCCGGGGCCGTCCTTGAGCGTCAACTTCTGCCCGCCCGGCGTCTCCAAGATCATCTGCTCCTGCCCGTCCGTGTCGTCGAGCGTCACCTTGACGCCGTTGCGCGAGCGCAACACTTTGCGGTAGTTGTTGCCCGCGCCGTCCATCGAATCGGGCGGCGCGTCGCTGCCGTTCCACAGCCCGCCGATGACGTAAGGCCGCCGCGGGTCGCCGCCCTCGAACGTGACGAGCACTTCGTCATTAACGTCCGGCACGAACCAACTGCCGCGATTGCTGCCGCCCATCATGGTCGCCAGACGCGCCCACACTTCGTAACGGCCGCTGCCCGTGTCGGCCGACCACGGCAGCGTCACCTTCACGCGCCCCTGCCCGTCCGGGTCGCGGATGTCGCTGACGAGCGCGGGGAACACGCCGTACCAACGCCCGCCCAACCCCGCGGGCTGTCGCACGTCCAAGATCATCTCCAGTTGATTCTTCTCACCCACGTTGTCACCTACCGTCGCGGTGCTGTTTAAACTCTGCCGATGCCGGGTCGCTCGGCGCGAAACTCCGTGCGGATGCCTTTGGCGCTGTCGAAGAGGTGCTTGATCTCGGTGACGTAGTACTTGCCGGAAAACAGCGGGCCGAGTTCCTTCAAGTCAACGAACGCCCCGGCGCGCAGGTCGGGCTTCGTCTCCGCCACGCCGTAGCCGACGATGAAGCGTCGCGCGCTCATGCGAAAGAAAGTCTCCGCCTCGTACTGCGCCTCCTGACTGTTGAGCGGGACGGTGTGCGCCAACGCTTCCTTGCGCGCGCCGAGGGCGGATTGCAGGATGCTCACGCCGCTCGCGTCGCCGTTCAGTTCGCTCGCGATGACGGACTCGGTGGCCTCGTAGGTGAGCGCGGACTTGCTCGGCACGTCCCAGCCGTTGACCGTCACGCTCGTGCGCTGCATGGCGAGGTCGGCCATCACGTTGAACTCGCGCAGTTGCGCCCCGCGCTTCAACTCAAGCGTCGCGCCGCCGCGGTTCGTGTGCGTCTTGGCGTTCAAGGTGCTCCCCTCCATCCAGAGTTCCGCGTCAATCGAGCGCGCCCGCTCGCGCGCAAACGCGAGGTCGCTCTGGTTGACCTGCGCCAGCACCTTGTAGGTCGGCCCCGTGACGCTGACGCTCGGACTCAGCCCGTGGTCGCTGGCGATCTGTTTGAACACGTCGGCGTCGGTCGCGTCGGCGAAGGTGCGCGTGCGGCGTGTCATGCGTAAATCCTGAAAGCGGTCTTCGGCGAGGACGTTGATCTCCGGCGCTTGGCCTTCGGGGAAGGTGGCTTCGAGCGCCATGATGCGGCCGTCGAAAATAACCTTGTCTTTGATCTTCACTTGCAACGTCTTGCCGAAGTCGAGCGTGCGGCGGTCGAAATAGAGAAAGTCGGTCGTGTTGTTGACGTTGCCCCAATTGCTGAAACGCGCCTCGCAGCGATAGAGGCCGCTCGTGTTCTCGACGATGGACATGCGGTTGAGGCCGCCGCCGAGCGCGGGCTGCTCCGCCCCGCCGACGTAGAAGGTCGGGCGTGAATCAGTCAGTCCGGTGGTGAGATCGTCGGCCATAAAATTTTAGTGCGCGCGCAGACGCTCGGCGCGCTCCGCGTGTTGCTGCCACATGCGCTCGAACTCTTCGGGCTTCGGCGGTTCGCCGCCACCCGCGCCACCGCCCGCATCGCCGTCGCCGCTACCGCCGCCGCGTTTCTTCGGCGCGTCCGGCTCGGCCACGTCCACGTTCATCTGATCAACCACTATCGGCATCTCTCACACCTCCCGCTAAAACAGGTCGCTGACTTCAAAACAGATCGCTGACTTCCAACTTGATGTTCGTCTCGATCCCGCCCGCGCCCACTTGCGCGTTCGCGCCGCCCTGCACCGACAGCGACGACGACGCGCCGAACGAACCGGACGCCCCAACCGACCCGGACGCGCCGAACGACGCCGATGCGCCGAACGACCCCGACCCTCCCGCCGACCCTGAGACGCCCGCGCCGAACGACGCGCCGACGGAGACGCCCGCGTTCATGTCGAGCAGTTGGCCGGGTTCGAGCATGCGCGGGTTCTCGATGTTGTTGGCCGCAGCGATTGATTGCCAGTCGTCGCCCTTGCCCTGACTGTCTGCGAGTTCGGGCAGGCTCTTGTCCTTCGGCGCTTCAGTCAGCGGGCGCGTCCCCGGCGTCTGCGCGTTCGACGCGGCCACGTCCTTGATCGTGAACTCCGTAATCTTCTGCTGCGACAAGTTGAGCGTCATGCTCGCGCGCAGCGGGCGGCCTTCGGGCGAGAAGAATTCGAGCGACTCTTCGAGCGACTCCATCAAACCGTCGAACTGGAACGACCCCCAGATGAAGCGCACCGACGGCGGCACGTAGTTCTTCCCCTCCTTCACGGGCGTGATGAAGTAGGCGACCTTCTGCGTCAGCTTGCGCACGTCGTTCTCGGCCGTCTGCCCTTCGGGCATCGGCTGGGTCACGTCGAACCAGATTTGGAGCGTGAGCTTGGTCGTGCCTGCGCCGACGAACTGGCGCGCGGGCGTGCCCTTCTGATCGCCCGCCCCGGCGGGCGTCGCGATCTGGTTGGCGAACGCGACCTTCAAAGACTCCGGGTTGAACTGCACCTTGGCAGTCTTGTCAGGGTTGATCTCGTTCTTGAACTCGGCATCCAACTGCCGCAGTTCCGCTTTTTCGAGTTTGACCGAATTAGACATAATTACCCCGGTGACGAGTGACGAGTGACAAGTGACGAGTCCGCAAAACGCCCGGCTCGTCGTTCATCACTGCGTCACTCATCAACTCGTTGCTCATCATTCGTCACGTCCTGCTTGTCACTTGTCACTCGTCACTTGTCACTGACCTGAAGTGCCGCTGTCGTCTTTGAGCGAGAGCGACTCGTAGGCGAGTTGGAGTTCTTCGATGGCGACCATGCCGTCCTTGGCGTTCAAGGGCGGGGCTTTGAGTTTGACGGGCACGCAGCGCGAGAGGATGAAGCGCGCGCGTTCGGTCGTGCCGTCGGACGCGAAGACGACCACCTCTGCATCGGCGCGCGTGTCCGGTTTCGTTAACATCAAATTCATCCACTTCCACAAATCGAACGTCTCGGTCATGCCCCGCTTCAAGGTGACCTGCCCGAAGTTGAGCGGCCCGGTCAGGCGAATCTGGTGGCCGTTGTTGCCGCCCTCGCGGATGGTCTTGACCTCCATCGTCATCTCCAACCCGTCGCACTCGGAGAAGGCCGCGTCGCAAATCTGCATCGCCACGCCGTCCACCCTGATCTCGACCGAGAAGTTGAAGGCGACGAACGGGTAGATGACCGTCTCGTTGGCGGATTTCGTCATGTGCTCACCTCGCCTCCGTGACGAAACCGCGGTCGCCCGTCTGCACGAGCCGGATGGTCATAAACGTCAAAGGCAGCGACGGCGCGACGCGCAACTCGACGACGAAACGCCCCTGCTCGACCGACTGACGCGTGTTCAAAGAGTCGCCCGTCACGACCTGATACGACGCGGCGGCCGTCCGCCCGGCGAACGCGCCGCGCAAAAACATCCGTTCCAGCAGCGACTCGAAACCGCGCTGGACGAGGCGACGGAAGGCCGCGCTGTTCGGCTCGAAGACGTAGGTCGCGCCGTGGCGCAGCGCGAGGCGGCGAAGCAGCATGAGCAAGCGGCGCACGTTGATGAGGCGCAGGTCTTCGTCGTCGCTCAAGGTGTCGGCGTTCAAGGCGAGGAAGCCGCGCGGCTCTTGCCGGATGAGGTTGAGTTGCGCGAGTTGGAGGTCGAGCCAGCGGTGACGGACGATAGGCGGCGTGAGCGCGACGCAGCCGCGTATGAGTTCGTTGGCCGGGGCGACCCACGCGCCGCGTGCGTTGGCGCGGCGGGCGAGGACGCCGCAGGCCGCGCCGTCGGGCGGCGTGTCGCGGAAGAGATCGAAGCGGCGCGCGTCGCGCCCGGTGAGCCACGGGTGATAGAGGGCGGCGTAGCTGAACGCGCCCGTCTCGTCGTGGTTGAGGCGCACGCTGTTGTCCGAGCCGGGCGCGCGCGTCTGCGTCGTCTTCAAGAGCGAGATGTGCTCGATAGACTTATCTTCGCGGTAGTGCGACGGCAGCGAGAGCACGGCGAGCAGATCGCCGCGCGCGGCGCACATGCGAACGAGCGCGCGTTGCACCGAGAGCAGTTCGGCGTTCGTGTAGTCAGACTCTTCCGCCAACTGCCACTGGTTCGACGGCGCGACGCGCACGCCGACGCCGTTCGACCAGTCGCTTGTTCCCTTCGCGGTCGTCGCGCGCACGCGGTAGTAGTAATCGCCGGGGCGTCGGCCGTAGAGCGTGTAGCGCGTCTCCTTGCCCGTGTAAACGAGCGCGCCCGCGCTCCAATCGCGCTCGGTTGATTCTTCGACGACGAACGTCGCGCCCGGCACGGTGGACGCCCAGGAGAGCGTGTAAGTGCCACTCTCGCTGAAATCGTCGAGCGCGGCGAGCAGCGGTCGCTCGATCACTTCGATGTCGCAGTCGAGGAAGTGGCCGACGGGCGGGCGGCGCACGAGCGGCGGGTCTTCATGCTTTTGGCAGTCGAGGAAGTGCCACCATTCGGGGCGCGGGAAAGGCGCGGAGCGGCGCGCGATGGGGGCTTTCTCAAGCCCCGCTTTTGACCAACCGCGATGCACCGCGTCGGGCACGGCGACGATGGTCACTTCTTCGAGCGCGAGCGCGGCGTGGATGCCGCCGAGGCGTCGCGGCCGGTCGCTGAGGTAGCGGATGAAGTCGGCGCGAGAGAGCAGGTCGTTGAGACTGGCTTCTTTGAGTTCGGGGTCGAGAAAGAGGTCTGCGTCGAACTCGGCCAGACCGTCGCGTTCGAGCGGCGAGCCGGGGAGTTTGACGGCGGGCAAAAACTGCTCCGGCAGAAATTGCATGCCGAGCGGGAAGTAGACCGCGCTCTCGCCCCCGACGCCCGCGAGCGGGAAGCGTATCTCGCCGACGGGCTGCCAGAGTTGTTCGGCCGGTTGGTTGACGGGCGCGGTGCGGTCTGTGTCGTAGGCTTCGGCGTCGGTGGGGAGTTGCGCGAAGTAGCGCGGGTGGCTCGCGCCGAAGGCGAGTTCGCCGAGCGTCAGAGCGTAGTCGCTGCCCTTGCGCGCCCACAACTCGAACGAGAGACGTTCGCCGTCGGGGACGACCTTCCCATCCTTTTCGAGCGCGTTCACGGGCGGCGCGTCGGGCAGCCACCAGAAGCCGCGCCCCTTGATCTGCACCGCTTCCTCTTGCCCACCCGGCAAGTTGGCGTTCGTCGTGATGCCGATCTCTTCGACCGTGACCCAGAGGTTCTGGCCTTCGACGCGGACGAGCGAGCCGACGGCGGGAGCTTCGGCGGCGGGGACTGCCAAGTCGAGTTTGATCTCGCGCCCCTCGCGCGATCTTTTCTCGTTGTCCCAAGGGTAGAGGATGCACGCGCGGCGCGCGGCGAACGCGTCGGCCTGGGTGCGCTCCGGCGACTCCTGCGAGTCGTAGACGATGGGCGTCGCAGGCTCGGCGGTGTAGACGCGCGCCTCGACGAGTTTCGGCTCGACGGGCGATGCGCCGGACGGCGAGGTGGCGCGCAGCCACGCCGAGGTGTGCACGTCGTCGCCCTCGACCCAGTGCTCCCACGGGAGCTGCTGCGGCTTGCCGTCGTCGCCGACCACCAGCTCGTCCTTGGTGTAGATGGCGTCGGCCCGGTTGGTGAAGGAGAACTCGAAGAGCTTCGACTCGGTGATGGCCTCGGTCGGGCACGCTTCGACGCAGAGGTCGCAGTGGATGCACCGGAGGTAGTTGATCTCGTAGACGTAGCCGTACCGCTCGCCCGGCGAGACGGGCTCCTCGAGCGGGTTGTCGGCGCCGCGGACGTAGATGCACCGGGCCGGGCAGACGCCGGCGCACAGCTCGCAGCCGATGCACTTCTCCA
>JAUZFQ010000274.1 GCA_030838445.1 Pyrinomonadaceae bacterium | reverse complement strand
TAACACACGGCCGGACGCGTTGACGACGCGCCGTGGCAACACAGCCCCGCTCGCAAAACGAGAGGCTGGCCGCATGGTCACAGCCAACCTCTCGGAGCGGGCGTCTCGCGCGCGCTTAGTAAAGTATACGCAGCGGGGCTTGCGTGACGAAGGAACTCGCGCCGCCCGTGGCAAAGCCCGTCAGCAACTTGGCGATGCCCGCCGGGGAGAACTTGCCTTCCTCCGGCACTTCGATGATGTCGTAGGGTTGGAGCGCGACATCCTCTCTCTTGCCCTGCTTGATCGCCTTGTAGTCAATCGTCAGCGTCTCCGACTTCACCCCGCCCGGCTTCTGCCGGTAGATTCGCACCTGACTCTCTTTGGCGTTGCGCGGCCCGCCGACGATGTTAATCGCGCGCATCAACGTCATGCCCTCCTTGAGGTACAGGTTGGAGGGCTGCACGACACTCCCCGTCACGTAAATCGGCATGGCCTCGGCCACGTAGATCACGTCGCCGGGGTGGATGTACGGGTTGGCCTCGCTCTTGCCCAACTTGAGGTCTTCGACCTTGTAGACGGTGAACGGCACGCCGAGCGAATCCTGACCGCCTTCGACCTGCGCGGCGGCCTGCATCTCTTCCGGCTCGGGACAGAGGAGCGGCTGCGTGTGGAAAATCTGGATCGTGCCGCTCTGCTGCTCGGTGACGCCGCCGCTCTTCGAGATGAGTTCGAGCAGGCGCGCGGGGCGGCGCATCTCGTAAGGAGCGGGCGAGCGCACCGCGCCGTAGACGGTGGCGGGCGTGCGGCTCTTCTCGTCCTTGACGGTCATGTAGACGCGCGGGTTTTTGAGAAACTTCGCGAGCGAGACTTCGACGTCCCGGCGCACATCTTTGATGCTGCGGCACTGCGCGTTGATCGGTTGCTCGACGAACGGCACGACGAGTTTGCCGTCGTTGTCCACGGCGAACGCGCCGTCGAACTGCGGCTCGCCGAACACGCGGAGTTCAACCACGTCGTTCGGCCCGAGCAGGTATTCGCGCCGCGCGGTCATCGTGCCGCCGCTGGCGTCGCTGACCGTCTGCACGGTCGCTCCCTGACTGGGAGTTTGCTGCGGCTGCTGCGCGCGGAGCGGCAGGGTGAACGTCGAACAGATGGCGGCTGACAGCAGTGTGGCTCTGATTACTCTCATGTTTTTGTTTCCCGTCTCCCGGCTGCGGACGCGGTTGACCCGTCGAATTTTCCCGTGCGTGGGAAGACTTATAGATGTCCGAAAGAAGTTGAAGGGCTGCCTTGACGTAAGCTCTTATTTTGCCGGGGTGGGAATATTTCGCGCCGCCGTCCAACTTCGCCGTCAACTCTGTCTAAGCCGCTCAACGTGCCCCGATTGTCGCACAGAAGCCGCCAAACGCCAATTCGCCCCCATGGCGAAGAGGGTTTCAAGTTTCAGGTTCAAGACAAAGAACCACAGCCCTCAGACCTGAAACCTGAAACCTGAAACTTGAAATCTCAGACTTGAAACTTGAAACTTGAAACTCATTAGCGTGGCGGCGGTTAAGAGTTGTCCTGCTCGGTCGTGAGCGCGTCTTTGCCTTTTTTCGCGCGACGGCGGGGCGGGAGTTCTTCCTCAAGGTCGCCCATCGCGAGACGCGCGCGCAGCATCTCGATCTCGCGGTTGATGCGGTCGGCGGCTTCCGCGCGCGCGTCGTCGCTCATCTCGGCGCGGGAGAGGTAAAAGAGCGCGTCGCGGTAGCGCGCGACGGCGCGCGTGTAACGACCGCGGAAGGCGGCACGCTCGGCGAGTTCCACCCAGTGCGCGACTTTGACGGAGGCGATGAAGTTGTGGACGGCGAGCGCGGAGTCGCGCAGTTCCGGCTCGGCCGGGTAGATGCGCAACGCCTCGTTGATCACGTCGAGGGCGCGCATCGCCGTCTCGATCTTGTCCGAGACGCTGACGCGACGTTGCGCTTCGTGCGTGAGTTGCTGCGCCTCGCCGCGCACCCACGACAGCAGGTGATGCTTTTGCAGACCGCGCACGCGCTCCTGCCCCGCGCGCAGGGCGACGCGCACGTCGGCGGCCGTCCCCGAAGCGCGGATCGTCTCTTCGGTGCTCGCGAGATATTGTTCGCACAGGCGGAAGGCTTCGAGGTGCGCAGCGGGCTGTTGCGCGCCCGCCTCTTCGGCCTGCGCGAGTCGCTGCTGCAAGGCGCGGAGCGAAGTGGCCGTCGCGCTCACGCTCGCTTTGCGTGTGGCGGGGCGTTGCAGTCCCGCCGGGACTGGTTGCAGGCTCTCGCTGCCCATGCGCATTTCGAGTTCGTGCGTGTAGCGCGCCCACGCGCGGCGCATCACCACCTCGCGCGCCGCCACCGCCATGAGCAGTACGACGCTCGCGGCCAGACCGGCGGGCAGGAGCGGCTCGGTGTCGCCGCTCACGGCGAGCAGCCACCACAAACCGAAAAAGAGCAAGAGCGAGAGGACTACCGCCGCCGACATGAACCCGGCCGACGAAGGCATCCGCGGGCGCGCGGTCGGACGCCTGCGTGGCTGTCCGGCGGCCGCCGCGCGGGGCTGGCGATTTGCGTCTGTGTAATTTGCCGATTCGCTGGGCAAGCGTTCTCTCCGGGGACGAGGGACGGGGCGACTCGCGCCGCTTCTGATCCGAACGGCGCGCGCGTGCTCGAACTCACTGACGGCACACGGCGCGGGCGCGAAAGCCGATCAAGTCGAAACGAAAATTATAGTCACCTTTTCAACCGAGTCTGTCAACAGTCGGCACGGGCGCGGGCGCGCTTTCGAAGAGGCCGCGCCCGCTCGAAATTCTACTGGAAGTGGGGGGCAAATCTGTTTATACTGGCGCGCGCCTGCGGAACGCGCACGCGCGCCTTTGATTGGACGGCCTTAGTTCAATCATCCCCGATTCAACCACAACGCGCATCAGCAACTTCCACGTCGCGCGACGGTGTTCGAGCCGCGATGGCCGGCGGATCAAAGTTAATGATCAATTGTCCCAGGTGCGGCACGGCTGTCAGAGAGGAGAAGGCGTTCTGCCACAACTGCGGCTCGCCGATGGACGCCGCGAAGGCTGCGCGCGAGACGCCTCTCCCAGATTTCGGCCGCACCATCATCGAACCGCCGCGCCGCCCCGCGTCGCCGCCACAAACGCCGCAGCCGATCCCGACGCCGCTGCCGCAGCCCTTCGTGCCCCCGACCGTCACGGAAGTTCAACCGGCAGGCAGGCCGACCACGCCCGTCTCCTATCAGCCCGCGGGCGTCGCCTTACCCACGCCTCCGGGCGCGCCGCCGGCAGCCGAACGGCGCAAAACCTCGCGGAAGATCGGCATCGGCTTCGTCCTACTTTTGCTCTTCCTGATGTTACTGGTGTTCGTGCTGGCCGTCGTGCTCGACTGAGCGCGGCGCGCCCGAAGTGAACCTCCGACGAGAACCTCCGGCACTTTCGATGAACGAATTCGCAGGCATCCCGCAGACGACGCTCGCCGCCGCAACAGCGCCCGCCCTTCCGGCGCGGCCGCGCCGCAGCCTCTTGCGCGTGGCGGCCATCGCCTTCGTGTCGCTCATCGTGCTCCTGCTCGCGCTGCTCCTGCTGTTGCTCACGGGACTGGAGACCGGTGCCGTCCCGCTCCTCATCGGACTCGTGCTGGCGACGCTGCCCGCGCCCGTCTATGTCGCGCTCGTGCTCTGGATCGACCGCTACGAATCCGAACCGGGGTGGACGCTCGTATCTGCTTTTATCTGGGGCGCGGTGGTGGCGGTGTTCATCGCCGCCTTCGTCAACACGATTGGCAGCCTCATCGTCGCGTCTCTCATCAGCGACGAAGCGGGCAACATCTACGGCGCGGTCATCTCCGCGCCCATCGTCGAGGAGAGCCTGAAGGCGGCGGCACTCTTCGGCCTGTACTTCTGGAAACACGACGAGTTCGACGGGGTGATTGACGGCATCGTCTACGCCTCGATGGTCGGACTCGGTTTCGCCATGACCGAGAACATCCAGTATTACGGCAGCGCGGCGTTGCAGGGCGGCGTCGGGCAAAGTATGGCGCTCTTCGTCCTGCGCGGGATGATGGCTCCCTTCTCTCACCCGCTGTTCACCAGCATGACGGGCATCGGGCTGGGGTTGGCGAGCCAGTCGAAGAGCGGCCTCGTCAAATTTTTCGCGCCCGCCTGCGGTCTCCTCCTCGCGATGCTCCTGCACGCCCTCTGGAATCTCTCGGCCTCGATCAACGCCGGGTTCTACTTCATCGTCTACTTCCTGATCATGGTTCCGACGTTCGTCGCCGTGCTCGTCTCGATCTACTTCGCGCTCCGGCGCGAGGGGCGCATCGTGCGCGAGCAACTGCGGCACGACCTCGAACACGGCCGCCTGACGCAGCCCGAACTGGACATGCTCTCAAGCGTGCGCGGGCGCATGGGCGCGTCGTACAACGCGCTGACGAGGGGCGGCTATCGTTCGTGGCGCGCGCGGCGCGAGTTCAACCGCGTGGCGAGCGAGTTGGCCTTTCATCGCAACCGCGTCGCGCTGGGGAAGGTGGTCAAGGACGGCGCGGCCGTCGAGGAATTCTACGTCCGCCAGCTCTCGGTGTTGCGCGGCCAGTCCGACATCTCTTGAAAGCGGAGCGAACTTAAGACGGAAATCCCCCGTGAAAATCAAACTTCTTCCCAGCACCTTCGGCCAAAACGGCTGCGCCAGTCAGGAGCAGCGGCTCACCTGTTTCGTCATTGACGACCGCGTGGCCGTGGACGCCGGGAGCATCGCCCTCGGCCTCTCCGACGAGCAGCACGAAAGCGTCCGCGACGTCATCGTCACGCACCCGCACATGGATCACATGGCGACGCTCCCCATCTTCATTGACGATCATTTCGCGCTCCTGACCGAACCCGTGCGCGTCCACGCCACCGAGGAAGTCATCGCCCTGCTCGAACGCGACGTCTTCAACTGGACGGTCTACCCGCGCTTCTCCCAACTCAAAAACGACAACTGCTTCGTGATGGAGTACGTTCCGTTCCGCCCGCACGAAGAGTTCCGCGTGGCGCACCTGACGGTGACGGCCGTGCCCGTCAACCACATCGTCCCGACCGTCGGCCTCGTCGTCTCGGACGAACGGACGACCGTCGCGTTCAGTTCCGACACGGCGGCGACCGAAGACTTCTGGGAAGTCGTCAACGCGCGACCCGCGCTCTCCGCCCTCTTCATCGAGGCGTCGTTCCCCAACTCGATGGGGAAACTCGCCGACGTCTCCGGCCACCTCACGCCCGAAGGCGTCGCCGCCGAACTACGCAAGCTCTCGCACCAACAACTCGACGTGCTGGCCGTCCACCTCAAACCCTCCTACCGCGAAACGCTCGTCCGCGAACTCGACGCCCTCGGCATCCCCCGCCTCTCCGCTATGGAAGCCGGACGCCCCTACGAGTGGTAAAAATCGCCTAGTGAAAAATTCGCGGCCTGAATCACACGACGGAAAATCAAAAGCCGCCTCAAGTGAGAAGCGGCTCGCGCGCGTCGTCGGTCGAAATGTAAAGCGTCAGTTCGTCACTCGCAAAATTCGCCGCCCGTCGCCGTCGTTTCCGAGTTCGTCAACAAGCCTTCCATGTGCTGGCGTGCTTTCCACGCGCCGGTGCGGTTCGCCACTTCGATGCCGTCCGCCCACGCGCGCCGCGCCTCGTCGCGTTGCCCCTGATTGAGTAAAGCTGTGCCGAGCATTTGATAGGCCGCCGTGAAGTCTGCGTTTAATTTCACGACTTGACGGAGCGCGCCCGCGGCCTCTTCCCAACGCTCCAATTTCACGTACTCGTTCGCCAGCCCGTACCAGACCATCTCCTGCTCCGGCTGCGCCGCGACCATCGCCTCGAACGCTTCGATTCTTTGCTGTGACACCTTCGCTCAACCTCCCCGCTACGACTCGCAGCCGCCCTGCGACTCGCACCCGCTTGCGCGCGTCGCTCGCTTCCAAAGCGCGCCCCGGCCTCTAGCGCGGGTGCTCGAATTCGCTTTCCGTGTGCTCGCCCGTCACGCCGTCGAGCCGGACGCGCCCGCTCGGCAGCAACTCGGCGACTTGAAAGGTGCGCTCCGCGCGCTGGCGACCGGGCATCAGTTCGCCGCGAAAGGTGACGCTCATGCTGGGTCGCGCCCAGCGGTCGAGGCCGCGCTCGCGTTCCTGACTTCTCGCCTCGCGCGCCGCGCGCCGTCGCCCGAGGAACGCCACCGCGCCCACGCCGCCGACCGCCAGCACCACCCCGCCCAACAAACGTTTCGCAGTTTTTTTCATCAACACAAAAGCCTTCCGCCCAACGGTTCGCCCGCCGTAGAAACGACGACGCGCAAGCCCCTCCTTGCGCTGGAGAGACTTGCGCGCCGTCTTTCCTGTTACACGCCCGCCGCCTGCGCGGCGCGGGTCGCGGCCGCCGCTTGATCCCCGCCGGGCGTCAGCACAGCGGGTCGAGTTTTTCGCTCTGGATCGGCAGTCCAGCTTTGAGCGAACGGTCGGCGTTGATCTCGGTATAGTGCGCCCACTCGGCCGGAACTTTGTCTTCGGCGAAGATGGCCTCGACCGGGCACTCCGGCACGCAGGCGTCGCAATCAATACAAGTCTCCGGGTTGATCACGAGCGCGGCCATCTCGTCGTCGAGGTGAAACGCCTCGACGGGACAGACCAGCGCGCAGTCCGTATAACGGCAGCCGAAGCAGGGTTCGCACACAACATAGGTCATTAAACTAGCCTCCTCAAAAAGTGTATGACGATAGCCGCGTGAAAAAATCGCGGGCGCACAGGCGGGGCGTGCGCGCCGGGACGCGGCGGCAAAAACACGGAAAATCTACGAGCGCGCTATATTAAGCACGAACCGGCAAGATTGAAAAGCAAAATTTTCGCGTGTGCGAAACGCCCGTCAGCCGTCTTCGCCCGCGCGCCGTTTGTGTTTGACTTTGCGCTCGGCGGGGTGTGCGCGTTCCTCCGGTTTGGCGCGCGTGAGCGGGTGGCCGGGCGGCGCGAGGGGCGTGCGGAGCGCGACGCGCGAGGAGCGTCCGACTCGCTTCTTCGACGACTTCTTAGCGTTTGACGACATGGCAGCGTGAGCCTCTTTTTCGGGATGGCGCGATGCTACGCGCGCCTCCCGCCCGTGTCAATAGTGACAGGGAGCACGACGTTTTTAGCGACGGAGCGCACGACGTTTTTTGTTCTTCTGGTGACGGAGGCGTCGGTGAGTTGCCGTGCGGCGACGACGGCGGCGGCGTGCGTGGAGAAGTCGTTAAAGCATTTGCGCCTTATCGTCTCGCGTGGAGAGGATAAGGCGCAAGAGAATTGCTCCGGTTGTCGGAAAGTTATGCCTTGCTCGGCTGCGGCGTCGTCTCGCCGAAGAGCGTCTTCAACGCCTGCGAAGTTTCGGTGCGGCGCTTCTGCTGAAACTCGTTGACCCATTCGGTGACGGTCGCCACCATGTCGCGCGCCGCTTCGTGCGTCGTCTTCTTCTCTTCGGTGCTGGCGGCGGCGTCGGCTGCGGCTTCCTGCGCGGCGCGTTCCCCACGTTTGATGATCTTGATGGATTTGTTCGTCGTCATGATGATTGCCCTACCCGCCTTGTTGTGTAATTTTCTTTCGTCACTATAGACGCTCGAAGCGCCGGAAAAGTTCCAAATAGTTCACGTTGGTGAGACGGCCTCAGAACTTGTCCACAGACATTGCAAATCAAAGGCCACAGGTTTCGACGCGTGACGGAAGCCTTCGCGCCTGCCACGCGCGATAAAGCGCGAACTCGTTTTCGCCGCGTTTCGATGACAGTTCACACGTGCGCAACGTCGCCGTGACAATTCGACAAACACGCCCGGCGCGCACCGGATAGTTTCTCAATCGTTCACTCTCATACCATCTGCGCCTTTTTCTGATACGCTTTGAGACGCCACGCGAACGAAAGCCGCGGGGGACGCGAAA
>JAUZFQ010000250.1 GCA_030838445.1 Pyrinomonadaceae bacterium | reverse complement strand
CATCGGCGGGCGCGTCAGTGGCGGCAACGACTACAGTCTCGGTCGCCGACACTTCCGGCAACAGTTTCTCTTCGACGAGTTCGCTGCGCTCGTCTATCTCTTCGAGCGTGCTGTCAATGTCGTTAATGTCCGTCTCTTCGTCCGTCGCCTCGTCGCGCACGAGATGGAGGACGACTTCGGCCATGCCGCTCGGCTGGCGGTTGCGCGAGCCTTGAAAGATGACGTCTTTCATCTCCGCGCCGCGCAGGTGCTTGACGCGCTGCTCGCCCAAGACCCACGCGATGGCGTCGGCCACGTTCGACTTGCCGCAGCCGTTCGGGCCGACGACGCCCGTCACGCCCTCGCCCGTGAACACGAGGTCGGTATAGTCGGCGAAGGATTTGAAGCCGGTGATTTCTAGTCTCTGTAATCTGAACATTCGTGCAACTTTCGTCTGCCGGAAGACGCTGATAGGGGATGCGAACTATTTCTCTAAAAGCACAGCCGCTAGGCGCGGTGCGGGAGAGGCACACTATATGTTGGAGAGGGTGGCCTAGTCAACCACACTCTCAGGTCAAACGACCTTACTGCTGACGAGAGGCGAGGTAGTTTTCACCGCGACGCGACCGGCGAAACTCAAGCCCCGACAAAAACGCACCGCCGCAAACTCAAGCGAGTCTGCGGCGGCACGTTTTTATCAGGTAGTTGAATTGCAACTCAGGCCGCGGGGCGAGAGTTGCGCGTTTACGGCAGCGCTTCGACGTTGACGAGGAAGCGGAAACTGCCGTCGCGCATCACGCCGAGGCGGAACTGGAGGTTGACCGCCGCGCCCGGCGCGAGCGGCGTTCCCATCGTGATGCGCGAGAGGCGGGCGGTCGAGTTTAAGCCCCCGCCGTTCGGCAACGCGGGCGGGTTCTCCTCCAACGTCACCCCCTCGATGGTGATCGGGTTGCCGTTCGAATCCGTCGCCTCCACGTCCGACGACGAGAGGAGACGGAGGTCGGCCTCGTTCCCGTTCGGGAGCGTGTTGCCGAGCGTCGTGATGTTGACGGCGCGGAAGCGGAGTTGGCGCACCGGATCGTTCGTCGTGTTGCGGAACTTGCGTCGAATCAGCAGCGTGCCGAAAGCGGCGTTCTGCGGGTTCGCCCCGGCCCCCGACCGCACGCGCGCGCACGCGCTCGTCGCCGAACCGCCGCCCGCGCAGCCCGGATCAATCAGCGATGCCTTGATCAAGGCGTTGCGCTGGATAGGACTGAAACGGTTCTCCGGCCCCGGCGCGCCGAGGATGGAGGCGTCGCTATCGTTCCCGTAAATGAACTCGCCCTCCGTGCCGATGAACAGGAAGTCGGCCTCGTTGTCGTTCGTGTCCTGCGGGAAGCCCGTCGTCAGGTTGCGCACATGGCTGTACTGACCATCAGACGTTGGGCGACCTCCGATCCCCAAGGCCTCACGGAAGAGTGGCGGTGCAATGCTGTGACCCGCCGCGTCGAGGCGGTTGGCGAGCGTGAAGTTCGCGGGCGTGCTCGTCCTAAAGAGTGCGACGCCCGAGCCGTCCGGGATGTCCGTCGCGTAAGTGGCGTCTGGTGCGGCCTTGTCTGTGCCTCCATAGTTGCTGAGGCTGTAGCCGCCCGGACTGTTGTTGGCGATCAGGTAATGACCGCGCGCCGGGATAGTCACGCCGCTCGGAATGGTGGCGAGCACCGTCGGCACGCCGTTGATATCGGGCGCGGCGAGCGCGAAGCCTGCCGAGCCGTCGAAGGCATTGACGATGATGGGCGCGTTCGTCGTGTTGTACAACTCGATGAACTCGTCGTTTTCACCGTTTGCGCCGCGAAAGCGGAACTCGCTGATGATCAGATCGCCGACGCCGATTGCGCCGAGCGTCGGGCAACTGGCCGGGTCGAGGTTGTTGATCGCCAGGTTGTCTATGAACCAGCCCGCGTTGCACGCCGGGACGCTCGCCACGTCCGAGACCATGCGGAAGCGGATGCGGACGGGCAAGCCTTGCGGGTTATACACGCCGCCCGCCGCGAAGGCTTCGAGCGGGATGCGGACGTGGTGCAGCGTGGGCTTCGCGCCCGTGTACGCGCGACGGCCGAGCAGTATCGAGCCGTCTTGCGGCACTTCCGGCAAGTCGCCGTTGAGACGCCCGTTGTAGCCGCCTTCGACGATGAAGTTGCCGAGGTCGAAGGTGGTCACGTTGTCGGCGAACGGCGTCGAGTTGAAGGTGGCGTCGCCGCCGATCTTGATCTCCATCACGCCGCCGTCGAAGCCCGCTTCGGTAATGAAGAAGTGGTCGAACTCCATCACGGAGTCTGCGCTCAGCGTGACGGGGCCGATGGTGGTGGAGAAGTCGCTCTGCCCGCCGCCCTCGCCAGCGCAATTGTTGGCGGAGTCGCCGGGGTTGAAGTCCGGCCCGTACATCATGCTCGTGATGATGGACGACTCCGAGCCGGTCGAAACCTGCACGCCCGTGACGCGCTGGAAGTTGGCGATCTCGGCCTTCGGGTCGTTGCCCGCGTCAACGAGCGGCGGCGTGAAGCGCAGGTTCGAGTCGTCCTGCCCGGCCGCGCCCTCCTCGAAGTCTTCGAAGGCGAAGACCGGCGTGTTCGTGATGCCGGGCGACGACGGCGCGTTGAACTTCACCTTCCGGTTGCCGTTGTTGTTCGTGTCAACCTTACCGGCGTCCGCGTCTCTCGCCTGCACGATGTAATAGTAGACGCGGTTGCGCTTGAGTCCCGAGTCGAGGTAGGAGGTGCCGCGCACGCCCGTGGCGATGCGGTTCTGCGCCGTCGGCTCGAAAGTCGGTTCGAGCGGCGCGTCGGACGGGTTGGTCGGGTTCTCGATGCTCGGCCCCGGATCGGTGGCCGTCTCCGAGCGGTAGATGTCGTAGACGATGTCGGCCGTCGGGTTGGCGGAAGTCGCAGGCCCCCAGCCGATGACGAGGAGGTTGCAAGCCTTCGGGTCGAAGACTTCGTTGATGCCCGTAAAGATCGGCGCGGGCTTGATAAGAACGCCCACGGTGATCGTGATGCTTTGCGTCAGCGCGCCGGAGACGCAATCCATCGCGGCGTCGCGCGAGGCGCGCACCTGATAGAAGTAGGTCTTGTTCAGCACCAACCCCTGCCCGCCGTTGTTGTCGTTGTAGACGGTCGGGTTGATGGGGTCGGCGGGCACGTCGGCGATGGTGACGAACTGGCCGTTGGCCGTCTCGGCGCGCGAGATGATGAAGCGCGCCGCGCCCACGACCGGCGCGATGGTGACGGTCGCCGTGTTGGCGACGGTGTTGGTCAGGGTGAACGCCGGGGGCGCAAGCGGCCCTTGCTGCTCGCAGGCCGTGACGCCCGCCGGGACGGAGAAGTCTTCGACGACCGTGCCGCCCGCGCCGCCGTTCGATGAAGAGGTGGCGAGCGCGCCGACGCCGTGGCTGGCGAACGCGCGCCAGATGACGGCGTGATTTTCGCCGCCGTAAAGTTCGCGGTCGGCTAAGAGGATCGAGTCGCGCGAATCGACGAAGGTCGGGTTGCAAGGCGACAGTTGCATGCCGCGCATCATCAGGACGTCGGCGAGGAACGCGCCGCGCCGCAGTGCGGTCGCGAGCGGCCCGTTGCGGTTGCCGTTGGCTTGAATCTCCGCGGCCACCTGGCCGGGGCGCACGATGTGTTGTGCGGCGATGATGTTCGGGTCGGGCGGCACTGTCGGGTCGAGTCCCTGCACGTGCGTGTTGAACTCGGGGCGATATTCGATGGGGTGCTTCGTGTCAATTGACTGCACCTGACGGTCGCCGATGTAGAAGGTCGTACCCGTGCCGAGACGGCGCGTGCCGTCGAAGAAGATGCCGGGATAGGCGTTGCCGACCTTCTGCTTGACGACGAGCAACTCGCGCATGTCCCACAGCGTCGCAGCCCAGTACTCGCCGCCGTCGTGAACCTCGAAAGGGATCGCGCCGGGGTTCAGGTCGGGTATGGCGAGCGGGTTGTAGCTGCGGTCGCGGCGCGTGAGTCCCGTCCCGTTGAGTGAATTGTAAGACCAGCGATAGTTGGTGTAAGGGATGCGGCGGATGCCCACGTCGTACTCGCCCGTGGCGTACTCGCCCTCCACGTCGTCGTCGGCCATCGAGCAGGCGAGGTAGTCGCCCCAGCCTTCGCCCTGACCGCCGGACTCACCGGCGAGGCCGTTGCCGACGCAGCCCGTGTCGCCCTTGCCGACGGCGCGGTTGTTGATCGCGTGCATGTGCTCGTGACCCACGATGTCGAAGTCGAACGAGCCGTCGGTGCGGCGGAAGGTCGTCTCGGTGAAGACGTACATCTGCATGCGCGGCTTCGTGCCTTCGGTCGTCGGCGACATGTTGGCATTGTCCGTGCCTGAGCCGTCCTGCACCTGCGCGACGACGCCGTCGCGCCCCGCGCCGCCGCGTCCGAAGTTGTCCTGCTGGAAGTTGAAGGTGGCCTCGGTGAAGCCGAGACTGTAGATGTAATCGTGGACGATGTTGTTGTAGTAGAAGAGCGCGAGCGTGCCGGGGAAGATGTCCGGGTCGGCCGACGCGGGGAAGACCACGTCGCAAGGGCCGACGAGCGGGAGGCAATCGCCGCCGCCCGGCCCCATGCCCGCCGCGTCCGCGCCGCCGAACTCGTAGCTGTTCGTGAAGTCGAAACGCGTGGCGATGAACTGCCGGTTCGGGTCGTAGCCGCGGATGCCGTTCGTCGTCTCGTCGTCGTTGGCGCGGTCGTCCGAGACGAGGACGTTATTGCCCTCCGTGTAGTTCGACTCGTAGACGGCCGAGAGCGAACGACCGTCGGGCAACACTCTGGGCGCGCCGACAAGCGGCGTCAGGGTGGCGGAGAAGGGCTGATCGCAATCGCGCGCCGGCAGCGTGCCGGTGCAGGGGACGGGCGCGTTGTCGGGCGTGTTGCGCCGCTTGGCTTCGTCGGCCATCGTGTAGCCGTAGTTCTTCGTGGAGGCTCGGCCGGTGTCTTCTTCGGTGATCTCTGCTCCGCCCGTGCCGGTCGGCAAGTAGTACCAGCCGAAGGGCGAGGCGGGCGAAGGGTTGGCCGCGTCGGGCATGCCGCGCAAGACCTGCCCGAACGGCGTGTTGTAAATGACCGGGAAGAGCGTGCCGCCGATGACTGAGAACGCGTTCTCGGTGCGCGCACGCACCATTGATTCCATGAAGCCGCGGCCACTGTTACGCGCCACGGTGACGGGACTCGCAGCCTCCGGCGTGTAGGTGGGTCGCTGTCCGCGCGTGGTGGCGCGCCCCACGCCGCGCCGACCGCTCAGGCCGGCGGGCGAGCTATCGAAAACTTTCGCCTGCGCCGTGCCCGCCGGGTTGAAGCTCTCAACTAAATCTTGCACGTCCGGCCGGAAGGACGAGCGGCGACTGTCGATGGGGCCGCCTCCCACGGGGCCGAACGAAGGCAACAGCGGGCGGTTGAGTCCCTTTCCCTTCTCACGCTTGGTCGCGCCCTGAAACATCGTCAGGCTGAAACGGTGCAAGACCTCGCCGGTCTCCGCGTCCACGACGTTCTCCCAGACGATGCCGGAATACTGCGGCGTGGTCAGGTTGAACTTATAAGCGTGGCGCGCTTCCGCGCCGAGCGGGAAGACGGTGCGCGTCACCACGATGTCGTCCGTGAACAAATTGCCGCCGCTGAATTTCTGCCCCTCGACGTAACGCGCCTTGAGTTTGCCGTAAGCGGCGAGCACGCGCGTCGCGCCGAGCGACTGGCCGTTGTAATTCGTCAACCCCATGTCTCGCGCGGCGTACTCGATGGCCGCGGCGGGCGAAATGACGACCGCGTTCGTCACCTTCAACTGCGGGAAGCTGTCGCTGCCGACGCTCAACACGCGACCCTCTCGGTTGACGTTGACCAGTACCTCGCCCTTATACACGGGCACGCCGCCGACGTGCTGCTCGAAGACCAACACATCCGTCCCCATGTCTTGCAGGCGCGAGCGGCTCTTGATTTTCAGCGAACCGAGGTCGGCGTCGGTGAAGCGGAAGATGCCCTGCCAGCGTTTGAGAAACGAGCGGGCGATCACTTCGGCGTCGCCCGCGCCCGGCGGCGTGAGGTAGCCCGCGCGGCTGAAGAGATGGCGCGGCGTACTCGTCAGAGCGTTGTACTGCACGACGAGCGGCGCGCCGCCGACTTCCGTTTGCAACGCTTTCAAATTCTTCGCCTGTGTCTCGGAGAGCGCACGCGCGACCGGACTTTTGGGAACACCATGCGCGCCGCCGCGCACGTCCTTTTCGGGCGGGCGCACGCCGCCGCTGCGCGGGGCGTTAATCAAATCCTGCTTCACGGCTTCGACGGCCGAACCGAACAGGCCGGGCATGACGACGGTTAAAACGAGCAGCCCCAAAACGGTGGCGAGAAAAATTCGGCGGGTATTCATTGACGTGTCCCTCCAGAGGATCGTTCATCCTTACTTGCGCGTGCCACACCGAGGAGTGCCCGTGCGTTGAGCATGGCGTGACGCCTTCGTGTCTTCCTCTCGCCACCACCTGTCGTCGGGGATCGGGAACAGCGAGCGCGATTGGGAATGTGAAAACTATTCAGCGACGTTGATGCTTCGGAGACTACACCCGCGCGGTTGAGAAAAACTTGAGTCCGCGGCCATTCGGCGGCGCGTCAAGCTCTATTTCAATTGCATTCACATTGCGAACGCGTTGCGCCCGAAAAAGGCGCGCACTTACCTCAGCGCGGCGCGCTCTAAGAGGCGGTCTAACGCCGGGAGCGCAAGCGTGCGGAGACGGAATCTTTCTCAACCAGAAACTTTCGACACGGTAGAACGGCAACGCCGGATCGAACGGCGGGTTTGTCTCTTCGGGGGTTTAAGTTTGACGACAGTTCGCGGCCGGGGGGTTTTTGCGAAAACTAAGGCCGGGGGTTTGGCCTCGCAAAAACGAACTGTAGACGTTGTTTGTTAACTGGGTGCGGACATTAACACCCCGCCGGATTTTTCGTCAATGAGTTTGACGAAAGGGGAGGTGTTGAATTTTTGTCACGGCGGGCGCGGGGTATTCGCTAAACGCGGCGGGGCGACGGAACTATCGCCCCGCGAGGTCGCGTCGGGCGTAGAGGTTGAGGGTCACGCCGGGGCGCATCGGGTAAGTGCCGACGAGTTGATAGTTCGCGCCGTTGGTGGCCTGCATCTCGGCGCTCTGCGTCGAACTGGTGATGACAACCGCGTCGGTCGTCGTCGGGATGACGCGGCTCTGATAGCCGACGCGTTTGTAGTCGCGAAAGTACCAGGGCATCGGCCAGTATTCGGGCGCGGCCACGTTGATGTTCGTCTCGTATTTCGTCCCGGCGCGCTCGGCGATGCGGTTGACCTCGTTGATCAAATCCAGATACTCGCGCTTCGTGTGCGCGTAGACGTAGATGTAACGGTCGTCGTCGTAATGCACGTAATTGAGTCGGGCGGTCTGGACGGCCGCGACGACGAGTGCGACGCCGAGCACCGCGAGCGCGAGCGGGCGCGCACCCGTCGTGCGCCTCCGGTAGAGCCAGTCAACCGCGTAGCCGCCCGCGATGGCGAACGGCACGAGCATGCTGAGCACGAGCCAGGGCGTCTTGTATTTGATGAGCGAATAGGCGGCGAGCAGGCCGAAGCCCCAGAGCGCGGCGAAGAGTGGGAAGCGGCGGCGCGGCTCACGCAGTAGCGCGACGAGCGCGCCCGCGCACGCCAGCAGGAACAGCAACGGCTCTTCGCCCGACTCCCAGTCGTAGTTCGGCGCGACGCCCTTGCCATCGCGCACGAGCCATTCCAGATACCTGTTGCTCGCCACGAGCCACTCCAGATACTTGTGCGGGCCGTAGCCGTGAAAGCCGCTCTCGCCCGTCTTCTTCCAGACCTCGTACGCCTCGATGGCCGCTCGGACGCCTTTCGGGTTCGTGAAGAACGACGAGTAGAAGACGACGTTGACGAAGAGGAAGATGCCGAGCGCGGTCGTGAGCAGGACGAGGATGCGCGGCCAACCGCCGAGCCGCTCTATGAGTCCGGGCGTGGCGACATCGCCGCCGCCGCCCGCGCCCGTCTTCCCGCTTTGCTTGCCGCGCTTGCCCGTCGCAGACGCACGCGCGCCGAACCAACCCTGCCGCGCGGCGAGCGACGTGTAGCCCCACGCCAACGCCCACGCGATCAAGAGCACGCCCACGGAAATGAAAGCCGTCTCCTTCGTCGCAAACAGGAGCGCGGCTGAGACGGCGGCGAGCACGAGGTAGATCGAACGCGCGCCGTCGTACCGCCTGAGCGCGAAGAGCAGCATGCCGCCGTTGAAGATGATTAACACCAGCGCGAACGTGTATAGCTTCGGCCTGTAAGTCGCGGCGAGCGACGCGCCGACGAGTAACAACGACATGGCCGCCGCAGCATAGCCCGTGCCCGCGTCCGTCTGTTGCGTGGGCGCGCCGGATTCGTAGTAACGCAGCGCGGCCACGACGATGCCGAGCGTGAAGAACACGAACATCATCTCGTGTATGAAGTAGCGCGAGAAGAAGACGACGCCGGGCGAGAGCGCGAGCAACGCCCCGGCCGAGAGCGCGCCGACGCGCCCGATGTAACGACGCAGGCCGAGCGTGAGCCACACCGTAGCCAGCCCGAAGATGAGCGGCAGCAGGCGCACCGTCCACGTGCCGTACACGCCGAGACGTTCGGCGACGAAGGCAAGCGGCAGCGTGAAATAGTAGAGCGTCGGGCCGTGATAGTTGGTGGGGTCGTAGCGGAAGACGCCCGTGCGGATCAGGTTGTTGAGGAAGAAGCCGTTGACGCCTTCGTCGTGGTGCATCGGCCGGAGTTCGAGTTGGTAGAGGCGCACGAGCGCGGCGACGAGCATCACCAACGCGCAAGCGATCCACCATGCGCGCCGGGACATCTCTCCACCCGCGTCCGCCGACTCCGCGTTGGCGTCGGCGAGATGCTCCGTCTCGTTGTCGTCCGGCGCGGCGTTCGCCCGTCGCCCCTTCTGCTTACTGCCGCGCGATTTTGTAGAGGCTGTACCCACCTGTCTCCCCAACTTTCGTGAAGCGTCCGAAGAACTGTTCGTTGACCTGCACCGCGCTGCGTTCGAGCGGGCTGACGACCGCGTACTCGACGCCGTGTTTCGCCAACAGGCTCTCCGCGTCGGGCGCGCCCGCGTACATGCGCCTGAGTTCGGCCTCGCGCGGCGCGTAGTCAATGCCCTGCGACCAGAGATGCCCCGCGTAGCCCATCAGCGCGCGCCGCCCCGTCAAATAAACGGGGTGATTATAAGTCGGCGCGTGAAGAATCAGTGAACGCGGGGCGGTCTCGCTTTTGACGATCTCGGCAAACGCGAGACCGGCGCGGTCGAACTCGCGTTGCTCCGACGCCTCCGACACGACGCGCCACACGTCGAGCGCGCCCGCGAGCGTCAACGTCAACAACAGGACGCACGCCAACGCGCGCGTCGCCGCGTGCAGACGCCACAGCCGCGCGAGCAGCAACGCGACGAGCGGCACGGATGCGACGTACCAGTAATACAGCACCTTGATGTTGTCCCAAATCCACGGCGAGATTTTCCCCGCGTTCGAGATGACAAACAAGAGCGTGAAGGGCAGGTAAAAAAGTAGCAGCCGCTTCGGCACGACCGCGCCGCTACTACCGTCGCCGCTACTACCGTCGCCGTTGCTACCGTCGCCGCGTCCGCGCCACAGGAGCGCGGCGACGAGCAGAGGGATGAACAGTCCGGTGTTCTTGAACCAGAACCACAGCGCGTTTTGCTCGCCGCGATCCCAACCGAACTGCCACCCGAAGAAACTCCCCGCGCGCGCTGCGCTCCCGCGCGTCGCCCACCACATCTGCGGCGCGGCGATCAAGAGCGCGACCGCGAAGAAGATGAACCACCCGCGCCAGCGTGGGAACAGCAACGCCAGACACCCGCCCATCAACATCAACACGACGAAACTGTGCGCGTGCGCCAGCGGCAACAAACCGGCCACGACGCCCGCGCCGATCATTCGTCGCTCGGTGGGGGAAAGGGAAAAGGGGAAGGGGAAAAGGTTAAATGTCGGGAGCGGCGGCGGCTCGACGGCATTCGTCGAAATGCGCCTCTCTCTCTTCCGCGATTTCGCCTTTCCCCCTTCCCCTTTACCCCTTACCCTTTCTCCTTCCTTTCCCCCTTCTTCGTCTTCCGTCGCCAGCCACCACTGCGTGACGACGACGAGCGCGAGCGGCAGGCCGAGCAATAGTCCGCGTTGCGGAACGAGCAGCGTCGTGATCGCGTTGCCCCAGCGGAACGCGCCGTTGGAAGTGATCGTGTAATCGTGCGGCAGGCGGCCGAGCAACTCGAAGAGTCCGAGACTTCCGCCGCTCCACTCCCGCGCGAGCATCCACCAACCCAAGCCGCCGCTCAAGAGCGCCAGCGCGGGCGTGATGAGCGCAGCCACGCGGTCGCGCGTCAACTTCAAAGCGAAGCGATAGAGCAGCGCGACGAGCGCGAGCGCGAGCACGAAGTTCTCCCAGAAGAGTGCGCCTTCCAGCGTCGCCCCCGCGCGCACGAACATCGCCGCCACGAAGTCCACGACGAACGGGTAGGTCAGACGAGCGCCCGCGTACTCTGGATGCACCGGCGGGAAATTATCCCCGTAGGCGAAGCCCGTGATGATGCTCAGGTGAAACGGCAGATCGCCGAGGTTGTTGTCAACGCCCGTGAACATCTCGCCGCCGCGCACGAACATCGCCCGCGCGAACACCTGCCAGAAGACGAACGCGCACGCGACGAAGAGGACGAGCACACCCGTCGTCCCCGCCTGCGGTCGCGCAAACGCGCCGACCATGTCGCGCCACGCCTCCCCTGCGTCGAACTGCACGCGCACGCGCCATTCACTTTTCGCCAGCAGTAAGAGCGGCGCGCCGACCACGGCGGCCGACAGGACGAGCGACGCGGGCGTCAGCCCAAGGAAGGAGGCCGAGATAAAGCCGACGAGGCCGAGCGCGGCGAAGCCTGTACATGCCCCGGCTGCGAGGCGCGCGAGAAAGTGCGCGTCGCGGTCGTAGAGGTAGGTGACGAGCGCGCCGCTCGCGATGGCGACGAGCGCGAGTATGAATGACATGTGAAAGTGCGTCTGACGCGAAACGTGTGTGATCGAAAATTAAGAACGGGACGACGGCGACCGAATGTTAACCACAGGACGACGGCGACGAGTGCTCTCATCGCGTCCGGCCGCCGGCGCGCGAGATTATACGCGAACTGCGGCGCGGGTTGGCAAAGTTCCCTCGCCCACGGCGAAAAACTTTCGGAGGCGTTTGACTTGTCATGCGATTTGACATACAAGCGAGCGACCTCGCGCGATTCAACATTCCCCCTTCGGAGGTATCAAAGTCTTTGAGACGCCTGATCCTGATCGCGCTGCTCATCTCGGTAGCCGCGCCCGTCGCGCTCCCCGCGCAGCAACCGACGACATCAACACAAGAAGCCGAACGCGTCGCCATGCGCGAACAACTGCGCAAGCTGCTCGAAACTTCCGGCCCCAAGAAAGGCATCAACATCAGTTTCCGGCAGAGCGCGAAGCAGCCGTTTAACTTCACCGGCGCGCTCAGAGAAGGGTTGAACAACGCCGAGAGCCTCGAAGTCGTCGTCGGCGTAACGAACAACAACACCATCGGCTTTCGTATCTATCCCCACTTCAAGGGCGGTTACATCAACGTCGAGAAGGCTAAAAACAGTCTCGCCTTGATGCGCCTGTTGCTCAACCTGAGCGACCGCGCCTTTCTCTTCTGGGGCGTGGACGCTTCCGGCGATGTCTTCGCGGGCTACACCTTCACGCTTGAATCCGGCTTCCCCGAAAAGTCGGCCGAGATTGTGCTCTACAGCATCCCCAACCTCGACAAGTTCATCGGCGAGATGCGACCGTTCATTGACGGCAGCGCGGCGGTCGCCGCCCCCGCCAAGTAACCGCCCCGGCAACAATCGTCTTGAAACGCGCATGATTCTCCGTCGTCGGGGCGCGTGCGCGGCCGTAGTTTGCCGTCTACACTTTTGCCTTTCCCTGCGCCACGGTGTAAAAGAAACCACTCGCAAGCAAACGCGTGAACTATTCCAGAGAGGTGCTTTCATGCTCCGCGCAGGTATTGTCGGGCTGCCGAACGTCGGCAAGTCCACGCTCTTTAACGCGCTCACGGCGCAGACTTCCGCGCTCGCCGCCAACTACCCGTTCGCCACCATCGATCCGAACGTCGGCGTCGTCGCCGTCCCCGACGAACGGCTCGACCCGCTCGCCGTGATCGTCAAGACAACGACCATCGTCCCGGCGACCGTCGAGTTCGTAGACATCGCGGGGCTGGTGCGCGGCGCGTCCAAAGGCGAAGGACTCGGCAACCAGTTTCTCGCCAACATCCGCGAGACGGACGCGGTGATTCAGGTCGTGCGCTGCTTCGAGGACGAGAACATCGTCCACGTCGAAGGCTCGGTTAACCCCGAACGCGACATCGAGACTATCCAGATCGAACTCGCGCTCGCCGACCTCGCCTCCGTCGAACGCCGCCGCGACCGCGCGCAAAAGACCGCCAAGGGCGGCGACAAGACCGCGCTCGCCGAGATCGCGCTGATCGACAAACTCCTCCCCGTGCTCTCCGAAGGGCAGCCCGCGCGTCTCGTCCAGATGACGGACGAAGAACGCGCCACGGCGCGCACGCTCTTCCTTCTCACGATGAAGCCGACCATCTACGCGGCCAACGTTGACGAGGCCACGCTCGCCGCGCCCGAAGAGAACGCGCACGTCAAAGCGGTGCGCGCGCTGGCTGCGAGCGAGGCGGCCGAGTCGGTCGTCATCTGCGCGCAAATCGAAGCCGAACTCGTCGAACTCTCGCCCGAAGATCGCAGCGGCTACTTGCAGTCGCTCGGCGTCGAAGGCAGCGGCGTGGGCGATCTGATCAAGAGCGCATACCGGCTGCTTGGCCTCATGTCTTTTTTGACAGCGGGCGAGAAAGAGGTGCGCGCGTGGACGATCCCGCGCGGCACGCGCGCCCCGCAGGCCGCAGGCACGATCCACTCAGACATCGAGCGCGGCTTCATCCGCGCCGAGATCGTCAGCTACGACGATCTCACGCGCGTCGGCTCTTACGCCGCCGCCCGCGAACAGGGCTTGCTCCGCCTCGAAGGCAAAGAGTACGTCATGCAGGAAGGCGACATCGTTAACTTCCGCTTCAATGTGTGAAGGGCTTCGAGCGGTGGCGCGGTGACGATTAACTCTCTCCGCTCCGCGCCCCGTCGATGCCCACACACGGCGGTCTACGATTGTCTCCACCCCTGACCGCGCGTTGTCCTCTCCAGTAGACAATCCACTCGCCCCCTCCGCACCGGGCAACCGGATTCATTGATAAACTCCCTCACCGACCTCCCCAAAACGACTGGTACTAGC
>JAUZFQ010000212.1 GCA_030838445.1 Pyrinomonadaceae bacterium | reverse complement strand
GCGCGGCAGGTTATGACAGATTGTTGCCGGGCGGTGGCGGCGGGTCTGACACCGTATTGGACGAGTCGGGCGGCGTCGCTCTCGGAGAGGGCGGCGGCGGATCATCCGGCGTCGGCGTAGTTCTTCCCGGCGGCGGAGTCGGGTTGCGACGCGGGGTCGGCGTTGGAGTCGGATCGGTTTCTTCCTCTTCCTCCGGCGTATTGCTGTTCCCGGCCTCGTTCGGCGTGGGCGAGGGCGTCGCCTGCGGCGTCGGGTTCGGGTTCGGGTTAGTGGTCGTGGTCGTGGTTTCTCCGCCCGTCGAGGTTTGACCGGGCGTTGAGATAGGCGCCGGCGTGGCGGCCACAGGCGTGATGTTGTTTTCTCCCGCGCCCGTCGGCGACGCGCCCGGCAGTACGGGCGATGCGTTGGGATCGGCGGTGAGCGGTTGAGAGTTATCGTTTGCGGGTGATGAACCGGAGTTGCGCTGGTAGGCGAAGAAGACGCCGAGCAGCGCGATTAACAGCACGGCCGCCGGGATCATGATGCGCCACGGGTTGAAGCTCGCGGCGGGCGGCGGCATCTCAAAAAGCTCAGGCTCATCGGCAACGTACACCTGCTCGCGCGCATGCACGACCGTCGCCTCGTCCGCTTCGGTGCTGGTCGTCGGCCGCGTCTCCAAAGGCGCGGTCGGCACGACGATGCGATTGGTGTTACCCGAGTTGAGCTGCGCATTCTCGCTCGTGGCCGCTCCGGCCGGGAGCACGCCCACTTCATTGGTCGCGGCGGCGGCGGCCAACGCTTCGGCCAGTTCGCCCGCGCTCTGTTGCCGCTCGTCAGGAAGTTTCGACAACGCGCGCGCGATGACTTCGCCCACCTCGGGCGGCAGGTCTTTCCGCTCGTCGAGCACCGAAGGCGCGGTCTCCTGCAAGTGCTTCAACATGATGGCCGTCGCCGACTCGCCCGTGAACGGCACATGCCCGACGAACATCTCGTAGAGGATGATTCCTAAACTGTAGATGTCGGAACGCGCGTCAATATCGCTGGCCTGCGAACATTGTTCGGGCGACATGTATTGCGGCGTGCCGATGATCAGATTGGGGGCGGTGAGTTCGGGGTCGTGCCCGTCGGTTTCCAGAATCTTGGCGATGCCGAAGTCGAGCACCTTCGCCCAGTCGTTACCGCCGGCCACCTCTTCGAGCATGATGTTGTCGCTCTTGAGATCGCGATGGACGACGCCCTCGGCGTGCGCGGCGTCGAGCGCGCCGCAGATTTGCCTCGTCACTTCGACGACGCGCGCGAGTTGCAACGGGCTTTCGCTGCGCACCACTTCCTTGAGCGTCTTCCCGCGCAGGTATTCCATCACGAGGAAGACGATGCCGTTCTCCGATTCGCCGAAGTCCGTGACGTTTAGGGCGTGCGGGTTCGAGATGCGCGAGGCGGCTTTGGCTTCGCGCGTGAAGCGCGCCACGATCTTGTCGTCGGCGGCGAGCGAAGGATGAAGCACCTTGATCGCGACGGCCTTCTCCATCAAGACGTGCGTCGCGCGGTAAACCGTGCCCATGCCGCCTTCGCTGATGCGTTCCTCGATGCGGTACTTCCCGGCCAACGTCTGCCCGATCAAAGCGTCGCCCGTCTTGACCAGAACCGTGCCGTCAGACGGACATAGAGTGGGCGCGTTCTCGTAAGTCTTCCCGCATTTCGGACATTTTTTCATTAAACGCTTTCGCCTCGCACAAACGATTTCGCAGGGATTTCTTGGATGAAGCGTATCATACCGTTACGGACGACCCAAGCTAAAACTATAACACGCAAAACTGAAGCCACACGCACGGCGACTTCGCGCCCCGGTTTTTCTTTTAACTTTTCGCTGATCTTAAGTAATCTTGCTCGCGCGCGTAATCAATATACGTTCGGAGGCGACTAAACGTTTGGGTAAAGAACAGCTCATCGTCGTCGGCGGGGTCGCCGCCGGACTCGCGGCGGCCATGCAGGCGCGACGCGTCGCGCCCTCACTCTCGATCACCGTGCTTGAGAAGACCCCCGACATCTCCTACGGCGCGTGCGGCCTGCCCTACGTCATCTCCGGCCTCATCCCGGCGCTCGAACGCCTCGTACTCCACACGCCCGAATACTTCCGCGAGCGACATGACATCAACGTCCAACTCAACACGGAGGCGTTAGAAATTCTGCCCGCGCGCTCCGTCGTGCGCGTGAGCGCGAATGGCGAGCGGCGCGAGTTGGGTTTCGACAGTCTCGTGCTGGCGACGGGCGCAGCCGCCGTCTGCCCGCCGCTCGCGGGTCACGACCTCGCGGGCGTCTTCGTCCTGCGCCAACTGCGCGATGGGCGGCGACTGCTACAGTTTCTCGAACAGGAGCGGCCACGCGCGGCCGTCATCGTCGGCGCGGGCTACATCGGCCTTGAGATGGCCGAAGCCTTTCGCGCGCGCGGACTCGATACGACGCTCGTCGAATCGTCCGACATGGTGATGAGCACGCTCGGCGGCGAATTGCGTGATCGGGTGGTTGACGAACTGCGCGGGCGCGGCGTCGAAGTGGTGCTGGGCGAGCGTGTGGTCGCCTTCGAGGGGCGCGGCGAACAGGTGGCGCGCGTCGTCACCGAGAGCGGGCGCGCGTTCGAGGCGCAGGTGGTGTTGATCGGCGTCGGCGTTACGCCCGCCGTCCGTGTCGCGAAGGACGCGGGACTTGAGATCGGCGAGAGCGGCGCGATTGCGACCGACGCGAACCAGCGCACGAGCGCGGCCAACGTGTTCGCGGCGGGCGATTGCTCGGAGACGCTGCATCGCGTGTCGGGGCGGCGCGTCTGGATGCCGCTCGCGCAACCGGCCGTACGTCAGGGTTGGGTCGCGGGCGCGAACGCGGCGGGGACGACGCCCGAAGTGCGTTTCGCGGGCGTCGTCGGCACGAACGCCGTTAAAGTTTTCGACCTCGAAGTTGCGCGCACGGGCTTGTCGCCGGAAGAGGCGCGGGGCGCGGGCTTCGACGCCTCCATCATCGAAGACGAATCTTCAACGCGCGCAGGTTACTATCCGGGCGGCGCGAAAATCCTGACGCGCGTCGTCTACGACAAGAGCGGTCGCCTGCTCGGCGCGCAGATGGTCGGGCGCGAAGGCGTCGCCCAGCGCATAGACGTATTCGCCGCCGCGCTCCAGGCCAACCTCAAGATCGAAGAACTCAATCAACTCGACCTCGCCTACGCCCCGCCCTTCGCCCCGACCATTGACCCGATCCTCCGCGCCACGAAACAAAAAAGGTGAACGGTAAATAGTAAATGGTGAATGGAGAAAACCCGCTTTCTTCCATTCACCATTTACTATTTACCGTTCACCTTTTACCTGTCTTCAGTTGACCCTGATGCGGACGGCGAAGTTGCCGCCGTTGTCGCTGTAGTCGTCGTCGTTGATGGCTAGGATCAGGTGACCGTCAGTCTGCGCGTTGAAGGTCAGTTGATTGCCGATCAGAAACGGCTGCGAAAGCTGACCGTTCGACGCGCGGATGTAACCGATGAGCGCGCCCGGCCCGGCCGTCGGCACGGGACGCGTCCCGATGATCGAGCCGAAGCCCGAGGCGCGACCGCCCTGCGGCCCGACTTCACCGATGCGGCGACCGGCGATGACCGTCCCGCTCGCCGTGATCGTCACCTGCTCGCCGCTCCTCACTTCCACGCCCGAATCCGTGTCGCGCGACGTGCCGGGCACGTTGACGCTCACCTCGCGCGGCGCGCCGACGCGACCCGCATCGCCCGTGTCGCGGCCGTCGCCGCCGGGGAGACGCGAGCGCACCGGGGCGGGCGAACTGTTGCGCGTGCCGAACACGTCGTCGTCATACTCCTCGTCGTTGTTGTTGCGCGAGGCCGTGTTGTCGCGGCGGCGCGGCGTCAGGTTGCGCTCGGTGCGCACCTCCACGTTGTAAGCGCCGCGCGCGTCGGAGTAAGTGCCGCGATTCGCGGTCAGGTAGAGGCGGCCGTCGCGGTCGGCCACGAAGTCGCGCCCGATGCCGATCTCCATGATCGGCGAATCCGACTCGTTGCCGACAGCGCCGATGAGCATGCCCTCTGCGGCGCGCGGGAGCGGCGCGGTCGGGTCGGTCGAGCGCAGGCCGCCCGGCGTGATGCGCGCGCGCCCGGTGACAATCGTGCCGTTGGCCTTCACGGAGACGCGTTCACCGCGACGCAAATCCACGCCGCTGTCAATCCAGTTGGGTTCGAGGCTGACCTGCACCGTGCGCGACGAGAAGCGCGCCTCGTCGAGCGAGCGGCCTTCGATTTCGACGCGCTCGATCTGGCTCGGCCGGAAGAACTGCACCTCGCCCTGTTCGGCCGTCGCACTTGTTGTCGTGGTGCCGGTCGCCGTCGCCACGCGCACGGCGAAGCGCCCGCCGATGAAGCCGAGCACTGTTCCGCGCACGGTGCGCCCGTCGCGCAGATAGATCGTGTCGGCCAGCGCGAGCGGCGCGCACACGATGACGCACAGTAAGGCTAGAATTAGTTTCTTCATATTTTTTGTCCTCTCACATTCGGAATTTTACGAGCGCACTCTGGTGTCCTGAACTTTAAACTCACACCGGGCTGCCGCAAACTTAAACTTGCCAGCCACGTTTATTCACGGGAGAAAATTCTCAACGCGGGGGAAGATGACTTCGACTAAGACAGCTTGGAGGGAATGTAGTTTAGAGATTACAACGAAGCAGAGGGGCGGGCAAGCATAAGGCGGTCAGACCGTGGCGGTAAACGGTAGCGATCACCAACTACTAAGCCGGTCGGCGTCCGGTTCGGCATCAGGTAAGGCGAGGGCTTAAAAAACTTGCGGGCGCGCTCCGTTGAAATGAGCGCGCCCGCAAGTGTTGTTGTGTGGTGCTGGTCGCCGCGTCTTAGCGAACCGCCGCGAAGACGATGACCAGCGTGAAGATGACCAGCGTCTCGATGAACGCCAGACCGATGATCATCAAAATCTGGATGCGGCCGCCCGCGCCCGGATTGCGCGCCGTGCCTTCTGCCGCCGCCGCCGCCACGCGCGACTGGCCGATAGCGCCCAAGCCCGCCGCAATCGCGAAGCCGAAGCCCGCGGCCAGCTTCGCATACTTGGCGACGCTCGATTCGTTGTCCGCAGCGACCGCCCCGGCCTGCGCGAGCGCGGGCATGGCGGCCATCAGCACGCCGACCACGGCGAAGAATGCCATTCTGAGTTTATTCATGTTCAGCTCTCCTTTTCAGAGTCGAATGTCAAAAGAGAAGAAGGTGAACCCCGCCGGACAGTTGAAGCGACACACGCGCTACTTATGATTTCGCCAACACCCGGTATCCGCCGCCCCTCTTACAACGGCGCTCCAGCGATGCCGACCTCCGTCCACTTTCAAACAGCGAAAGTTATTATTCTCCGCGTGCCCGTTTCGCCCCTCACTATCCTTAACGATTTTCTCCCCCTCAGTGTTTCCAACCTCCCACGCCCCAACGCGTGCGGGCACGCTGCCCCGCACCGCTCAAGACGCTTTACTACAGTGACAAGTGACGAGTGACAAGTGACGAGATCAAGGACAAGTGCCAAGATAACAGTTTCAGGTTTTAGCTTGTCACTCGTCACTTGTCACTCGTCACTGTTCTCATAGCGCAGGGGCGATGATTTCGTCGCCGTCAATCGGCTGAAGCTCGTGGCCGTGCTCGTCCTCGTGGTCTTCGTGCGGCGCGTGCGAGACTTCGCCGATGTAGATCATCGAGAGCAGCGTGAAGATGAACGCCTGCATGACGGATGCGAAGACGCTCAGGATCATCAGCAAGGCCGGGATGACGATGTAAGTCAGAGGCGGGTACAGGCCAGCGATATTTGAGCCGACCTGCTCGTCGCCGAAGATGTTGCCGAAGAGGCGCAAGCCCAGCGAGAGCGGGCGCACGGCGTTACTGATCAACTCGATGACGAACATCGCCGGCCCCATGATGAAGAGGATCGCGCCGCTGAAATAATGCACGCCCGCGAAGTGGCCGAGGTGTCCCAACAGCCCGTTCTCTTTGACGCCGATGTAGTTGTAATAGACGAACGACGTGATGCCGAGCGCGAAGGTGACGGACGTGTGCGCCGTCGGCGGCATGAACATCGGGAACAGCCCCATCAGATTCGAGACGAGGATGAGCAGGGCGAAGGTGGCGACGACGGGAAAGTATTTCAGGCCGTGCGGCCCGATGATGTTCTCCACCATGTCGCGCACGGCGAGCACGGTCACTTCGAGCGTCTGCTGCCCGCCGCTCGGGTCGTCTTCCGAGAGATACTTGCCCTTCAAAATCCAGATGATGGCGAGTGTGATGAGGCACGCGACGATGAACATCACCGTGTACCAAGGCACGGCGTTGTCCACCGTGTACGCGCCGAAGACCGCCTCTGCGTCCGTGCCGAACTTGTGAAAGAGCTTGTCCCAGACGGGCTTGGTGTAGGCCATCTGGAAGTTGTGGATCGGCTCGCCGATGAAATGATTGACCGCTTCGACGAGCGGCGGCGTGTGGTGCGCCGCGGCCTCGCCGCCCCCGTGGGAAGCGGCCGCTCCGGCGGTCTCGGCGTGCCCGCCCGCCGTCGCGCCGTGCGCCGCCCCTTCCTCGCCATGCCCTTGCAGCAACCAGAACATTATTTAGTTTCCTCTCGATGTATGATCACGAAATAAGCCTGCATGAAACCTTCCACCAGCGCGGCGACGACGAACGAACAGAGGCCGACGAGCATGGCCGTGAGAGATGCGATGTCGAGCCAACTGGCGGCGGCGACCGCGGCCGTGACGATGAAGTAGCGCGTGATGAAGCGCACGACTTTCAGTTTCGGCCGAGCGCCCGCTTCCGAAGCCAGAGCGAACGCTGCCGTGATGGCCGTCCGCATCCAGTGATGATTCAGCAGCGAGAGCGCGCCGCCGATGAACAGCCCCGCCGTCACGCGCCACGGCATCCACACCGCGCTCGCAAGGACGGCCAACGCGACCGTCCAGATCATCACGCGGAACAGCCGCTCCGCCATCGCGGACGCATCAGTGCTTGCCACTTCCTCCGCAAGCGCGCCGCTGTCTGCAATTTCATTCATCGTAGAACGTTAGATTCTACATGCTCCGGCGGGGGGCTGTCGAGCGGCGAAGTTTTGGCGGCAGTTCGTCTTCGATGTCGGAAAATATACTTAATCCGGGTTAATCCGCTTGGTCAACAGTGCGGCTAGCCCAGATACTACCCCGAACACGAACGAGCCGACGCCAAGTTTCACGTATAGGTCTCTACGATCAAGATACAGGCTTCTGCTCAGCTCGCTTTCCATGCCGGGGAAGGCCCAACTATACGGGTCGTAGGAACTGAGTTGGAGAAACAGTCCGATGAAAATAAGCCACGCCGCCAGCGCAATGGCGGCAGCCACGAACAAGAGGCGTGAGCGGTTTTTCATACCGGCGCGACGAGATTTCTTCACTGAATCCGCGACATCAGGCGGATGAACTGCATGAAACCGGCCACCGAGCCGAGCACGATCCCGGCCACGATGAGCCATGGACTCGTCCCCAGCCAGCGATCCAAAGCCCACCCGACCAGCAGCCCCGACACGATGGAAAACGCCAGCGACAGCACCGCCCCGTAAACCACACTGCTCTTGCTGTTCACGTTTTGCTCGTCTTTATTCGTCATAAGCGAAAGGCCGTCCGTTGTCCGTGGTCAGTTGTCAGTTGCATGTGACGACCACGCAAGTTACTAAAGATTGATTTAAACAACTGACAACTGACAACTGACTACGGACAACGGACAACGGACTATTTACCACTTCCCGCGCGTCGCGTAGTTCTTCGGCAACTCGTAGAGGAGGGCGCGGCGCGAGTGGCGCATGGAGTCGTGGATGAAGCAGACGTGCGTGCACCAGCAAGTCTTTCCGCCGTCAATCGCGGCGAGTTCCGCCCCGCGGCGTTCGTCGTTCCAGAGCGCGCCGAAGTCGTAATCGTAGTCGGCGAGTGTGGCAAACTTTTCGCGCAACTCGCAGGCGCGCACGTCGCCGTTGTAATCAATGACGGCCGTCGTCTCGCCCGCCGTGCAGGGGAAAGCCCAAGGGGTCTGGCGGTCGAAGTTGGCGAGTTGCGTGCGGTAGTGCGTCGTGATCCCGCCGACGTAGGCGATGGATTTGACGAAGCGCGTGGTCGCCTCGTCGGCGGCAAACATGCGTTCGCCGTAACGCTTCGTCAGAGCCGCGACGCGTGCGTACATCTCCGGCAAGAGTTCGGGCGGCACTTGCTTGATCGCCGCGCCCGCTTTGGTCTCGCCGCGGATGAGGTTGAAGTAGTGGCCGTCGAGTTGAAAATTTTCCCAGAGGTAGGCGGAGAGCTGTTCGACTTCCGTGTAGTTCTCCGCGCAGACGACGGTGTTGACGTTGAGGCGGAAGCGCGCGCCGTACTTCTCTTTCAAGGGGTAGAGCGAGCGGATGCAGTCGAGCGTCTTCTCCCAGTTGCCGGGCACGCCGCGGATGCGGTCGTGCGTCGCGCCATAGCCGTCGAGCGCGACGTTGAGATAGAGATCAATTTTCGGGTTGTCGCCGAGCGCGCGGCTGACCGCTTCAAAGACGTGCGCCTTGATGATGGCATTCGTCGGGATGATGACGCGGCGCACGCCGTTGTTCGTCACGAAGAGGTTAATGATGTCGTTCAGGTCGCGCCGGAGCGTCGGCTCGCCGCCGGAGAGCCAGAGGTCTGTGATGGGCGGCATCGTCTGCGAGACTCGCTCGATCTGCGCGAACGTCATATCGCCCGGCTGGTTCAACTCGTCCCAGTAGAAGCAGGTCGCGCACTTGGCATTGCAGCGCGAGGTGACGAACAGGATCACCGTGCCGAGACGCCGTTCGCGTTCGGTCGAGCGGAGCAACTGAAAAAGTTTGACTGCTTTGTTCGGCATAATTTCTAAGCGCGGCGTGCGGGTTCTCCCGCCGCACTCGCCTCTCCGGTTCGGGTGGCGTTGATGATGACAGTTTCCGACGGCGATTTCAATTCGTAGGTGATGCCGCGCCAGCGTATGTGGCGCGAGCGCGCGGAGGCCACCGCGTTGTAAAGATAGAGCGCGGACGCGAGCGGCCACAGCAGGACGTGCGCGGCGAGCGTCCCCGCTCGCCATATCTTTTTGCGCGGCGCGAACGCAAGCGCGACCGCACGCAGGCGCAACACGGCTTTCGCCGAGCCGAGTGCGTAGATGGCGGCGACGAGCGCGAGCGGCAACACGTAGGACAGGCCGGAGAGGGCGCGCGCCAGCGCGAGCGCGAGGCCGCCGTAAAAGATCGCGACGAAGAGTAAGTTTGAGATGAGCACGATGCGCCAGAGGCGCGGCGCGTAGACGCGCGTGATCTTGAGTTGACGCGTGGTGAATTCAAGGAGCGTGCGCGCGTCGCAGACTTCGTGCGAGGCCGTCAGGCAGCGCGGCGCGAAATGGATGGGCAGGCGCGCTTCCTGTAGCGCGCGGGTGAGGGCGAAATCGTCGGAGAGCGTGCCGCGCCAACGCTCTCTCATGCGTACGCGCGTGAAAGTCTCGCGGCGGATCGCGGTCGAGCCGCCCCAGCAAAAATTCGCGCGCGAGTTTTCGCCGAGCGCGGAAGCAATCGAGGCGTTCCAGACGGCGCGCAGGTGCGAGGCCAAGTTAGTTGAAGGGATGAACCAGCGATAGCCGGTCGTCGCGCCGAGCGTCTCGTCCGCGAGCGGCGCGACGAGCGCGCGCAGCCAACCGGGGTGCGGGCGCGCGTCCGAGTCAACGAAGGCGAAGACTTCGCTGCGCGCGTCGGCCGCGCCCACTGCGGCGATGAGGTTGTGAACTTTCTGCCCGCTCTCCGACGCCGCGCCCGCCACGACGACGCGCGTCGCCGGAGACGAAGCGTTCCCCCAAGTCCGGCGCAACTCTTCGATCACTCCAAGCGCGGGGTCGTCGCGGCTGTCAATCACGAAGACGATCTCGAAGGCCGGATAGTTCTGTTCGCAGAGGGCAGAGAGGTTTTCGTGTAACCCTTGATCGAGGCCGCGACAGGGGACGACGACGGTGACGAAGGGCGTGAAGTCGGGTGCGGGCGCGGAGAGTTCGCGGCGGAAGTAGCGCAGGTAGCGCGCGCCGCCGCGGAGCGAGACGAGCGATTGCAGGAGCAACAGCGCGGCGAAGAAATAATAGACGCCCATAAAAAACGAAGGCGATGCTCTCACGAGAACATCGCCCACGGCAAACTTGCGCAGCGCGCGCCTAACGGAGGCAACGCCTCAGGCAGTCGCGGTAGCGGCGGCGACAGCGCGCCTGATTCGGGTTTACGACGCCGCGCAAACACTGCCGGTATTGTCGCAGGCAACGCTCGCGGCAGCGAATGTTGCTGCGTCGCGTCGCGCGCACGTTGTTGTGGCCTTCGTGGTTCACGTTGTCCTGCACGGGAGCGGGCGGGTTCATCTGCCGGGCGGCTTGCGCCGATGAGGGGGCGAGCAGGAAAAGTTGAGTTGTTAAGGCTAACGCGATGATCAGCCGGTTGAAGACGATGGGTGTGCGTTTCATCTTGCGTATCCTCCTTGCGTCGAGATGGTTGTTCGGGGCGAGGCCGTTTATTTCAGAGCGAACGCGCCGGAGGCCGCGCCGGTCAGCGAAGAGACGAGCGACTGCGCGAGGTTGATGAACGGCTGCGGGTAGACGCCGATCACGATGACGCCGACGACGGCGACGACGAGCGCGGCGCGCAGCGCGGGCGACAGCGAGAGCGGGCGCGCGTCGGCCACGCCGTCGCCGAGATACATCACGCGGATGAAGCGGACGTAGTAGAAGAAGGAGACGACCGTGTTGAGGATCGCCCAGACGGCGAGCCAGATGTACCAATCTTTGCCGTCGGCGTCGGCGCGTTGGAGCAGTCCGCCGAAGAGAAACCACTTGCCGATGAAGCCGCCCGTCAGCGGCAGCCCGCCGAGCGAGAGCATGAAGATCGTCATCATCAACGCCATGCCCGGCGCTTTCTGCCCCAGCCCCGTGAAGTCGTCAACGTTGTCGCCGACGAGGCCGCGTCGGCGCAAAGAGATGATGACTCCGAATGCGCCGATGTTCATCAGCGTGTAGACGAGCAGGTAGACGACGAGGCCGACGTAGCCGTACTCGTTGGCGGCGATGACGCCGAGCAGCAGGTAGCCAGCGTTCGAGATTGACGAGTAGGCGAGCAGTCGTTTCGCGTTGACCTGCGTGACCGCCGCCCAGTTGCCGACCATGATCGTGACGGCGGCGACGAGGCCGACAAGCGGTGCCCAGTCGGCGCGCATCCCGCCGAGGGCTTCGAGAAAGATGCGCGCGAAGAGGGCAAAGCTCGCGGCCTTCGAGCCGGTGGAGAGGAAAGCCGTGACGGGCGTCGGCGCGCCCTCGTAGGCGTCGGGTGCCCACATGTGAAAGGGCACGGCGGCGAGTTTGAAGAACAGCCCGGCGGCGACGGCGATCATGGCGAGCAGCAACAGGGGACGCAGCGGCAAGCCCGCGTTGAGCGCGCCTTCGAGGGGCGGGGCTGTGAGGATCACGTTGATGCTGCGCGAGATGTCGCCGAGGTTGGTCGAACCGGCGACGCCGAACAGCAGCGACATGCCGTAGAGCAGCACGCCGGAGGAGAACGCGCCGAGCAGAAAATACTTCATGCCCGCCTCGTTGGAACGCCGCTCGCGCTTCGTGAACCCGACGAGCACGTAGAACGTCAACGCCATCAATTCCAGACTGATGTAGAGCGAGATCAGATCGTAGCCGCATCCGAGAAACAACATGCCGACGGTGGCGAACAGCACGAGCGCGTAATACTCGCCGCGCTGCTCGCCCTCCACCTCCAGATAGCGCACGGAGATGGCGATGGTGAGCGCGGCCGCGAGCAGAAAGATCATCTTGAAGATGAGCGCGAAGCCGTCTATGCGGACCATGCCGTAGAAGGCGTTGAGCGGCAGGTTGTCGCGGTTGGTCTGCCAGAGGAGAAAGAGCGAGACGGCGGAGAGGGCGACGCCGCCGAGCGCGGCGTAGGCCGTCCACTTGTGCTCGCGTCGCGGGAGAATGACTTCCATGACGAGCACGACGCACGCGCTGAGCGTCAGGATCAACTCCGGCACGATCAACTGGAGGTCGGACGCGCTAAAGAGCGTGGTGGTGTTGGCTTGAAGAAACATAGTTACGAGTGACAAGTGACGAGTGACAGGTGACGAGTTAAGAGAAGCGTTTTATTCATCGTGCCGCACTCAACGTTCATCATTTGTGTTCCACGCGCGCCGTCGTCGGCGTCTGCTGGGGCGCGCTCGGTTGGAACGGGTAATCGGGGCGCACCTGACGGACGACGGCGTTGACGGGTCGCTGCACGTACTCGATGAACGGCTTCGGGTAGACGCCGATCCAGAGCGAGAGCAGGACGAGCGGCAGCATGTAAGCCCACTCGCGGCCGTTCATGTCCGACAAGTTTTCGTTCTTCGGGTTGTCCACGTGGCCGAAGAACATGCGCTGGTAGAGCCAGAGCATGTAGCCCGCGTTCAGGATGATGCCGAGCGCAGCCCACGCCGCCCACCACGGCTGCGCCTCGAACGCACCGCGCATCGCCAAAAATTCCGAGATGAAGACGCACAATAGCGGCAGCCCGATGGCCGTCATCGTCATCGCGAGGAAGACCGTGGCGTAACCCGGCATGACGTGCGAGAGGCCGCCGAACTCGGAGACTTTGCGCGTGTGCCGCCGCTCGTAGATGATGCCGACGAGGAGGAAGAGAGCGGCCGAGTAGATGCCGTGGTTGATCATGTGGAGCACCGCGCCGTTCAGGCCGTTCGGGTTCAAGGCGAACAGTCCGAGCATGACGATGCCCATCGAGGAGACGGACGAATAAGCGACGAGTTTCTTCACGTCGCCGTCTTTCACGACGACGAAATACATCGCGGCGAGCGCGCCGTAGATGATGCCGATGATGGCGAGCGCGACCATGATGTGACGCACGCCGAACGTCGCGCCGAAGAGGTGGAAGTAGCTCAGGTCTTTCGCGGCTTCGGGAAACATCGGCAGGTTGAAGCGGAAGAAGCCGTAAGTGCCGAGTTTCAAAAGTATCCCGGCGAGGATGACCGATCCGGCCGTCGGCGCTTCGACGTGCGCGTCCGGCAGCCACGTGTGAAACGGCCACATCGGCACTTTGATGGCGAAGCCGATAGCGAAGGCGAAGAACAACAAGACCTGCATCGTGCCCATCGGCAAGACCGAGCCGAGCGCTTGCAGGAACATGATGTTGAACGTGCCGCCCGCTCCGGCCGCCGCCCGCGCGTTGTCGAGGACGGCGCGCGCCTCTGTGCCCGCCGCCGCGAGATTGTCCATCACGGCCGGGGTGATCGTGCCCGTCAGCGCGGCGTCTTGAGTTAAGAAGTACATCTTCAAGACGCCGAGCAGCATGATGACCGAGCCGACGAGCGTGTAGAGGAAAAACTTGATTGCGGCATACAGCCTGCGCTCGCCGCCCCAGATGCCGATCAGGAAATACATCGGCACGAGCGAGACCTCGAAGAAGAGGTAGAACAGGAACAAGTCCATCGAGGCGAAGACGCCGACCACAGCCGCCTGCAACAGCAGCAGGAGCACGTAGTATTCCTGCTCGCGCTTGCCGATATACTCCCAAGAAGAGAGCGCGGCGATGACGCCGAGGAGCGTCGTCAACACGATGAGCAGGACGGCCACGCCGTCAACGCCCATCTGGTAGCGCGCGCCGATGATCGGAATCCACTGGCAGTCTTCGATGAACTGCATCCCGCCCGCCGCGCGGTTGTAGGCGAGCAGCGCGAGCGAGACGAGAAAGACCAGCCCGAACCACGCAGTCGCAAACCGCTTGATGCCGCGCGCGTTATCTTTCTTGAACGCGAAGAGGATGATGAGCGCGCCGACGAGCGGCAGCCATGTGATGACGGAGAGTAAGTAAGGGATTTTCATAGTTTGGTCAGTTGTCAGTGGTCAGTTGTCCGTCGTTTGGTGCTTGCCGGGCTTAAGCATTATTTGTTCAGCGAGTTCGTTGTCCATCAACTGCAACGGACAACTGCCTACGGACAACGGACAACGTTTTATCTTCCGCGCACTAACCCTAAGATGTCGCCGATGAAAAAGAAGATGACGGCGACGACGAGGCCGAGCACCATGACGAGCGCGTAGTTGGCCGTCAGCCCGGTCTGCGCCGCGCGCAGGAGCGGCGACGCGAGTCGGCCGATAAAGGCGGCGATGCCGTTGACCGCGCCGTCAACCACGATGCGGTCGAAGTTGCCGGTGTACTTGCTGATGCGCCGCGTGAGCCACGCCGAGCCGTTGACCGCGCCGTCAATCCCCTTCGAGTCCACGGCGTAGACGCCGCGTGCCGCGTCCATCGTGCGCCGCGTGAAGAGGAGGCCGTAGAGTTCGTCTATCCAATACTTGTTGTAGCTCGCGCGATAGAGCGCGCCGAGACGCGCCGCCCACATTTCCGGCAGGCGCGGGTTTTTCACGTAGAAGAGCCAGCCGAGAAACATGCCGAAGCCCGCGGCGACGAGCGAGATGATGATGAACAACCACTCCGCCGCCGTGTGGCTGCCGAGCGATGCTTCGGCCGAGTGCGCGAGATTGAAGCCGGTGTCGTTGCCGTAGGGCGACGCGTGGCCTTCGCCCGTTCCGGTTGCCGCGTGCGGAGCTTGCGCCGGGGCGGCGTCGGAATGTTGGGCGTTCGCAGCGTCGGAGTGCGGCGCGGCTTGCGTCGTCGCCGGTGCGCCGTGATTCTGCGCGATGGCGGTCGGCTCGCCATGCGCGTCTCCAATAAGGTTCGACGCGTGTTCCCCGCCCTCCGCGCCGTGCGGCGCGTTGAACTTTCTGGTCGAAGGATTCCAGACGATTGGCTCAAGCCAGTTGACGATGTTCATGCGCCCGCCGACGTGCGCGCCGCCCGTGAACGCGGGGCTGATGCCGACGAAGCCGCCGACGACCGCGAGCACGGCGAGCACCGCGAGCGGTATCCACATCGCGGGCGGCGACTCGTGCGGGATGTGCGTGCCGTGGCCGTGCGAATCGTGATGCGCGCCCGCGAGTGCCCCGTGCGCGTCGGTGTGCGCGTGCCCTGACGCGGCGTGCGGTTCGCCGACGTACTCGCCGGGTTCGTGGCGCGGGCGGTCGCCCGCCGACTCGGTGTGCGCGTCGTGCGTCTTGCCCGCGTCGTCGTAGCCGTGCGCGTGCGCTTCGTCGGCCTGTCCACCGGCGGGCACGTCGAGGAAACGCTCACGTCCCCAGAAGGTCATGGCGACGAGGCGCGTCATGTAGAAGGCGGTGAGCGCGGCGGTGAACGTGCCGACAGCCCAGAGCAGCCAGCCGTAAGGGATTAAAGTGGTCGAAGCGGCGTTCCACAAAATTTCGTCCTTCGACCAGAAGCCCGAAAACGGGATGATGCCGCAGATGGCGAGCCAGCCCGCGAGGAACGTCAGGTAAGTCTTCGGCATGTACTTGCGAAGGCCGCCCATGCGCCGCATGTCCTGTTCGTGGTGCATGCCGTGGATGACCGACCCCGCGCCGAGGAACATCAGGGCTTTGAAGAAGGCGTGCGTCATCACGTGGAAGATGCCGATAACGAACGCGCCGACGCCGCACGCGAGGAACATGAAGCCGAGTTGCGAGACGGTTGAATAAGCGAGGACTTTCTTGATGTCGTTCTGCGTGATGCCGATGGTCGCGGCGAAGAGCGCGGTCAGCGCGCCGACGACGGCCACGACGAGCATCATCGTCTGCGAGTGCTGGAAGATGACGTTCGTGCGCGTCAGCATGTACAAGCCCGCCGTGACCATAGTCGCCGCGTGGATAAGCGCGGAGACGGGCGTCGGCCCCGCCATCGCGTCCGGCAACCAGACGTAGAGCGGTATCTGCGCCGACTTGCCGCACGCGCCGACGAAGAGGCCGAGCGCGAGCCACGACATCAGGCCGAACGTGCCGAGCGGTTCAACAGGGTAGCCGCTCGCGGCCGACATCACCGCCGTGTACTGCGTCGAGCCGAACGTGGCGATGATGCCGAAGACGGCGAGGGCGAAGCCGAAGTCGCCGACGCGGTTCGTGATGAACGCCTTGCGCGAGGCGTCGCCCGCCTCCTTGCGGTCGAAGTAGTAGCCGATGAGCAGGTACGAACAGAGACCGACGCCCTCCCACCCGACGAACATCATCAGGAAGTTCGACCCCATCACGAGGATGAGCATCATGAACATGAAGAGGCCGAGGTAGGCGAAGAAGCGGTAGAAGCCCGTGTCGCCGTGCATGTAGCCGGTGGCGAAGACGAAGATGCAGAGGCCGACGCCCGTGATGACGAGGATGAAGATCGACGAGAGCGGGTCGAGTTGATAACTCCACTCCACGTCGAGCAGCGCGCCCAAGCCACGCCGCTCCGGCGCGTCGCCCACCAGCACGGCGCGCGGCGCAGTGCCCGTCTCTCGCTCGATCTCCCGCCCACGCTCGATGGCCTTCGCCGTCGTTTCCATGTGCGCGCGTTCGGCGTGGCCCTGCGTCAGTTCCGTCGCGCCGCCCGGAATCCACTGGTAAACGAACGCGCCGTCCTGACTCGTCACGTAAGGCGCAGGCCACTGCGCGTGGCCGCCGAAGCCGTACGAATAGACCGCCGCGACGCCGAGCAGAAACGCCAGCGCGACCGAGCCGACCCCAATCGCGGCGACGACCGTTTCCGAGAAGCGCAGGCGACGCCCGAGCAACCCGTTGACGGCAGCCCCGGCGAGCGGCAAAAGCGGAATGAGCCAGATGAGTCTGTGCATAGGTGCTGTCCGTTGTCCGTCGTCCGTTGTCAGTTGTTCGCTCTAATCTTCAGCCACTTGTTCGCCCGGCACATACGACGGACAACTGACTACTGACCACGGACGCTTTACCACTTGAGCAAATCAATCTTGTCAACAAAGATGGTCTCTTTGTTGCGGTAGAGCGCGATGACGAGGCCGAGGCCGATGGCGGCTTCGGCGGCGGCGACGACGATGACGAAGATCGTGAAGACCTGTCCCGCGACGGCGTTCAGGTTGCCGGTGTCCTGCAAGTAGCGCGTGAAGGCGATGAAGTTGAGGTTCGCCGCGTTCAGGATCAGCTCGATGGACATGAAGATGACGATGATGTTACGGCGCGTCAGCACGCCCGCCACGCCGATCACGAACAGCAGTGCGGCGATCACCAGAAACTTCGAGAGGTCAGGCTCCAACACGCCCTGCCTGATCGTCTGCCAGCGTCCCGGCGTCGCGGCTTCCTGCCACACGAGCGCGAACGCGGATGCGATGAAGTTGTTCATAATTGGATGAGGGATGAGTAAAAGCCGTGAATCGTGAATCGTAAATCGTGAATAGAAACTTCCGGCTTTAGTCTATTTACGATTTACGATTCACGAGTCCTTCATCCCTTGCTGTTTCAAGATCGTCGGTGGCCGCTTCCTGCTTGGTCGTGCGGGCGAGCATTACTGAGCCGATGATGGCGACGAGCAGCAGCACGCTCGCGATTTCAAACGGCAGCGCGGCGAAGCGGTAGAGACTCGCGCCGACGAGTTGTGTGTCCGTCGAGAGGAGCGACGTGCCGGTCGCCGACGGGCGCAAATCCTGTTGGCGTGCGCGCCGCCGCGTCGCAGACTCCTCGCGCTGGTCTTGCGTGATCAGGTTGTCGCGCGCGAGCAAGCCCTCGTAGCCTTGCCGGATGGCGTAGATGAAACCGAGCGACAGGAGCACGAGGAAGATCGCGCTCGTCGCCACCTGCGCGGGGCGGTTGAAGAGCATCTCGTTGCCGCGCTCCTCCGCGCCGACGTTGACGAGCATGATGACGAACAGGAACAGCACCATCACGCCGCCGACGTAGACGAGAATCTGCACGCCCGCGATGAACTCCGCGCCGAGCAGCACGAAGAGCGCGGCCACCGCAACGAGCGTCGAGATCAGGAACAGGGCGGAGTGGACGGCGTTACGCGCGAGGATGGTCAAGAGCGCCGCCACCAGCGCCGCCACCGCGAAGACCCAGAAGAAAACCGCTTCCCAACCAGTTAAAGTCATAAGATTGCGGATTGCGGATTGCGGATCGCGGATTGGAAAGACGGATTTGTAATCCGCGATCCGCGATCCGCGATCCGCAATCTAACGAAGATGTCAGGATTAAGACTCATACTTAACGGTCTCGCGCCCCTGTTCGAGCATCTCGCGATTCCAGACGAAGCCGGCGCGCGAGTAGGTGGCGAGTTCAAATTCCTGCGTCAGTTCGAGGCAGGCGGTCGGGCACGCCTCCTGGCAGAGCGCGCAGAACATGCAGCGCGAGGTGTCGAAGATGAACTCGTCGAGCACCTTCTTCTTGCGCGCCTTGCCCGCCGTCACGATCTCGATGTCCATCGGGATCACGTCAATGCAGTCTTCGGGGCAGGCGAGCGCGCAGAGGTTACAGGCGATGCAGAGCGTCTCGTAAGTTTCGGGATCCATGTTGAGCCGCGGCGCGCCGTGAAAGCGCGGCGCGACTTCGGGGCGCACCTTCGGGTATTGCTCCGTGTAAATCCCCTTGCCCGCCACCGCATCCTTATCCGTCAGCGCGCCGATGTTGAACTTCAGCGTCAACTTCAACCCCGAAATCAGATCGAAGAGGAAGAAACGCTTCAACTTCTCTTTCCACGTCGCCTCTGGAACATAAACTTCCGGCATAAAACCTCCCTTAAACGATTGCGGATTTCGGATTGCGGAATGCGGATTATAAAAACCCGAGTCGCGTTGCTTCTTCAATCCGCATTC
>JAUZFQ010000186.1 GCA_030838445.1 Pyrinomonadaceae bacterium | reverse complement strand
AGCGGGCAAGGTCTCGCAGAAAAACGCAAATGGTACGTCGTCGACGCGGCGGGGCAGACGGTCGGGCGGCTTGCGACGGAAGTGGCGCGCGTGCTGTCGGGCAAAAACAACCCGCAGTGGACGCCGTTCATGGACATGGGCGATCACGTCATCGTCATCAACGCGCGGCAGGCCGTCTTCAAAGGCTCGAAAGCCGAGCAGAAAGTCTACCGCCATCACACGCTCTATCCGGGCGGCCTGCGCGAGATCAGCGTCAAGGATCAATTCGCGAAGCACCCGGAGCGCGTCATCGAACTCGCCGTGCGCGGCATGCTCCCGAAGAACAAACTGGGGCGCGCGATGGGCAAGAAACTCAAAGTCTACGCTGACGCCAACCACCGGCACGCGGCGCAGAAACCCGAACCGCTCGCGCTCGACCCGCGCGCCGCGCAGCAGCAACAGCACCAGTAGGCTCAACACCTTTTCAGATTTTAAGGACGAAACAACGTGGCTGATATTCAGTATTACGGAACGGGACGGCGCAAGACTTCGACGGCGCGCGTCTACCTGCGCCCCGGCACGGGCGAGATTCTGGTCAACAAAAAAGGCTTCGATCAATATTTCCCGAACCAGGCGTTGCGCATGGTCATCCGCCAGCCCTTGCAGTTGACCGAGACGGGCAGCAAGTTCGACATCCTCGTCAACGTCGCGGGCGGCGGCCCGGCCGGACAGGCCGGCGCGATCCGCCACGGCATCACGCGCGCCCTGATGGTGTTCAACTCCGACCTCCGCCCCGCCTTGAAACAGGCCGGTCTCGTCACCCGCGACCCGCGCATCAAGGAACGCAAGAAGTACGGGCAGAAGGGCGCACGCAAGCGCTTCCAGTTCTCGAAACGTTAAAAATTCAGTGACGAGTGACGAGTGACAAGTGACGAGAGAAAATCTCGTTTTAACTTGTCACTCGTCACTCGTCACTTTTCACTGTCGTCAATCCATTGTCGTGTCCGGGTTGGTTCCGCTCCCTTGCGGGAGATGGAGAACGGGCGCGGCGAGCACATTAAACCAATCACCTAAGGAGGCTCACTTTTGGCAGTCACGGTAACGATGAAAGAACTTTTGGAGGCCGGTGTCCACTTCGGCCATCAAGTCAGACGTTGGAACCCGAAGATGAAGGAATACATTTTCGGCGAGCGCAACGGCATTAACATTATTGACCTGCAAAAGACCCAGAAGATGTTTCGCGAGGCCATCGGGTTCGTGACGAACATGGCTTCGGAAGATCGCGGTCGCACCATCCTCTTCGTCGGCACGAAACGACAGGCGCAGGACGCCATCCGCGAAGAGGCTTCACGCGCCAACCAGTTTTACATTAATCAACGCTGGCTCGGCGGTTTGTTGACCAACTTCCAGACTGTGCAGAAGTCCATTAAGCGCCTGCGCGAACTAGAATTGATGCAGACCGACGGCCGCTACGAGATGCTCACCAAGAAGGAGCGCATCAAGCTCGACCGCGAGCGCGAAACGCTGGAGAAGAATTTCTCCGGCATCAAGACCATGTCGCGCCTGCCCGACGCGCTCTTTATCATTGACGTGCGCAAGGAAGAGATCGCCGTTCAGGAAGCGAACCGCCTCGGCATCCCCGTCATCGCCGTCGTGGATACCAACTGCTCGCCCGAAGGCATTGACTACATCATCCCCGGCAACGACGACGCCCTGCGCGCCGTGCGCCTCTTCGCCTCGCGGATCGCGGATGCGGTCGTCGAAGGACAGGAGATGCGCTCGAAGGCCGCGGACGACGACGGTGCGGAAGTTGACGCGGGCGCAGGAGCGACCGGCGGCAGCAGCGCGACCTCCGACACGGGCACGCGTAATTCACTGAGCGCGAGCGGCGACGGCACTTCGTCCATCACGACGGCGCGCGACCCCGGCCTCGAAGCGAAGAACTTCACCGACATGGGCGCGAGCGCGCCTTCCACGGAGACGCAAGTTTCCGTCGCCGGCAACATTGGGTTCGGCAAGACGGGTCAACAGCCCGACAGCGTCGGCGACCACCCGGTCGAAGGCACGGGCGCGCCCGTGCGCGGCGCGACGGGCGGCGGCTCGGACGAGAGCGAAGTGCGCGGCCAGTCGTCCGCCGAACAGGAGAAGGGCGCGGAGTCGGTCGGCGCGGCGAAGTAAGTTTTCACAGTTCAAGATTCGATTTTTCGGCGAGCGCAGCCTCCAACAGCGGACACCCCGCCGGGCTGCGCTTTACTTTGATATTCGTCCTTTGTCAGTCGCCCGTTGTCCGTTGCATGTGCTGAATGGCCTAACGCTTATCTTTAGCAGTTAACCTAACGAAGCACGAACAAACAACTGACAACCGGCGACTGACAACCGACAGTTTTTCGAGGAGAGCAATCATGGCAGAGATTACAGCGGCGGCAGTGAAGTCGTTGCGCGAGAAGACGGGCGCGGGGATGATGGAGTGCAAGAACGCGCTGACCGAGGCGCAGGGCAGCGAAGAGCAGGCCATCGACTTGCTGCGCAAACGCGGCCTCGCGTCGGCGAAGAAGAAGGAAGGTCGCGTCGCGGCCGAGGGCGCGGTCGGCTCTTACATCCACATGGGCGGCAAGGTCGGCGTGCTCGTCGAGGTCAACTGCGAGACCGATTTCGTCGCGCGCACCGACGAGTTTCAGGCGCTCATCAAGGACATCGCGATGCACGTCGCGGCGGCCGAGCCGCGCTACGTGACGCGCGATGAAGTGCCGCAGGGCGACCTCGACAAAGAGCGTGAGATCGCGCGCGCGCAGGCCAAGAACGATCCGAAGAACGCCAGCAAGCCCGACGCCGTGATTGACAAGATCGTCGAAGGCCGCCTGAACAAGTTCTTCGAGGAAGCGGTCTTGCTCGACCAGCCGTTCGTCAAAGACCCGGCGAAGACCGTCGGCGATTTGTTGACGGAGAAGGTGTCTAAGACGGGCGAGCGCATTACCGTCCGCCGTTTCGCGCGTTATAAAATGGGCGAGGGGTTGGCGAAGCGCGACGAAGATTTCGGCAACGAAGTGGCCGCGCTCGCAGGAAACTAATCAATTGCGGAATGCGGATTAGAAGACAAGAAGGTTCTTGTTAATCGTCTCTGCTTTTCAATCCGAATTCCGCAATCCGAATTCCGCAATCGAAGTGATGAGCACAGTCGAAGCACAAACCACCGATTCGCCCGCGCCCGTTTATCGCCGGATACTCCTGAAAATCTCCGGCGAGGCTTTGATGGGCGCGCAGAACTACGGCGTGGACGTGGACACGGCGCGCAGGGTGGCCGAAGAGATCAAGGCCGTCCACGACCGCGGCGTCGAGGTGGCGATTGTCGTCGGCGGCGGCAACATCTTCCGCGGCGTCTCGAAAAGCGCGGGCAACATGGATCGTTCGAGCGCGGATTACATCGGCATGCTCGCGACCGTGATGAACGCCTGCGTGCTGCAAGACGCGCTGGAGACGGCCGGCGTCCACACGCGCATCCTGTCAGCCTTGAACATTCCGGAAGTGGCCGAGCCGTTCATCCGCCGCCGCGCCGTGCGCCATCTGGAGAAGCGGCGCGTCGTCATCTTCGCGGGCGGCACGGGCAACCCGTACTTCACGACCGACTCGGCCGCCGCCCTGCGCGCGTTAGAGATCAAGGCCGAAGTGATCTTGAAAGCGACGAAGGTCGAAGGCATCTACAACGCCGACCCCATGAAGGACGCGACGGCCACGCGCTACGACTGCATCACGTACCAGGAAGTGTTGGAGCAACGCTTGCAGGTGATGGACGCCTCGGCCATCTCGCTGTGCATGGACAACCGCCTGCCCATCGTCGTCTTCAACATGCGCAACTCCGGCAACATCATGCGTGTCGTCATGGGCGAGGTCGGCGTCGGCACGACCGTCTGCATGGAGAGAACGGAAAAGCAGTGACGGGTGACAAGTGACAAGTTAAAGCGAAAGACTTGTCTTTTCCTGTCACCTGTTACCTGTCACGGAGAAAACAGATGAGCGAGAAAGATGTAATTAAAGAGACGCGGCCGCGCATGGAGGCGTCGGTTGAGGATTTGCGGAGGAGGCTGTCGAGCGTCCGCACGGGGCGCGCGGTGGTGACGGTGCTCGATCCGGTCGTGGTTGATTATTACGGCACGCCGACGCCGCTCAATCAGATGGCCTCGATCAGCGTGCCCGACGCGCAGATGCTCGCCGTGCAGCCTTGGGACGTGTCGCAACTCAACGCCATCGAGAAGGCGATCCGCACGGCCGACCTCGGCCTGAACCCGTCGAACGACGGCAAGATGGTGCGCGTGCCGATCCCTGCGTTGACCGAAGAGCGGCGCAAGCAGTTGGCGAAGCAGGTGCACGAGTTCGCAGAGGAACACCGCACGGCCATCCGCAACATCCGGCGCGACGCGAACGAGCGGCTCAAGAAGATGCTCAAGGACAAGACGATCTCCGAAGACAACGAGCGCGACGGGCTGGAAGAAGTTCAGAAATTGACCAACTCGTACATCGGCAAAGTTGATGAACTGGCGAAGACCAAGGAGCAGGAAATCCTGAGCGTCTAAGAATACGAAAACAGGTTAAAGGGTAAAGGGTAAGGGGGAAAGGACGGAGCACGCGGCTCATCCTTTCCCCCTTACCCTTTACCCTTTTCCCCGTCTTTTATTGTTCGGGAATCTTGAAGGCGTCGGCGGGCAAGTCCTGATTGAGTTTCACTTCTTTGACTTTGAACTCGGCGATGAAGTCGCCCTGCGGCGCGGTCAGCTTTTGCGCGAAGCTCGTGGGGACGAGCACGCCGTCGAGTTCGCGGAAGCCTCTGTACTCGAAACTGTAGGTCATGCGGTTGTAGGGAATCTCGAAGCGGCGGACGCGCCCGGTCGCCATCTCGACGTAGTAGTCGGTGCTGTTGCCTTCGGCGTCCGTGATGCGGAAGCCGCGCTCTTTCTTCTTGTCGGGCAGCGCGGTGATGACATAACCCGGCTGGTCGAACTTGGCGAGCACGGGGATGCCGAACTTGGTGAGCGGCGGGAGGTTCATGCCGCGCATCGAGGTGTAGCTGCGTTCGCCGTCGAAGATGAGTTGAAAACTGACGAGCGCGGATTGCACATCCTGCCTCAGCTTATCGCCCGCGACGATCATGCCGAACCTGCCCGTGAGCGACTGCGTGGAACTCGGCGCGTAGAGATCAACCGAGCCGGTGAGCAGCATGTTTTTGAGGTGGCGAAACTTCTCGCCGCCCTGCGCCGTGAAGGCCGCGCGCGCCAGTTCGAGGGGCGTCATCGCCGCGGTGATGACGGACACTTTGCCCGCGGGCTGCGCGGCAGTTGCGGGCGCGGCAGTTGTCGCAGCAGTCGTCGGGGCGGCGCTGGTTTTGTCGGAGGGTTTTTCCTGCGCGGACGCGCCGACGGTCGTGGCGGCCGAGAGACAGAGCGCGAGGGCGATGCGGCGCGTCGTGGCGGCAAGGGCGACGGGGGATATGAACTTCATGTTGTTACCTCTTTGCTATGGGGCAGGCTGGCGATTCCGTTGAATTGATGGTGGCTGCCGTTTGAAAGGAAGCGATCTTCTCCGGCACAGGGAAGATTAACCGATTACCGCTCGTTATAAAAATCTCACGCCGGGAGCAGGAAGGAGACTCGAAGAGTTTCCCGCTTGCCCCCGGCGTGAGATTTTACGTGCCGACCCTGTGAAAAGTTCAGTCTAGAAGCTGAACCGGAGTTGGGCTTCGACGCGCCGATTGCCCGCCGCGTTCCCGCCGCCGAAGCCGAAGCCGCCCGACTGCGTGGCCTGCCCGAAACGATCCGAACTGAGGTTGCCGATGAACGGCCCCGGGTTCGTGCGGTTGAAGATGTTGCTGATGTTGATGCCGAGCGTCAGGTTGTAGCGTTTCTGTTCAGCCCTCGCGCCGCCGCCCGCGCCGAAGATGCCGCCCTGACCGAACGCGCCGCCTCCCCCGCCACCGCCACGCGGGCCACCACCACCACCGCCGCCGCCAGCACGACCGCCGCCACCGCCACGACCGCCAGCACCGCGACCGCCTGCGCCGCCCGCAGTAGTAGTCTGGTCGCCGCCCGCCGCAGGCGTCTGGCCGTTAGCGGCGGTGTTACGCGCCGCCGCGCCAGGGACATCGCCGAACGCGAACGACTTGTTGATTCTCAGGTTGACCGTGATTTGACCCGGACTCTGCCCGTAGTTGCGCGGGATGATCTGCGCGCCGGGAGCAGGGTTGAGGTCGAAGTTGCCGAAGGGCGTCACTTTCAAGTTCGCACGCGTCGTCGCCGTGGTGGCGAACGCGGGGCGGTCGTTGAACTGCGTGTCGCCGTTGTTGTCCAAGCCCGTCGTGATGTTGAAGGGCGCGCCCGTCGAGGCGAAGATGAGCGGGTTGAAACGGATGCCCCACGGCGCGGAGATCGAGCCGCCGAGGAAGAAACGGTGACGCACGTCGAGAGACGAACGCCCGTACTCCGAACTCAGATCGTAGTTGTCGGCCGGGAACGAACCCGCCCCGTCCGAGTCGCTCTGCGCGCGGCCGAGCGTGTAGTTGGCGAAGATCGAGAAGTTCGGGTTGAAGCGCGTGTTCGCGTTGACGAGCAACTGGTTCTGGTTGAGGATGCCGCTCGACTCGTACTGGAAGACGTTGCCGCGCGCGAAGCCGAGCGGGCGCACGCCGTTCACGGGCGCGTTGATGTTGCGCGTGCGCAGCAGGTGGAGCGTGCGCGTGTTGACGAAGCTGGCCGTCACGGTGATGCGGCCGGGCAGCAGTCGCTCGACGCTGGCCGTTGACTGGATCGTGTAGGGCGCTTGCAGGTCGGGCGCGACGACGCGCGTCGTCTGCGGGACGGCGAACTCGGTCAACTGCTCGACGGTCGGCACGTTCGGATAATTGTTGAGGACGTTGCGCGCCAGCGCGGCGCGCGCCGAAGTGTCGTCGGCCGCGGGCGCGATGATGATGAACTGTTGCTGGTTCTGGCCGTTGAAGCGGTTGGCTTGCAGCGTGAAGTTTTCGCCGAAGCGTGTGTAGAAGACGCCGAAGCCGCCGCGGATAACCGTCTTCGGTTGACGCGCGCCCGCGCCGGGCGAATAGGCGAAGGAGAGGCGCGGGGCGAAGTTCAGGCCGCTGCTGATGTTCGTCTGCGTCTCGTAGCGCAGTCCGGCCGAGAGCGTGAAGTTTTTGCGCACGCGCCAGTCGTCCTGTATGAACGCGCCAAAGTCTATCTGGCTGACGCTCGCCTCAGGGTTGCCGCCGGAGATGGAGAACTGCGTCGGGATCGCGCCGCGCAGTTGCAACTGGGCGGGCGTCAAACACTCGGCCGGGAATTGCTGGCACTGATCTTGGAAGACCTGCGTGCGGCGGAAGCGTTCGATGCTGTTGACGTTGAGCAGCACCGGCTCGGGCTGCCCCGTCGTCGGGCTGGTCTGGAAGACGATCTGATTGTTCGCGTCGAGTTGCGGCGCGAGGCCGCCGGAGAAAACGAACTGACCGTTGAAGCCCGACTGCGACACGTCGGAGATGTTGATGCCGCGCACGCGCCCGCCCGCCTTCAGAGAGTGCAGGCCGAGCGTGAACGAGGTGTAGTTCGACAACTCGTAGCGCGTGTTGGTGGACGCAGCGGGGGCGGCCTGTGCGCCGCCGCCCGTGAAGGCGTCGCGCACGGTGATGACGGGCGCGGAGATGTCGCCGCCCGATTCACTGCGGTTGCGCTCGAACTGAAAGCGCGTCTCGTTGATCACGGTCGGGCTGAGAATCGCCGTCTCGGTGAACTGAAAATTGTGCTCGGTGTTCTGACGGCTGAAGGTGCGATCCACGCCGAAGAACGGATCAACGTCGAGCGAAAACTCGCTGACGCCGAGGTTGTCCGTGTGCGAGCGCGTGAAGCTGTAGCGCGCGACGACGGTGTTCGTCGCGTTGATCTGATAGTCGAGGCGCGGGCTGATGGTCAGGCGGCGCGTCGGCACGACGAGCGTGCGGTTGACGTTGACGAGGTCGAACGTGTCGGGCTGGATGAACTGCGCGTTGATGATCGAGTTGCCGTCCGACTCGCGGCGGTCGAAATCAATAAAGAACGACGACTTGCGTTTCTGGATTGGGCCGCTCAGGTTGAAGCCGTAGCTGCGCAGTTGGAACGGGGCGCGGCGTTCGGCGAACGGGTCGCGCGAGTTGAGACTCTCGTCGCCGAAGTTGAAGTTGCCCTGCCCGCGCAGTTTGTCCGTGCCGGGGCGCGTCAGGATCTCGACGCGGCCGAAGCCGAGGCGGTCGAACTCCGCGGAGAAAGGATTCTGGTTGATGCGAATCTCGCGGATAGACTCTTTCGGCGGGATGCGCCCGCCCGTGAAGCCGTCTATGAAAATCTGCCCGCCGTTCGGCCCGGCCGAAGGCCCTGCGAGGGCTTGGAGCGCGGCGGCGAGATCGTCCGGGTCGTCGGGCAAAGCGTCGAGGTCTGTGCCTTTGATGACGAGCGCGCTCTGGTTGTTCTCGGCCTCGGTGCTGACGGGCGTCTCGGCCGCGACCGTCACGTCCTCGTTTTCGAGCGTCACGCTGAGCTTGATGTCGAGCGACTCGCGGCGACCTGCGGCGACCACCACGGCCGCGTTCTCGTAGACGCCGAATCCGGTCGTCGTCGCGCGCAAGGTGTACGTGCCGGGCGCGAGGTTGGTGAAGGTGTAAACGCCGTCGTCGTTCGTCGTCGCGGTCTTCTCCGCGCCCGCCGCGTCAACCAGCGTGACGGTCGCGCCGACGACGATGCCGCCGAACTCGTCCGTGATCGTCCCGCGCAAACCGCCCGTGCCCTGCGCCGCCGTGAGCACGGCCGCGAGCGCGAACGCCAGCAGCAAATTCAGCCCGCGTATGATGTAACTCGATGATAAATTCATGATTCCTTGTTGGGGAGATTTCCTCACTTAAAATTTTACTGATTTTTAGACCGACAAATAGAAGACGAGTGAAATGCCACTCAGGTTACACCTCACCCGTCTTTATTTTTAACTATTTACGGGAGGCCGATGCCGAGATCGATGCCGCCCGGTAAGCCCAAATCCTGACCGCCGCCGATGTTCGGCCGCGCCGCGCCCGCGGGCATCGCGTTGATGATCGCGTCAACCCCGGCGACGAGCGCGATGGCCGTCAAACGCGTCGGGTCTGCGCCCGACGTGCTTGAGACGACGATCATGTCGCCCGCCTTCAACTCGGCCAGCGTAGTCTGCGGCATGCGCTCAAGCATCTCCTGCGGGTCGAATCCGCCGCCCATGCGCCGCCCGCCGCCACCGGGTCTGCCTTCACCGCGTGCGCCGCCGCCTTCCGCACCCGGCGCACCGCCGCCCGCAGTTTGCGGGGGACGCGCGCCTTCACCCTGTGCACCGCCACCAGCGCCGCCGGGTCTGCCGCCCGGACGACCACCGCCAGCCGCGCCGCCACCGGCCGCGCGCTGCGCCAAGAACTGCGCCATCATCGGCGGCAAGCGGCGCAGGTTAGAGTCGCTGTTGACGAGGATGGTGAGCGCCTTGTTGTCCTGCGTCTTGATCTTGATCTCGCCCGTTGCCGCGTCCACGGCCGTCACCGTGCCGACGAGTTGGCGGAACGAGCCGGAGACGATCTCTTCGGGCGTGAAGCGCGCGCCGTCCGCGCTGCGTTCGCCGAGCGCGCGCAGACGATCCCCTGTCTTCACGTCCGCGAAACTGCTCGCCTTCGCGTCGGCAAACTTCACCGAGTCGGGCGCGTAGCGTCGGAACAAGACCTTCTCTCCCGCCGCGTCAACAACTAACGGCTTGACGCCTTCGGGTGTGGACACGTTCACCGTGATCTCTTTCGCCGCCGGGTTGACGGCCGTCACTGTGCCGAGGATGCCGCGCCGCTGCCACTCCGCGCGGTCGCGCTCTTGCTTCTGCGCGATGTCCTCTTTCGTCGCCACGATCACGACGCGCGCCGGGACGGTCTTCTGATCGTCGGAGACTTTACCGAGCACCACCAGACGGTTGCCGACGGCGACGCCCGCGAGCGTGATCTTGGTCATGTCGGCGGGCGTGATCGTCCCCTTCGCGGCGCGCGCCAGCGCGTCGGAGTTGACGCGGTAATAGACGGTCGCCGCGCTCAAGACGACGTTGACGGGCGCGCTCGCGCCGTCAACTTTGAGCGTGATGGTGTTCGCGTTGGTGTCAATGGCCGTCGCGTCACCGAGGACGCGGTTGGGGGAAATGGCTGGGTTCGACTGGCCTGCGGCGGCGGCTGATGTCGCCGGTTGCGTCGCGGTAGTTTGTCCGAACGCGCCGCCCGCGAGCGTCGCAGAGGCGAGCGCGGCGAAGGCGTAGTTCACAAAGTGCTTTTTCATCTTGATGCTCTCTTCGGTCGTAAGTTGGCGGACAGTTGAAGCGTCTAAAGTTTAACGTCGAGGCGGCCGGTTTATTACCGCCGGTAGATTACCCGGTCGAACTCTAGCGAACCCGCCGTTCGCGTATTTCCGGCGGAGAATGTTGTGGGGAAAGGTTGAAGCGCGCTTTCGCGGCAACAGGTTAGACGCGCGGCGGCCTCGTTTAGTCGCCTCTTCCGGCGAACAATTTCAGGGGAATGAAGTGGAAGATTAGTGCGTTAGGCGGGCGAGATCAAGCGCGCGGGGGCGTTTTCCAGCCGATGCGGTAGCGCACCGTCAACGCCAGCCCCAGACTCGCGACGACGAGCGCGGCGACGGCGAACGGCCACACGTAGGGCAAAGACAGGACGATAGCCCAGAAGGCCGCGCCGAACAACAGCGCGATTGACTCGGAACGCTGTTCCTCGCGCAGCAGGCGACGCTGCAACCAACGACCCGTCGCCGCGTGAATCGCCACGCGCCCGAAGAGGTAGGCCACGAGCAGCAGCAGGATCGAGAGCGCGCCGACGAAGAGGCCGAGCACGGGCGGCAGGACGTGCAGTGCGAGCGGTACGCCGAAGGCGAGCACGAAGGACGCGACGAGGCCGATGGCCGCGACGCGCAGGCTCGTCAACTGCAAGCGCGTCGCCGCGCGGCTGATCGCGCCGGGCGACGCGGCGGTCAAACCGAGTGAGATGATGAACCAGAAGAGGATCGAGAGGACGCGCAGGCCGAACGAAGGAGCTGTCCATTTCGGTTCGAGCAAAGACGCGGGGTTACGCCCCAACTCGCGCAACTCCTCTTCGTAGCCCGCGAACATGATCGTCTTCGATGCGGGGTCGCGCCCCGGCGCGGTCTTGCCGTGATGATACGCGCCGCCGATGACGAGCACGTCGCCGCCGATGTGGGAATGCTCGCTCTGCGTGATCGTGCCGCCGATGACGCCGACATCGCCCTCGACGCGCCCGTGCGGTTCGACGAACACGTCACCGCCGAAGGCAATCACCCCGTGCTTGACGCGCCCGCGCACGATGACCGAACGCCCCATCCCGAACACGTCGTCCGTATCGTCGCCTTCGACAATCAACGTCGTCGGGTCGTTCTCGGCCGTGCGCACGGAGGGCGTGCGCGCCGAGACCGCGACGACGCCCGCGACGAGCAGCGCGCACAGCAGCGCGACCGCGCGGGCGAGGGCGCGCATGTCGCTGAACGTCAGGGTCGGCTGAAGGCTAAGTGAAGTCACGTCTGTTATCGCGCCCGCCGCGACGAATCGAACTAGGGTCAGAGGTGTTACGTAAAAAACGGGCGGAGAGTTTTCGCGCGTTACGGCTCGCGCGCTTCGGCTAGTCGGGGAGGCGCGGCGTGCGGTGGTAACGGCCGATCAGCCCGCAGAGCAGGGCGATGGCCGCGGCGAGGATGGCGTATGTGCCGATTGTTCCCGCGCGCGGCTCCTCTAACATCTGCCCGCCGAGCACGCGCAGCGTGAGGGCGACGCCTGCGGCGGCTTCCGAGACGGCGTTCGCCGCCATGTCGAACATCGTCACGGCGACGCCCGCCACGGCGCTGAAGGGTGCGAACAGTTCGTCCCACGCCTGCCAGCCGAGCAGCGCGAACGAGAGCGCGGCGAGACTAAAGCAGACGACGGCGGCGCGCTTCCGCTCCGAACGATGACGCACGCTGCTCATGTCCGACTGCGCGCGCGCCTTGACGACCTCGGTGAAATTAGTCGGGAGTTGGAGTTGCTTGCGGGCGTCGCCGAAGGCCGCGTCGAGGACGCAGAGCAGACGCCGCTGCTCGCTGAGCGCGGTCGAGCACGCGGCGCAAGTTTTCGTGTGCTGCTCGAAGCGCGCGGCGGCCGCTGCATCGAGTTCGCCGTCGAGATACGCGGCCACGTCCAGACACGGGCTGGTCGCGTTGGCTGCGTCGGCGTCGGCTGTCGGCGTTCGTTCGCTCACGATTCGTCGTCCACTTCCCTCTGGTTAAATGCCTGTGATGCCGCGCTCGACGAGCGGCGTGCGCATCGCCTCACGCGCGCGGAAGATGCGGTTCTTGACCGTGCCGAGCGGCAGTCCGGTCACTTCCGCGATCTCGTCGTAGCTGAGATCGTGCGCGTGGCGCAAGACGATCAACTCGCGGTAGCTTGCCGGGAGCGCCCCGATCACGTCTTCAATTTCAGCGCGACGCTCGGCGCGCACGCTCTCCTCTTCGGGCGTCGGCGCGCCGCTGGCGAAAGGCTTCTCGTAGGTGTCGCCTTCGGGCGTCGAGACTTCGAGTTCCTGCTCGCGCGTCGAGTGGCGGCGCAGGTGGTCAATCGCCGTGTTGTGCGCGATGCGATAAATCCACGTCGAGAATTTGTATTCGGGGCGGTAGCGCGCGAGCGAGCCGTAGACCTTGATGAACACTTCCTGCGTCAGGTCGAGCGCGCTCTCGTAGTTGCCCGTCATGCGATAGACGTAGGAGACGAGCGGCCGCTGGTAGCGGCGCACGAGTTCCTCGAAACTGTCGTCGCGGCCGCTGATGGCGCGCGTGACCAACTCGCAATCGGCCACGGCCGCGAACTTCTGGATTGTGGGGGAAGCTGCGCTCATAACTCTGTTAAAGCGTCTTTACGTTTGCGCCGGAGCGAAAGTTTCATGGCTGCGACGACCACGACCGTGCGGCTTGGGTTTCGTGATTACTCACAGGGAAAGCAGGTCAACCGGGTAGAGCGGGACGCCCGTCTGCGCCGAGAGCCGAGAGCCGCGCGTTGACTTCCCCGCGCCCGCGTTCCCCAGCAGAGCCACCTTCCTCATTTTCAACTACCCTTAACACGCGCACGCCACTACCGATCAAGCCCACGCTAGGGCGGCGAGACCGGCGGGGGCGGCGATGACGTCGAAGTCGAGTTCGTTCGAGGGAAGCGCGAGGCGGACGTCGGCGGCGGTGACGAGGCGGGGGCGCGTGTTGAGCGTCTCTTCGATGATCGCGCTAGCCTCGGCGTGCTCGATGCCGTCGCCCGCGATCATCATCCGCCCGATGGTGTCCGCCGGGGCGGGCGCGGCGTCCGGGTCGAGCGCGGGCGTCTGCACGCGGTCGCGGTAGAAGAGCAGGAAGCGGTAGAGTTCGTCAACGCGGTCTTCGGCCTCGCAGACGATGCTGCGGACGAGCAGCGGTTGCGCGTCGCGCAGGAGCACGGCCGTGAAGCCTTCGTGGTGCGTGCTGACGAGGAGCGAGTCGGACGTGTTAGCGGCGACGCGCTCGCGCATCAGCCACCACGCCTCGCCCATGTGGCGCGGCAGGATGAGACCCGCCTGCCAGCCGAGCGCGGCGAGCGTCGCTTCGTACTCGGCGAGGACGGAGAGGCGCACGGCCGTCGCGAGGTAACGCGGGCGACCCTGCGCGTCGGGGCGCAGGCGTTCGCGCGCGACGCGCAACTCTTCGACCGGCGTGCCGAAGCCGCGCTCGGTCTTCCAACGCAACATCTCTTCGGTCTCGGCGCGCGTGGCCGAGCCGCCCTCCAACGTCAGGATCGTCGTGCGCGTCGCCGCTTCGGGCAAAGCCACAGACCAACGCTTGCGCTTCTGCACGCCCGCGCTCGCCGCGAGTCCTTGCAGCACGGCGGCCAACTCGCTCACGTCGGCCACGTTCGACTCGTCGAAGTTCGGGCGCACCAGCCCCTCTGCCAGCGGCACGTAGCCCGCGCGCCGCACAAGGAGCGTCCGGTCGCGCCTGCGATCCAGAGAGACCAACGCCACACCCTCGCCCGTCAAACCCAGCGCGGCCGAAGGCAGCCGCGGTTTAATCAACTTGGAGAAAGAAGTCATAAGAGAAGTGACGAGTGACGAGTGACGAGTTGAAGACAAGTTCTGTTTCTAACTTGTCACTTGTCACTCGTCACTGTGTTATCTACCATTCACTGTAAGGTGTGCCTTCGCTTGAGAGGTCGCCGGAGGCGCTGCGCACGTCCACGACGCCCTGCCCGCCCTCGGCCGAGTTGGCGTCTTGCCCCGTGACGACGTTCCAGTCCTTCTGCCCCGTGATCGGATCAACCGGCACTTCGCGCAGGTAGCCGGAACTGGAAAGGTCTTCGAGCGACTGCGGGAGTTGTCCCTTGTCGGCGGCATACTGGTCGAGCAGCTTACGCATCTGCGCGAGGTCGTCGCGCAAGACCGACTCGCGCGCCTGCAAGACCGTCTTCTGATACTGCGGCAGCACGATGATGGCGAGAATGATGATGATCGAAATGACGATCATCAATTCGAGCAGGGTGAAGCCGGACTGAGTGCGTGACATGCGACGCAGAAGGCGCGCGGAGAGCGCGTCGCGGCGACTTGAAGTAGCCGCGAGCAAACCGTCGCCGGCGAGAGTCTGCACGCGCTCGCCTTCTCCGGCCGCGCGTCGTTCGTCGCACGTCGCCCGTCGCCGCATGTTGCTTTCCGCTGTGTCCATTTTACCAGTCACTATATTTCTGCCCGTTGAGCGCGGTGTCGTTTGATTTCGAGTAAACGTCGAAGACGTTTTCGCCGCCCCACGAACCGGAGTCAGGCGAGTCGTAGCAGGAGCGCATGCCCCACTCGGCCTTGCCCGTCATCGGATCGATGGGAATCTTGCGCAGGTAAACCTTCTTCTTGAAGGCGAGCGGAGCCTGCTGATCCAGCAAGTTCTTGTTGATGTCGCCGCCCACCGGCTGCACGCGCGGAGCGACGCTGACGCCTTCGACGAGCGTCTCCAACTTCGGCGGGAAGCGGTCGGGATTTTCCACTGCGAACAGGGTCTTGTCGGCGATGGCTACTTTGGTGCGCGGGTCGGGCGAGATCATTGCGCCGCCCGGCTGTCCCGGCTGTCCGGGTTGTCCCGGCACAATCGGCGGTGTCCCGCCCGCGGGCGCGCCCGGCGTACCCGGCGCTTGATCCAGATATGGACTGTTGAGGGCGTCGCGGTGAAACTCCTTGATCGCCTCGCGCATCTCGCGCAGAGACTCGCGGAGTTGCTGTTCGCGCTGCCGCTTGACGGCCGTCTTGACCATCGGGATCACGCCCATCGAGAGCACCGCGAGCACCGTCATCGTGATGACGAGTTCGATGAGCGTCCAGCCGCCCTGCGAGCGGCGCGGGGCGAGGGCGAACGGGTGCGTAGGCCAAACGCCGAGCCGTCTGCCATTACCTTTCACCTTAACCCGGACACCCTTCCACATAAACTGATCCATTCCTTCGCGGACGCGCGCTCGCAGCCGCGTTATTGCTTCACGACGACGAGCCGCGTGTGCGCCAGTTGCGTCGCCACGTTCTGCCCGGCGACGGACATGAGGTGGACGCCCGTCTGATCGAGCGTCACGTCGCTCTCGCCCACGGCGAGCGCTTCGATCTCGACGAACAGAAGCACGCCCATGCCGTTGATCGGCGTGTGCGCGGCGGGCGCGATGAGCGCGAGCAGCGAGCCGCGCGGGTCAATCGAAGGCGTGACGGTCGGCAGCAACTCTTTCGTCTCGCCGAAGAGACTGCCGTGCGTCACGTTGCGGACGGCGACAACGCGCGGGTCGAACCTGAGCGTCGCGGCGGCGAGCGCGAGCGGCGTCGAGGTCTTGACGAGCAGCATCAGGCGTTGCTTCTCGCCGACGCGCATCTCCTTCTGCCCCGACAAGACGTAGAGCAACGCGCCGCCCTCCGTCATGGCCGCGAGCGGCGCAACGGCGGGCGCGGCGTTCGGCGTCTGGACGGCCGACGGGTTGACGTTCGCGGCGGGCACGGGCGACAAGTTCGCGCCGGAATTTGAGACGGGGGCGAATGACGCTGCTGCCGTCGTCGCGCCGTTCGGGACGACGACGGCGGGCGCGGGTTGTTTGTACGCGTCCGGGTTGGCCGTGCCGTTCGTCAACGCGTTTGCGTTGCTGACCCCGGCTGTGTTTTGCGCGCTGCCGTTCGACACGTCAGGCAGCGCGCCCATAAGCGCTTTCGGCGCGGGCGCGTAGGCGTGTTGGGTGTCGGCCGCCGATGCCGTGTTCGTCAACGCCGCCGCGCCGTTTGCGGCGGGAGCGAGGGGCGCGGGGGGCATCTGGATCGCAACATCTTTCGGGAGTTGGCGCGCGGCGGCGAGTTGATCCTCGCGGTCGGCCGTGACGAGCATGGCTTCGAGCGACTCGGAGACGGGCGCTTGCAGCGTGCCGCTCGGACGCTGATCAATGTCGCCGGGGCTGACCGTCGGCGCGCGCAAGACACGCGGCGTCACCGTGATCACGATATCGGAGTTGACGTCATTGCGCGTCGGCGTGCTGAAGAGTCGGCCGAGGATGGGGATGAGGCCGAGCAGCGGCACGCCACGCCGCCCCTCGGAGTGCTTATCCTGCGCGACGCTGGCGATCATCATCGTGCGGTTGTTCGGGATGCGCGCCATGCCGGAGACGTTGCGCTGGCTAAAGGTCGGCGTCAGGTTCGACGCCCCGCCGATCACGTCGTTCGACTCGATCTCCATCTTCACCTGCACGTCGAGATTCGGGAAGACCTGCGGCGTGAACTTCAAGATCAGACCCGTGTCCTGATACTGGATGACCGGGTAGCCCGTGCCGCCGAAGAGGCCGGAGTTGACGCCCGCCTGCTGACCCGCCTGATTCGTCGCGCCGAGGTTCGAGCCGAAGGGCGAGACCTGCGCCGTCTGCACCGGCACTTTCTGGCCGATGCGCGTGGTGGACTGTTCGCTGTCGAAGGCGTGTACCTGCGTCGAAGCGAGCAGGCGCGTGTTGTCCTTCGCCTGAAATGCGGTGATGGTCGAGGCGGGGAACAGGAACGCGCCGCCGAGGACGGTCGCCGCCGTGTTGACGACAGTGCCGCCCTTGCTGGGGTCTTTGCCCGTGGTCGTGCCCGTGCCCGTCGTCGTGGTCGTCGTCCCGAAACGCTCCTTGCCCGCGCCGAACAGGACGGACGTCGGCAGCAGCCCGCCGAGGTTGCCGAGCGTGGCGTCCGTGCCGAGTTGGTTGCCGAGTTGCAGCAGGTTCGAGCGCGAGACTTCGTAGATGTTCACGTCCATCACGACCTCTGCGCGATCCTTGTCTATGGCTTGCAGCAGTTCGGCGATGAGGCGAATGTTCTCCGGCGTGTCGCGCACGGTGATCGAGTTGGTGGCCTTGTTCGGCGTCACCTGCGGCTGGCGACCGGCCGTCGGCGGCAGTGACGACTGGATGAGCGAGCGAGCGTCGTTCGGATCAATGTTCGACAGGTAGAAGGTGCGCAGGACGAGTTGCTGGTACTGACCGCGCTTCGACTGGTCGGCGACGATGATCGTGCGCCGGTCGAGCTTCTGGAAGAAGAGGTTCTGCGCGAGGAAGATGTGGTCGAGCGCGCGCGCCGTCGTCACGTCTTTGAGGTTGACGTTGACGGTGCGCCCTTTGGGAAAGTCGCGGTCGAAGAGGACGTTGAGACTGAGTTCGTCGCCGAGTTTGCGGATGAAGCCTTCGAGGTCGCCGTTGTAGTTGATGACGCGGAGTTGCTCGCTGCGCGTCTGCGGCAAGGCGAGGCCGGGGTCTTGCGATGGGCGTTGCTGCGTCGCCGCGCCGCCGCCGTTGTTTGCCGCCGCCGTGCCGTTGAAGGATGTGGGGACGATGGCCGAGCCGGTCGAGGGCGTGCCGTTCAGGCGGTTCGCGCCGTTGCCGTTGGTGTTGGCCGGGTCGCGCCCTTCCTTCTCGCGCTGGAGGCGCAGCATGCGCTCCATCTCGGAGACGGCCAGTTCGTTGATCGGATCGTAGCCGACGGCCTGCCGGTAGGCGTTGTACGCCCCGGTGAAGTCGCCCTGCTCGGCGAGCGTGCGTCCTTGCTCCATGAACCGCTGCGAGGCGTTGAAGATGGCGCGGCGATAGTGGAGTTGGTACTCGATGTCGGACGGGTTGGCGGCGACGGCGAGCGCGAACTCTTGCGCCGCGCGCTCCCACTGCATCGCCTTCTCCTGTTCGATCCCGCGCCGGTAATTCTTCTCGCCCTTCTTCGCCAGCACGGCCACGGGGGCGGCCAGCAGACACAACATCAGGACGAGCGAAGCGTAGGCACGCACACTAACTGTTAATTTCATTTCGATCCTCAAAAAATTCGACGTTCGGTTAAAGGGTTTTCCCGCGGCAGTCCAGCATGACCGGGCGGGGCTGACCTGCCTGAAGCGTTTACACGTCGGGCGCGAAAGACTGTTCCAAAAAAAGCCGGTGAGCAGTGAGGAGTAAGGAGTGAGCAGTAAGCAGTTTTAACTTCATTCTCACTGCTTACTGTTCACCGTCTACTGCCGACTACTTAATGCGCCCCGTTGCCGTTTAACTTGACCTCTTCGACGAACGTGGCGCGGTTGATCTCGTGCAGCGTCGAGACGCCGGACAAAACTTTCTTGAGCGCGGACTCGCGCAAGCTAGCCAAGCCCTCCTGCTCGGCCGCGCGGCGCACTTCCGAGCCGGGGCGTCGTTCGATGATCATCTCGCGGACGTTGTCCGAAAGGTTGAGCAGTTCGTGGATGGCGGTGCGCCCGCGGTAGCCCGTGTGGTTGCAGGCGTCGCAGCCGACGCTCATGTAGAACTGGCGGCCGCGATATTCGTCGGGCTTCAAACCGGACTCGACCAACTCGTCGTCCGACGCATGATAAGACCGCTTGCACACTTCGCAGAGCATGCGGATCAAGCGTTGCGCCAGCACGCAGTTGAGAGACGAAACGAAATTATACGGCTCGACGCCCATGTTCAGGAAGCGGCCGATCACGTCAATCACGTTGTTGGCGTGGACGGTGGTGAAGACGAGGTGTCCGGTCAGGGCGGACTGGATGGCGATCTGCGCCGTCTCGTTGTCGCGGATTTCGCCGACCATGATCTTGTCCGGGTCGTGTCGCAGAATCGAGCGCAAGCCGCGCGCGAACGTCAGACCCTTCTTCTCGTTGACGGGAATCTGCGTGATGCCGTGCAACTGGTACTCGACCGGGTCTTCAATCGTGATGATCTTGTCTTCTTCGTTCCTGATCTCGTTGAGGGCGGCGTACAGAGTCGTCGTCTTGCCCGAACCCGTGGGGCCGGTGACGAGCACCATACCGTAAGGCTCTGCGATGTAGCGGCGGAAGTTGCGTAGATCGTTTGCGTCGAAGCCGACCACGTCGAGGCGCAGGTCTTTGAACTCCTCGTTGATCTGCTCCTTGTCGAGGATACGGATCACGGCGTCTTCGCCGTGGACGGTCGGCATGATCGAGACGCGGAAGTCAACGGTGCGCCCCTTGTAGCGGACGCGGAAGCGGCCGTCCTGCGGCACGCGCCGCTCGGCGATGTCGAGTTCCGACATGACCTTGATGCGCGAGATGAGCGTCTGGTGATAGGCCAGATCAATCGGGTCAACTTTCGCGTAGAGCGCGCCGTCAATGCGGTACTTGACCTGCACCTCTGTGTCGCGCGTCTCGATGTGAATGTCGGAGGCGCGCGACTCCATCGCGTTGAAGACGATGGTGTCAACCAGCTTGATGATCGGCGACATGTCGCTGTCGGTCGCCAGGCGGTCGAGGTCTAAAACTTCGTCGCCGTGTTCGGTCTCTTTAACGAGCGAGATGCGGAAGTTGGAAGTCGCTTCTTGCAGGACGCGCTGCGTGGCGTCGCCCTTTTTGAGCACCACGTCAATCGCCCCGGCCGTGGCGACGTGCGGCACGATGCGCGCGCGCAGGGCGTGTGCGAGTTCGTCGAGGCGTTCGAGGTCTGACGGGTCGGCCATCGCCACATGAAAGCGACGCCCCTCGCGCCTGAGCGGGACGAACTGGTGGCGCAGCATCAGGTCAACGGGAATCTCGCCGAGCAGCGCGTAATCAATGGGCGAATCGCCTTCGGGCGGAAGCAGGTCTATGTAAGGCAGACGGTAGCGGCGCGCGAGTTCCTGCGCGGTGCGCACTTCGGGCGGGAGCGAGGCCGCCCCGACGGAGGCCATCGCGGACGTTCTATCGTTAGACTGGCCGCCGCCGCGCGCGTTGTTGCCGTCGGCCACGCCTCCCGCCGCCGTAGCGCCATCGCCGGGGCGGACGAGCGTGGTCTCGCCCTGTTCGCGCGCGAGCGTTTCGTCGAGAGTAGAGTTCATGACGCTTGAAAGTTCTTCCGCTGCCAAACTTTAGTCTTCCTGTTTCTGATGCGGGAAAGGGGCTGGGGGATTGCCGCCGTCACCGCCCGGCGTGCGCTCCTGAGACGTTTGAGATGGATTGGATGATCGGGAGGTAAATCGCCAGCAAAATCGTGATGACGACCCCGCCCATCACGAGCAGAATCGCAGGTTCGAGCACGGTCGTCAACTGCTCAAGCCTGACCTCCGACTCGGCATCGTAGAAGGTCGCCACCTCGTCCAACATCTCGCGTAAACTGCCCGAACGCTCGCCCACGCCGATCATGTCCATCCCCAGTTCCGGTATCCAATTCGCGCTCTCCAAGCTCTCCGTGAACGAACGCCCCTCGCGGATCATCGGCAGGATGCGCGTCGAGCGCGCGCGCAGTTCCTTGTTCGTGATCGCCTCGGACGCGATCTCCCAGGAGTCAACGAGCGTGATGCCGCCCGCGAGCAGGGTCGAGAGCGAGCGCGTCACCTGCGCGACCGAGAGTTGGATGACGAGATTACCGGCGATGGGAATTTTCAGCACCGCGCGGTCAATCGACATTCGCCCCGCGGGCGTCTTCGACCAGAACCAGAACGCGACCACGCTGATGATGACGAGCGGGCCGAACCACCAGATGTTAGCCGCCATCCAGTTCGAGATGCTCACGACGACGAGCGTGATCGCGGGCAGGTTGCGCCCAAAGCCCTCGAAGAGTCGCGCCATGCGCGGCACGACGTATGTGGTCAGGAACGTGACCATGCCGAACGAGGCGATGAGCAGGAAGAGCGGGTAGGCGAGCGCGCCGCGAATCTTGCGCCGGATTTCGACGCCGCGCCGCATGTAGGCGTTGTAACGGTTCAGCACCTCGTCGAGCGCGCCGGAGCGTTCGCCCGCGAGAATTGACGCGGTGTAAATTCTCGGAAAGACCGACCCTTGCTCGGCGAAGGCCGACGAGAGCGCCATGCCGCCGCGAATCTTCTCCTCCACGTCGCCGAGCATCTGCCGCAGGCGCGAACTCGACGCGCGCCGCCGGAGCATCGCGATGGATTGCAGAATCGGGATGCCCGCGCGCAGCAGCGCGGAGAGTTGCTGGTTGAAGAGCAGGAAGTCGCCCGCCTTGATGCGCGGCGTCATGCCGCCTTTGCCGCCGCGTGTGAGGGCGGCGATGCCGCGTGCGCGCGGCGGCGTCACGCTAAAGACGCGGAAGCCTTCGCTCTCCAGACGCACGCGCGCCTCGGCCACGCCCACGGCTTCAATCGTGCGCGTCAC
>JAUZFQ010000180.1 GCA_030838445.1 Pyrinomonadaceae bacterium | reverse complement strand
GCCATCACTTCGAGGTCGGCCACCATCACGCCGTCGCTGCCGAGAGTTTGCCCGTCGTTCATCGTGTTCACTGTCCCCCCTCGCCCCTGTCCTTCCGCAACTGCGTGCGCAACTCGTCGAGCATCGTGCGCAACTGGTGATCAAACTCCTGCGACCGCCGCACGATGGTGTGCAGCACTAATCCGATGGTGACTGACAACATCCCCGCGAGCGTCAGCCCCACGGCCAGCACCGCCGAAGGCAGACGCAGCACCAACCCCGTCTCGAAAAATTCGACCACCACGACGAGGCCGGGGACAAGTCCGAGCGCGACGAGAAACAGCCCGATTGCGCCGAAGAACGTCAAAGGCTTGTAGTCGCGAAAGAGCGCGAGGATCGTGTTCATGATCCGCAGCCCGTCGTGGACGATGCGTATCTTCGAGAAGCTGCCTTCCGGTCGCGTCGTCAAATCAACCGGCACTTCCACCACGCGATAGCCGCGCTCCAACGCCTTGATCGTCAGTTCCGTCTCCGTCTCGAAGCCGCCGCCGAACAGCGGCACGCCCTTGACGAAGCGGCGGCTGAACACTCGATAGCCCGATAGCATGTCCGTGATCTTCACCTTGAAGACCGAGTTCAAGACCGAGAGGAACAACTTGTTGCCCGCCCGGTTCAGAGACTTGAACTGGCTCGAAGACTCGTCGTGCAGACGCGACCCGACCACCATGTCGGCCTCGTCCCTCAGCACCGGCTCGACCAGCGCGTGCACCTCCGCGGGCGGGTACGTGCCGTCGCCGTCAACCATGATGTAGATGTCCGCGTCCACCTGCCGGAACATAGACTGCACGACGTAGCCCTTGCCCTGCCGCCGCTCGAAATAAACTTTCGCGCCCGCCTCGCGCGCCCGCTCCACCGTGCGATCCGTCGAGTTGTTGTCGAAGACGTAGATGTCCGCCTCCGGCAACTGCGCGCGAAACTCCGCGACCACTTCCCCCACCGTCAACTCCTCGTTGTAGCAGGGAATGAGCACGGCAATCACCGGCCGCTGCTCCTCTAGCGCCCCGCGCCCGCGCGAAGCCGTCGTCGCCGCCACCGCATAATCTTTCACCGCCGCCATGTCTCGCATCCTTTCGACCTTTCTTTCGCGCCGCCGCCGAACTTCACATCTCGCAACGCGTGAGAGAATACTTTCAACTCGCTCTCGCTACTTAACAAACTGCAAATCCCGCCGGGCGTAAATCCGATAGAGGTGCTCGTCGTAAACCAACCTGTATTCACTGTCAAACAAATTGTTCATGTAGCGCGCGAGTTCCGCGCCCTCGCCGCCCGCGCGGTAATGCCTGATCGAGTCTTCATACACGTCGTTGACGACGAGGAAGTCAGCCCGCTTGCCGGTGTTGAATCCGAACCGCACGTCGTCCAACACGCGTTCGTATCTCATCCCGAAGCCTAACACCGCGCTCCCCATCACCGTCGAGTTCGGCTTCGACTGCGCCTTCAGAAAGTTGACCGCCGGGATGAAACTCCGCCCGTAAGGATTGAGTTTCATGCGATACAAAATCCCGCCCGTTTGAATCGCAAGGAGGCCGCAGAGACAGAGCGCGAGCGCCCACGCGGGCACGAAGCGCGTCGAGTAACACCAGTAGACGAAGGCGGCGACGAGCGCGGTGTAGAGCGGCACGATGTGGACTAAATAAAAAGAGAGCTTCTGCCCGTCGAAGAACGTGAGCACGAGGAAAAATATTCCCGTCAGGATCAACAACGCGCGGTAGCCTTTGTGACTGCGGATCGCGCGGACGCTCAAACAGCCCGCCAGCGCGACGACGTAAGCCAGCAGGACGAAGCTCTTGATCCAGACGGGGCCGGACGTGCCCGGCGAGTGTCCGCCCAGACCGTAGGCCGTCAGATACCGGAGCGTGATCTCGTTCTTGATCGCGGCGAGCGGCGAAGTAAGCCCGCTCATGCGCCCGCCCGTCGAGGCGTTCGCCGTGAACTGCGCCACGAAATCCGAAGGGGCTTGCAGAATGTACGCGCCCCAGCCGATTGCGCCGACGGCGTAAGGGATCGCGGCCAACGCCAGATGCCGCCAGTTGAGACGCGCGCGGTCGAAGTAGAGCGTGAGGAACAGGAGGCCGAAGAAGAACGCCACGCCGCCGTTCGGGTGCGTCAGCCCGCAAGCGGCGATCAGCGTTTGACTGGCGAGGACGGCGCGCGCGAAGTTGCGCTCGCGCAAGTGGAGATATGCGGCCAAGCCCGACGCGCCGAGCGACATGCTCATCATATCGCCCCGCCCGAACGAAGCCGCCATCACGAAAATGTAGTCGAAGGCGAGCAGCACGAACGTCAGGAGCGCGACCCACTTGTTACCCGACAGACGCTTGACGACGACGTACCACGCGAACAACGCCAGCACGCCGAACACGGCCGACAGCGCGCGCATCGAGAACAGGCTGAAGCCGAAAATTTTGTACCAGCCCGCCTGCGTCACAAGGTGCAGCGGCATCACCCAGTAGGTGTGCCGATCCAGCCCCTTGAAGTTCGTGCCCGTCGTTTCCAACACGGGCGTCGTCATCTCACCGCGCGTGGCGAGGTTCAACCCGGCTTGCGCGAACCACGCCTCGTCGCTCCAGGGGCTTTTGGTCAACGCGCTCCCGAAGGCCAGCGCGAGCGACGCGCCCGCGACGACGACGAGCAACACGAGGCGTCGCCGTCCGTTCAACGAAAATCTCTCGCCCGCCAACGCCATCACCCGCGCCCTCCAAGCAAATTTTCCAACGCGCCGCCGCCGTCGTCGCCCGCCACCGCGCGCGTCGCCTTGCGCGCCGCGACCGCACGCGCGCACGACTCCGCGAACGCCTCGCTCACCTTGTCCCAACTAAACTTTTCGCGCACCGCCACGGCCGCGCGCTCGCCCATCTCGCGCGCCGCCCGCTCGTCCGTCAACACGCCGACGACCGCCGCGGCGAACGCTTCGGCCGTGTCGGCGAGGAGCAACTCGCGCCCTTCGCGGACGGGCAAGCCCTCCGCGCCGATGGTGGTCGAGACGATGGGCTTCTCCATCGCCATCGCTTCGTAGATTTTCAGGCGCGTGCCGCCGCCCACGCGCAGCGGCACGACGTAGGCCGCCGCCCGCTCCATGTACGGCCGCACGTCTTCGACGCGCCCCGTCACGATGATCGAAGGATCGCGTTTGCCGAGTTCGACCAGACTCGCGTAAGGATTGCGGCCGACGACCGTCAGCGTCGCATCTGGAATCTGTTGCTTGACGCGCGGCATGATCTCTTTTGTGAAGAACTGGATCGCGTCTTCGTTCGGCAGCCAGTCCATCGAGCCTGTGAAGACTAGGTTGTGCGGCTCGCGTTGTTCCGCGCCGCGCGGTCGGAAAAATTCCGTGTCCACTCCCGTCGGTACATCGCTCACGGACTTGAGGCCGTAGGCGCGCTCCATCGTCTCGCGGTCTTCCCCGGAGACGGCGACCACGTGGTCGAAGCGGCGACAGGCCGCGCGCTCGTACGCGTGCGATTTGCGCCACTGGCCGTAGAGGTAACTTCGCTTGAGCGGGTTCGCCTGCACTTCATAGTGTCGCTTCCAGATCATCGCCTCGACGTTGTGTTGGAAGAGCACGGTTGCGAGCGGGAGTCGCGGTGGCACGTTCACGCTCGGCTGCAAAAAGTCGCAGACGAGCACGTCGAAGTTGTCTGCGGCGACGAGTCGTTCGATCTCGCGGCGCATCCCCTGTGACTTGTACTTCTTCATAAAATACGGCAGCGGCGAGACGAGATTCGCGGCGAGTTCGCCGTAAAAGGCGGCGGAGAATTTCGCGCGCGTCCGGTGCTCGACGCGCACGAGTTCGTGGCAGTATTCCGAGGCGCGCGCGGCGGCATCGGGCGCGGCGCTCCCGTCGTCGAGCGTGAGATAGGTGACGTGGTGCTCGCGCTTCAACTCGCGGAGCATGTGAAACGTGCGAATCTTCCCGCCCTTATCGACGGGGTGCAGCAGTTCGGTTTTGAGCCAGAGGATACGCAAGTGTGATTTCAACTTTCGGTGTGTGTGATGTGCAGAAGTGTCAGGCGACGGCGGACGCGATCTCGCCCTTCGTCTCTTCGGGTGCGATGGCGGCCTCGCCGTCCATGAACTGCCGCAGCCAGATTTCCACGTTGACGAGCGACCACAGGCGTTCCGTGTGGTTCTCGCCCGCCTGATGCCGCGCCGCGAGTTCGCGGACGTAAGTTTGATCGAACAGGCCGCGCGCGGCAGCGCGTTCCGACAACACGTACTCTTCAACGATGCCGCGATACGCCCCGCGAAACCACGCGCCGACGGGGACGGGGAAGCCCATCTTCTTGCGCGAGAGGATGGGCGCGGGCAGCACGTTCTTCATGCTCTCGCGCAGGATGTACTTCGTCGTCCAGCCGCGCCGCAGTTTCAGGTGTTGCGGCAGGCGCGCCGTAAACTCCACGAGCCGGTGATCGAGGAACGGCACGCGGCTCTCGATGGAAGCGGCCATGCTCATCTGATCCTGCTTCATCAAGAGTTCGTGGAGATAAGTTTTCGTGTCGGCGTAGAGCATGCGGTTGAGGAGCGAACGGCGCGCGCCGCCCGCCTCGAAGTAGCGGCGCATATCTCGGTAAGGCTCGACGCCCCCGGCGCGTTCGCGTGCCTCCGGCGTCAACATCTCTCCTTGCATCGTGCGCGTGAAGACGGCGAAGTTGTCGAAGTAGAGGCTCTCGATGTCCGGCGGCAGGCAGAGGAAGGTGCGCCGCAACTTGTGCCGCACCTTCGAGTCGAGCGGCAAACTTTCGATGCGACGTGCGAGCGCGCCGCGCACACTTGCGGTCGTCAGTTTTTGATAAGCGGGCGCGAGTGCGAGGTTGTAAATGGTCTTGTAGTAACGCTCGTAACCGCCGAGCATCTCGTCGCTGCCCTCGCCCGTCAAGACCACTTTGACGTGCCGTGCGGCGAGGCGCGAGACGAAGTAGAGCGCGACGCTCGAAGGGTGCGCGAGCGGTTCGTCCTCGTGCCAGACGAGGCGCGGCAGCGCGGCGAAGAAATCTTCGGGACTCACGATTGTCTCGTGGTGATCCGTCTTGAATTGTTCGGCGACGAGCCGCGCGTAGTGGAGTTCGTTGGCCTCGCGCTCGGCGAAGGCGACGGAGAAAGTCTTGACGGGCGCGCTCACCATGCCGCTCATCACGGCGGCGATGGCGGAGGAATCAATGCCGCCGGAGAGGAACATGCCGAGCGGCACGTCGGCCATCAAACGAAGCTCGACCGACTTGCGAAACAACTCCGACCACTCGGCGATGTAGTCCGCGTCGCTTCGTCGCGGCGACGACGACTCGCCGCCGTCTTCATCATCCGCGAAATTGATGTCCCAGTATTTCTCGATCTTGATTTCGCCGTTCGCGCGCCACAGCAGGGTGTGGCCGGGGAGCAGTCGCTTGACCCCTGCGAAGAGCGTCTCTTCGGCCGACGTGCCGTGGTTGGCGAGATAGTCCGGGAGCGCCGCGTAGTTGATCTCCGGGCGGGGGACACCGCGCGCCGCGAGCAGCGATTTGATCTCGGAGGCGAAGAAGAGCGAGCCGTCGGCGCGGTGGACGTAGTAGAGCGGTTTGACGCCGAGGCGGTCGCGCGCGATGAACAACTCGCGCCGCCTCTGATCCCAGATGGCGAACGCGAACATGCCGCGCAGGTGTTCGACGCACCGCGCGCCGTGCTCCTCGTAGAGATGGAGGATCGTCTCCGTGTCGCAGTGTGTGCGGTAGCGATGGCCGCACGCTTCGAGCGCGGGGCGATGCCCGGCGTGGTTGTAGATTTCGCCGTTGAAGACGATGTGGAGCGAATCGTCCTCATTCGTCATCGGCTGATGACCCGCCGACACGTCCACGATGGACAAACGGCGATGACCGAGGCCGACCGCGCCGTCCACCAGCAGCCCACTATCGTCCGGCCCGCGATGCGTCATCACGTCGCGCATCCGCACGAGGTCTGCCGCCTCCACGCGCCCCTCGCGCGCCCGCCCCGAATATGCAATTCCGTTAATCCCGCACATATTTTTAGCGACAAGTGACATGTGACATGTGACGAGTTAAAGCAAAGACAAGTTCTGTTTTTAACTTGTCACTCATCACTTGTCACTTGTCACTTCTTATCAGTTCTTCGTCGTGCCGCGCGCCGGAGAGGGCGAGGAAGAAGTCTTCGCCCGCGTCCGTGTCGGCTGTTAGTTCGTCGCCCGCGCGTCGCGCGGTGACGTAGTTGAAGCGCGCGCCCGGTTGGCGTGCGCGCAAGATTTCCCGCCCGTCGAGACTGAGAGAGTTGCCGCCGACGGCGATCAACTCTCGCGGCTCGGTCTCGTCGTCGCCGTCGAAGCGCAGCCACGTCCACGCGAAATTTGAAGCGAGGCGCGCGGTCTCGATTGAACTCGCGCCCTCCGCCCGCACCAGCAGGAGATCGCGCGTTGATGACGACCCCGCGATTCTCAATTCAAACGCGCGCCCGCCGACGGCTTCGATCTCGCGCGCGGAGGTTTCCAGCGTGCCCTCGTTCTTCTCGTGTGCGCCGCCGCGCGGGACGAGCAGTGTGAAAACTTCCTGCGCGCCGCCCGCGAAGGCGAGCGTGCAGACGGGGGCGGGCACGGCCTCGCCGTAACACGCCGAACGCAGAGCCTCGTGCTTGCGCCACACGCCACCACGCGCAAAGGCGAACAAATCGAGACCCGCCGCGCGGTCGTCGTTGTCGCCGCTTGCGTCGCCGCCGCTGTTGCTGCTCTTACCGCCGCCCTTATCGTCACTGTTATCGTCGCTACGGTCGCCCGTGAGCGTGCGTGTGACGGCCGCGCCCTCTTCCGTCGCGGTTGATAGTTGAGTGCGCGCGTCGAAGTGAAAGTTCAGCGCGTAGTCGTGCGTGCCGGAGGTCTCCACGCGGTCGCGCACGATCCAGTAATCGCCCTTGACGAAGAGGACGCTGCGGACGTGTGTGACGGGCGCGTCGAGACGCTCGTAGCCGTCGTGCGCGCCCTCGAAGAGATCGAAGCGCGCGCGGCTGAGCCACTGGCGGCACGTCGCGCGCGCCTGTTGCCGCCAGCGGAACGCGCTCTCGGGGATGGACGACGATTGGTTGTCAACGACGAGCGTGTTGTGCGCCGCCGTGCCGCGGAAGTAGTCGCGCGACGCGCTCGATCCCGTGTAGGTGTAAGTGCCGGAATCAACGAGCAGGTGGCGGCCGCGCGCGGCCAACCCTAAGAGGGCGAGCGCGTCGGCGTGCGCGTGCGCGCCGTTCAGAGAGCCGTGCGGCCCGCAGTCGAGCAAGAGGTAGTTGCTGTCGGCAGCCCAGCCGTCGCGCATCACGTAGTAGCCGCCGTCGTGGAAGGCGCGCGAGTCTCCGGCGGGCGCGTGTGCTTCGAGGGCGTCGAAGTTTGAGAGGCCGCGCGCGCCGAGCAGCCAGAGCGTCTCTTCGGTCGCCTCGCGCGCGACGTGCTTGTAATCGCCGCGCCGGAAGAGCGACGCGCCGTTGGCGAGCGTCGCGCGAAAATCGTTCGGCGCGCGCTCGTCGAACCAGACGAAGCGGCCGCCGTCCTCGTCGCCGAAGAGCGGCGTCGTGCCGTCGGGCAGCGTCAGGTGCGTCAAGTGATCGAGCAACGCCTGCAACTTCCCTTCGAGCAACTTCACTTCCGGCAACTCTCGGCGCAACTCTTCACGCGACTCTCCGCGCGTGGCATCACCATCGCCACCGGCTCGGAGGAGCGCGAGGAAGTGCGTGTAGAAGTCGGTCGTGTAGCGTTGGTAGTAACTCGACTGCTCGAAGTAGACGCCGTCGGGGCGCACCTGTCTTTCGAGTTGATCAAAAAGTATGCGCGCGCCCGTCGCACGCCAGCGCGCGGCCGCGCGAAACTCCGGCAGCAGCGTACCGAGGTAGAAGAGGCCGAGCGCCTCGCCCGTCAGGTGCGTGTTCGGGCTGAAGTAGGTCGAGAGGTTCGTTTCGAGGTGGCGCGCGTGGAGGTGCAGGAACTTGAGCGCGCGCGCGTAGAGCGCGGGCGTGAGGTGCATCGAATGTTTGAAGAACTGGAGCGACCACAGCCACGAGATCGCGCGGAAGGCGACTTCAAGACTGCTCGCCCAGTTGATGCCGCGCTTCGGCGGGTTGGCCTGCATCCACGCCGCGAGGTGGCGCGCGAAAGTTTCGGCGTAACGCTCGTCGCCGGTGTGCCAGTAGGCGCGGCCGAGCACCGCGAAATACTGCTGGCGGTTCAACTCCCACGTGATCTTTTTGTCGCCCGCCACCGACGCGTTTAAGTAGTCAATGCGACTCCAATGCGCGAGCGGCGTGCGCTTCACGGCGACGGGTTCGAGATGCCAGTCAACCGGATCGCCGAAGTCGAGGCCGCGGAGGCCGAGCAGGTCGAACTGACCTGCGACGATGCGCTCCGCGCGTTCGACTAACAACTCGCGCCCGCGCCCGCCGAAGCGACTGCCGAGCACGGCGCGCGTCTCTTGCGAATCGTTGAAGGCGGCGAAGAACGGGTGAGATTTGGTTGAGCGAAAATGTGTGAACAGCGATTCCGGCGTGAGCGGCTCGCCGTGGTCGCTTTGAAACTGCGACTTGTCGAGCAAGTGATAGAACGCGTCATCGCCGGGCACGCGCGCGTCGGCCGACAGCCCGGCGCGTTCGGCCAGACAGGCAGCCGCCTGCCCGCCGCGCACGCGCAGTTCCGTCAAACTCCGTCCCTTCAATTTTCGCAGAACTTTGATCATTCGATTCCGACCCGCGACGGCCTCGCGACCGGCGGCCTGATAGCGGCGCTCTCATCCGCCAACTCGAAATAGAGTTTGAGCCATTCGTCGCGCACCGCCGCCCAACTGTACTGGCGACACGCGGCGAGCGCGTTCGCGGCCAGCCGTTCGGCCAACGCTTCGTCCTCCAACAGACTGATCGCGGCGGCGGCCAACGCCTCGTGATCGCCGCGCCCGACCATCAAGCCCGTCTGCCCGTCGGCGAGGATGTAAGGAATGCCGCCCGCGTCCGTCGTCACGACGGGCAACCCGGCGGCATACGCCTCGATGATCGAGCCGGGCATGTTGTCTATATTGGAACTGTTCAGGTAGATGTCCGCGCGCTCGCATAGTTCGGGCATCCGCGACTGCGCGACGCTGCCGACAAACTCCGTGTGATTGAGTTTGAGTTCGCGCGCGAGTTGTTCAAGTTCGGCGCGTTGGCTGCCGTCGCCCGCGACGGTCAAGGACGCTTCGGGGAAACGCCGCTGGATGATGGCGAAGGCACGCAGGATGCAACCGACGTTGTAGAGAGGTTCGAGGTTGCGATTAGAGAGAAAGACCGGGCGCAGCGGGCGGCGCGTGCGGAAACGAAAACGCTCAGTCTCGACGAAGTTATAGATCGAGCGCGCGCCGAGTCCGAAGCGCGCGAACACGTCCACCAGATAGCCGGAAGGCACGGCCACCTCGTCAACCAGACGAATCGTGGGGAGCGCGGTGCGCCGCCAGCGCGTGAGATGATCTTCGGCCTCGCCGCTCCGGTAATTGAGGACGATCTTTTTGCCGTAGAGTTTGGCGACGAGGATGGCGGGCGTCGGCGCGAGCACGAAGGACGTGTAGGAAGCCGAGAAGACGTGGATCACGTCGAACGCGCGCACGCGCGCGAGCAGCGACGCGACGTAGGCGATGGAAGTCAGAACGGTGCGGACGTACTTGACAGACTGCAAGCGGCCGAGCATTCCGGGCAGGCGCGGGTTGACCGGCAGGAACGAAACTTCGAGCGACGGCTCGGCCTCGAAGCGCGCGAGCAGACGCGCCGCCTGCACCGCCTGACCGCCGAGGATGCCAAGCGACGGCGCGACGATCAGCACGCGCACGCGCCGACTCTTCGGCGTCGCATGCGTCTCGTGCGTTTCGGCAGTCGTACGCGTCGCGTCAATGTTCTCGTTCACTCGTTCCGTCATAAGCGTTTCGCCCGTCAACGTCAGCGCGCGCTCTCGTGGCGTGCGCTCGCCTCAATGCCCGTCTCCCGCGCGGCGCGTTTCTCCGACAGCAGACGCTCGTACAGATTCTCGACGCTCTCAACCTGCGCCGCGCAGGAAAACTTTTCCCTGACGACCTCTAAGCCGCGCTCGCCCATCCGTCGCGCCCGCTCCGGGTCTTTGAGCAACGAGACGATACGTTCGGCCAGCGCCGCGTCGTCGCCCGGTTGGACGACGTAGCCGGTCTCGCCTTCGACGATGGCCTCGCGCGCGCCGCCGATGTCCGTCGCCACTACGGGTCGCGCGGCGGCCATGTACTCGATGATCGAGTTGGAGAAACCTTCCGTCCCGTTTGAACTGAGCACGCACACCTCGGAGACGGCGAGCAGTTCCGGCACGTCGGCGCAACGCCCCGTGAAGAAGGCGCGTTCCGCCAGACCGAGTTCGGCCGCGAGCGCGACGAGCGACGCGCGCAGTTCGCCCTCGCCCGCGAGCACGAACGCCGCCTCCGGCACGTCTTCGGCGACGCGGCGCGCGGCGCGCAGGAAAGTCGCCTGATCCTTGTTGGCGTGGCGCATGTTGGCGACGATGCTGACGAAACGTTGCGTGCCCTCCGGCGGCAGACCGAGAAGCGCGAGCGCGTCCGCGCGTTGGAGGTCGGGGCGCGGCGCGACCCTCGACGTGTCCATGCCGTTATAGATCGTCTGAATTTTCGCGTCGGGCACGCCGTCTCGGATCAACTCGCGTTTGACCGCTTCGGCGTTGGCGACGATAGCGTCGGCGAGCGCGAACGCGCGTTGCTGCACCCACTTCTGCTTGCGCGTCTTCGTGCCGTCGGTTTCGCGCCGCGAGGCGATGCGCGCGCCGCCGCGGCGACGCGCGAGCGCGGCGGCTGTCATGCCGAAGATGTTGGTGTAGAAGTCGTGCGTCTCCACGATGTCAATCTCGCGTTCGCGGATGAGCGCGGCGCAGCGGCGCAGTTGCGCGAGCATGTTGCGGTCGTAAAAGGAGGTGAGCGGAAATTCGGGAACGTCCGTGAAGCCGTAACGCTCCGCCTCTGCGCGCAGCACGCCCTCGCCGCTCAGGCACGCGAGGTGGATGCGGTAACGCCCACTCTCCGCCAGCAGGCGCGCGAGTTGCACCACCTGCCGCTCGGTTCCGCCCTGCGCGAAGCTGTCTATGAAGAGGAGGACGTTCGGTTTCATCGAATTAACTTTGGAGCAACTTGGGATTAACTTTAGTTGACTATCAAGCCGCGTGGCTGTCTCCGGTTCGAGTGTTGACAGCCACGACTCGCGCGCTTGAGTCCGTCGTCTCGCGCGCCTTGAGCGTCGCCATCGTCAGCCGCTCGACATCGCCTGCGGGCGGCTCGAAGACGTTCGCCGCGCGCTCGTGGCGCATCCACGTCTCCAACACGTAGAGATACCACGTCTGCAAAGACGCCTCGCCCTGTTCAACTTCGCGCGCAAACTTCTTGAGCGCGGCCTGCGCGTCAATCCAACCCTCTTGGCCGAGGATGGAATCGCGCAGCGTCTCTTCCACGCGCGCGCGCCAGCGCCCCGCCATCCAACGCCCCGCCGGGATGCCGAAGCCGCGCTTGCGCCCGCGCGCCACGCGCTCGCCGACGCGCCGACGCGCCAACTCGCGCAAGATCGCTTTCAACCCGCCGCGCCTGAGACGCAGGTCGAGCGGCAGCGCGGCCGCGTACTCCCACAACTTCTGATCGAGGAACGGCGAGCGCGCTTCGAGCGCGTAGTGCATCGTCGCGCCGTCAACCTTCGGCAAGTATTCGCCGGTGAAGCGCGTGCGACGGTCGTACTCCAAAAACTCCGCGAGCACGTTTTGCGCCGACTCGCGCGAACGCGCGATGCCGCGCTGCGCGACGTTCAAGCCCGCGAGTCGCTCTCCGAGAATCGCGCTCTGTTCGTAAACCGGCAGACCGTCGCGCGCGTTCGTCACTGCGCCCAAGCCCCCGGTCGCGTAGTCGAGAAACGAGGCGGCGCGGCGCGCGAGACCGCGACGCGGAAAACGCGCGCGTAAAGTGTGTGACCACAAATCGGCGGCGGCCGCGGGCGTGCGGCGCGCGAGGCGCGAGGCGAGCCACAGGTAACGGTGTTCTGGGTAGCCGAGGAACACGTCGTCGCCGCCGTCGCCCGTTAGAAGGACGGTGGCCGACGGCGCGACGGCGCGCGAGACGCGCAACATGCCGAGCGCGGACGAACACGCGAACGGCTCGGCGTAGGCCGCGGCCAATTCCGACACGTCGGGCGCATCGCTCGCCGAGAGATCGAGGACGCGATGAGAGATGCCGAGCGTCGCGGCAGTTGCGCGCGCGTCGGCCGTCTCGTCGAGCGCATCACCGGGCGTGCCGACGGTGTAGGCCGTCACGTCGCCGCCGAGTTTAGCGACCGCCCAGCAGACGAGGCTCGAATCCACGCCGCCCGACAAGAGCGCGCCGACCGGCACGTCCGCGAACAGACGCATCTCGACCGCGTTCACGAACAGACGCTCGACTTCTTCGACCGCCTCTGCAAACTTCGGCGCGTGCGCGTCGTCCGCTTCGAGCGCGACGGGCGGCGACCAGTAAGTGCGCGCGTGCGTCTGGCCGTCGCGCGCCGACCATTCGACGATAGTCGCCGCCGGAACTTTCGACGCGCCCTTGTAGATCGCGCGCGCGTCCGTGACGAAACCGAATTCTAGATATTCGACGATTGACGCCGCATCAATCTCGCCGAGCATCCCCGCAGCACGCAAGGCACGCACGTTGGAAGCGAAAGCGAGGCGACCGTCCGCAGCCTTCGCGTAGACGAGCGGCTTGACGCCGAGGCGGTCGCGCACGAGAAAAAGTTTCTGCGCGCGTTCGTCCCACAGGCCGAAGGCGAACATGCCGTGCAGCCGCCGGACGAGCGCGTCAATGCCCCACTCGCGGTAGCCTTCGACGAGCACCTCCGTGTCCGTCTGGCTGTGAAAGCGACAACCGCGCGTTTCGAGTTCGGCGCGCAGCTCGCGGAAGTTGTAGATCGCGCCGTTGAAGACGATGCCGACCGAACCGTCTTCGGAGAGCATCGGTTGACGTCCCGCTTCACTCAGATCGAAGATGGCGAGCCGACGGTGTCCGAGCGCAGTGCCGTGCGGCCAACTCTCCAGCCCCGCCCCGTCAGGCCCGCGCCGCGCGAGCGCGCGAATCATCCGCGCGACCGCCTCGTCGGCCTCCGCGCGACTGTTTCGGGCTACCACTAATCCGGCAATTCCGCACATACGTTTCTAAAAGTTGAGACGAGTTTCCTTGACCGTTTAACTTAAGCGGTTTACTTCGAGCGTGCACGCGCGCTGTTGTTCTCCGTCGCCTGAGCGGCGGCGTCGCGCCAGCCCTCCGGGTGTTTGACTTGAAAGAGCGGTGCGCTCGCGCGGCCGAACATTTCATCCGCCGCGCCCTCGCCGAGGTCGCCGCACAGTCGCACCGCTTCGTGCGCGAACGTGGCGAGCGGCCAGCGAAACTGACCGAACGCCTCGCGCGCAATCGAGACGCGCGTCGGGTCGTAGCCGAGCAGGTGCGCGCCCGCCCAGTCCAACGCCGCCGCGTTCCACGAGCCGACGAGCAGCCCCATCGGCAACGCTTCGGGCGCGAGCGGCCCGTCGCCCTGCCCGGCCACCACCGCGTCGGCCACGTGGACGACGAGACGCGCCGGATGATCCGAGAAAGTCGCGTCCGGCCGTCCGTACAGAAGCACGCGGTTAAGATCAAGGGCGGTGCGCCACACCGTATCGTTGCCCGACCAAGAGCCTTCGACGCCCAGCCCGTCGCCCGCGATGCGCGCCGCGCGTTCGAGTTGCACGCCGAGTCCGTGCCAGACCTTGCCGAGCGCGGGGCGCGCCGTCGAGTTCTCGCGGTCGAGCACGTATTCGAGCGAACGCTTCAAGGGACTTGCGCCGGGGTAACAGTCGCCGCCCCCGCGCGCGCCGCCGAGGCGGTGGTGCGGCAGAAACTCCTTGTTGCCGTTGATGCCGATCAGATTCTTGAGCGCGCAGGTGATGCCCGCCTTCTTGTGTGTCTTCAACTTCGGCAAGTTGATGACGACATCGGCGTCGAGCACGGCGCGCGCGATGAGGTATTGATGACGGCCGGGCGCGTGCGTGCGTCGCATCAGGCGCGGGTCGTAGCAGGTGACGCGAAACGCGCCCGACTCGTCCGTGATCGGTTCGAGCAGACTCTCGCGCCCCAGATCGAAGAGGGTGAACTCCGACTCGTCGCGCATGTTCTCAGCCGCCGCGCGCACGCCGTCCGTGAAGACGGCAATCGTGCGTCGGAAATCGCGTATGCCGCGAAAGCGACTGTCGCGCCGCATCAAGTCGGCCGACCACTCGTCGAGTCCGGTCGCGCGGAGCAACGCGGGGAAGTCGCAGCCCTGCACGGGCGCGTCGCCGACGGACACTTCCGCCGCGCCCGTCTGCAACGCCGCCTCGACCGCAGCGCGCACGAGCGATTGATGCGTCACCAAAGGCTCGATGCCGCCCGCGCCCTGATTCGCGTGCATGACGAAGTTCGGTTTGATGAGCACGCGCGCGCCCGTTGGGATGACATGGCCGAACGCGCCGCCGTCGGAGTCGCCCCAGCCGAGTTCGCGCGAGAGTTGCAGGAGTGCGCGCGTGATGTCGTCCGCGCCGGAAACTCCTGTGCCGTTGTCGTCAACGCGGGAACTTCCTGCGCGGTTGTCGCCTGACGGGTAGCGCGGCGCGGGCGTTTTCGCCACGGCCACGCGCGCGTCGTCGCAAGAGTTGTTGCGTAAGTCCTTCATCGCCCGTTCCCTTCCGCCCGCTTCACCTCGCTCACCACGGGGCGCAACTTGTTGGCCTTCGTGCGCGGGATGCTTTGCACGAGCGCGACGCTGACCGCCAGCCCCGGCAGGTTCGCCTCGACCGTCTCTAAGATACTCCGCCGCGACTCTTCGCCGAAGTTGTTTTGCGGGATGACTTGCAGTTCGACCGAGTAGTCCGGACGCTGCAAAAACATGAACTCGCGCACGGGGTAATCCTTCAACATGTGCGGCATCTGCATCCCCGCGATCCAGCGGCCGTCCGGCAGCCAGATGCGGTCAAGTTCGCGCCCCAAAATTTCGTGCAGCACAAACGCCGGATGCCCCGGCTGACTTCCGCACGGGAAACTTCCGACATCGCCCACGCGGTAACGCAGCATCGGCATGCCGTCGGCGTGCAGCTTCGTGATCAAGAGCGGCGACTCCGCGCCCTCCGTCTCCGGTTCGACGAGGACGTTCTGCCAGTCAACCACAAAATCGTGCGTGCGCTCAGGCTCAAGTTGGAAGCCCATGATGCCGACGTCGCGGCTGCCGTAGCGTTCGTGGACGCGGCGCGACGGGAAGGCGCGCTCAACCGTCTCACGCTGCGCGGGATAAAGTTTCTCCGCGCCCGTGACGAAACAATGCGTCGGGTAGTTGGTCTGTAAATTTTCCGCCAGCACGAACTCGGCCAGCGCGGCGAGCGCGCTCGCGTAGGCGATGATGCAACGTGGTCGCCAGCGCGTGAACTCCGCGTGATACTGCGCGAGCACGTCCGGCGACAGGCGGAAGCAATCGAACCAGCGGACGTTCGACTCGAAATCGTGATAGCGTTCGCGCCAAGACACGCGCGCCACGGGGTCGAGATGATGCCCCCAGAAGTAAGCCGTCGGCGTGCCCGTCGGCGCGCCGATAAGCTGCATCGGATATTCCAGCGCGCTCTCGCGCCAGCCCAACTCTTCCGGCCCCAGCCAGACGCGCGTCGGCTCCCCGGTCGAACCGCCCGTCGCATCCTCTCGCAGTTTGTCGGCGGCGACGTCGTTCGAGACGAGCGCGCGACCCGCTTCACGCACTGCGTCGCGTTCGAGCACTGGGAGGCGCGCGAAGTCTGCGAAACTGAAATCAGCCTGCGGGTCAAACTTCTCGCGCGCGAAGAGTTCGCGGTAGAACGTTGTCCCGGCGGCGGCGCGACGCGCGACGCGGCGCAATTGATTTAACATCCACTCGCGCCGACGTTCTTCATCCCACGCCTCGGACTCGCGGCGGAAGCGCATGCCATCGTAGAAGGCGCGCATCGCCGGGCGGCGCGAGGCGCGCGCCAGACGTTGCGCCCGCGTAAGCGGCAGCAGCACCTTGCTTGAGAGCAGTCCGTGGATGGTCAGTCCGTCCAAGTTCCCCAATCTCCTCAATTCTATCCGGCCGCGTCGTTGGCGGCCGCGCGTCGCCAGTGAATCGTGCGGCGTTGCAGCGTGCGCAACGCGCGCAACGCGCCGTCGCGTTCGTCCGGCGACAAAATTTTGAACAGCCACACGCACGCGAGGTAGGCGGCGACGAAGACCACGCCGCACACTGCGAGCACGAAGAACGGCGGCAGCGCGCCCACGACGACTGCGCGCACGAGTGCGGTTGCGACGGCGGCGACGGCGGCGGCGCAAGCCAGCTTGCCCACGTCCTTGAACAACGCGAACTGCCCCCAGGTCATTCCCAGAGCCTTCCCGCAGCGCACCGCCACCACCACGCGCTCCAACAAGTTCGTCAACACGACGAGCGAGATGACGCCCACCAAGCCCACACGCCGCGTGCCGAACCAGAGCGCGACGAACAGCCCCGCAAGCAGCACGGCGCGCGCGCGCAACAGGAAGAAACGGTGCTCCGGGTAGGCGCGCATCACCGGGTCGTAGGCCGACGTGATGATGCCGAGCGGGATCATCGCCAGGTTGATCGCGAAGATCGGCCAACTCGCAAGGTACTGTTCGCGAAACAGGACGACGATGAACTCGCGCCCCATCACGATCAGAAAGGCGTAGAGCGCGAAATAGGCGGCGGCGAGTTTGCGCATCATCCGCGAGATGAGGACGACGATCTCGCGCCGCTCGCCGCGCTTCTCCAGTTCGGCCACGCGCGGGATCATCACCGAGCCGACCGAATCGCTGAGGATGTGGATGAGCGGCAGGTTGAAACAGCCGACGGCATAGACGGCGAACGTCGCGGCGTCGAAGCGGTTGGACACGAAATAGTTGTGCAAGTCCATCTGCATCGAGTACAGGAATCCGGCGATGCCGAGCGGCAGCGCGTAACTCAACTGCGTGCGTAACAGTTTCGGATCGAAGCGACGCCCGAAGCCCTCGAAGCGCACGAAGAGATACGCGACGAGGACGACGGTTTGCAGTGCGCCCTGAATGATCGCCGCGTAGATGAGCGACTCGACGGAGGCGAACATGACGGCCGCCACGAGCAAGAGGAGCGTGCGCGCCAGTTGCATCGAGACGATGAAAAGTGTCGCCGTCTTCGTCTCCTGATTCGCCATCGCGATGGCTTCGAGAAACGAGGAGACGACCCACAGCAACAGCACGACGCCGAGCGCGGGCGCGTAGGCGACGAGTTCGAGCGAGCCGGGGAACAGGGCGGCGATAAGAGTGGGGCGCAGGACGAAGGCGAGGCACGCGAGCGCGGCCACGACGAGGTGAAAGAGCAGGATGTTGAAGACCACTTCGCCGCGCCGTTCGGGTTCGCGCGGAAGGAAGTAGAACGCGCTCATGTGGAAGCCGAGCGGCAGCACGTTCACGGCCGTCCCGACGACGAGGAACACTTGCTTGTAGAGGCCGAAAGAGGTCTGGTCGAGGCGACGCACGAGCAAGAGCGGCAGCGCGAAGCTCAGGACGAACGCCACCGTGCGCGCCGACATGATCCACGCCGCACGCGCCGTCAACGAACTCTCTTTCCGGTGTTCCGCTTCAACCAACGTTTTTACTGCTTCCCTTCCCGCTCATATGATAACAGCCTTGCGCCGCGCGCGTGTTGCGCCTCGCCCAAGCGCGCGTCGCTTAGTTTCAACTCACTTTCAACTCCGACGCTTCCCGCTCCCCACTGACTTCCGGCGCGGGCGCGGCCGTCGAGAACGTCCCCAGCACGTTGAGGCTTCTGACGGCCAACTGCTCGGCCGCGATGTGCGCGAATTGCCGGTGCAGCGGGAAACCGTTGCGGAGCGCGCCGAGGGACGGCTCGTCAATCGTCTGCTTCTGCTCGATGACGCGCACCCCGGCGCGCTCGAACATTTCCAGATACTCGAAGGCGCGCAGGCGGTTGTGATACATGAACTGGTTGCCCGCCCACTTCCCCCACTCGTCGTCGCCGAACTGCAAGAAGTTGATCGCCGTGATCGAATCGTCGTCGTGCGAGAAGTGATCCGAAGGGTCAATGATGTGAACGAGCAGGCCGTCGTGTGCGAGGATGCGCCGCCCCTCCGCGAGTATGCGCGCGAGGACATCCGCGGGGATGTGCTCGAAGACGGCGAACGAGACGTGCGCGTCAACGCTCGCGTCTGCGAGCGGCAACTGCGCCGCGTCTGCGCGCGGCAGGTAACGGACGTTCATCATCCGCAGGAGCGCGTCGAGGTCGCCTTTGAAGTTCAAGAGCGCGGCGAGTCGTTCGTGAAACTGCGGGCGCTCAGACTCCGCGCCGAACACCTTTAAGACTTCCGCTTCGTGTTGTCGCACGTACTCGTTCGACTCGAAGACGAGCGCGGCCGACAGGTAGGGGTTCAAGTCAACGGTCGTCACTTCGGCCGCGCCGCAGAGCCAGAGCGCGGTCGGCAAGTTCACGTTGCGCCCCGTGCCGACTTCGAGAAAGCGCATGCCTTCGACCGCGCGACCCGTCGCGCGAATCCACTCGACGGTGCGCCGCGCCGCGTCGAAATATTCCAGAGGGTTCGTGCGTCCCGCGCGCAGGTTGCCGACGCTGCGCTGCACCGCGTAGTAGAGCGAGTTGGAGAGCGGCAGGGCGGCGATCAAATTCTGGATGCGTGCTTTGCGTTGCCAGTTCATCCGTGAGTCTCTGCCTGCACGCGCGGCGCGCGCAGTAAGCCTAACCAAAAGCTGACGCCCCACGCGACGTGAAGCACCGGGAAGATGACGGCGATGACGGGAAGCAGACTCGACTCGCGCGCGCGCCGCGCGAGTTGGAAGGCGCACGCGACGGAGAGCGCGGCGTAAGGGACGACCGCGAGTAACAGTAACAACCACGCGGGACGCCACCAGAAACCTGTGAGCGCGGTTGACGCGACGCCCGCGACGAAGGCGGGCGCGACTAGATGCCGCCAGCGCAGAGAGCGCGGGTGGAGTTTCACCATCTGCGCCTTCCAGGTGCCGTAGCGAAAATACTGCCGCGCGAGTTCGCGGATCGTGGGGCGCGCGAAATAGAGCGAGTGGCCGGAAGTGTCCAAGAGGATGCGCCCGCCGCGCGCGCGGACGCGGTAGTGAAAATCGTAGTCCTCGTTCGCCAGCAACGCCTCGTTGAAGCCGCCCACCTCTTGCCAGAGGCTCTTGCGGAAAACTCCGAACGGCACGGTGTCTACAAACTCCGTCGCGGCTGTGTCGGGCATGCGGTATTTCGCGTCGCCGATGCCGAACGGGTGCGCGACGGCGAGTGCGATAGCGCGCGCCTCGCGCGTCTCCGCGCCCGGCCGGATGCGCCAGGGCATCCCGACGATTGCCACCTCTTCCGCCCCTTCGAGTTGCTCGACGCAACGGCGCACGTAGTTGGCCGAAGGGATCGAGTGCGCATCCATCCGCACGATCACGTCGCCGCGCGCGTCGTTGATGCCGAGGTTGACGCCCGCCGGGATGTTGCGCGCGGGGTTGTCCACGAGCCGCACGTGCAGACTCGGATAGGCGCGTTTGAAGTCGGCCACGCGCTCGCGCGTCCCGTCGGTCGAACGGCCGTCCACGACGATGATCTCGGAACGCCCCGACTGGTATTGACCGGCGAGGTTTTCGAGGACTTTGTAGACGTAGCGTTCCTCGTTGAAGCAGGGGATGACGACCGAGACGAAGGGCAACTCGCCGACGGGCGCGTGCTGCTGCTGCTGTCGCGACGCGAGTTCCGCGCCGCCGCCGGTCGCGCGCGACGCGTTGGTCGCGGCGTTGGGTCGCGTGCCGTTCAGATGTGTCGTCGGTTGATCGTCGAGCATGAGTTTGCGTTAAGGGAGCGGGCTGTGGAGCGCGGCCGAACTATGGGCGCGGCCGATCTGCTCTCGCCTTCAAGTCCTCGTCATGGCCGGGGCGGAGCGGCCGGGCGCGTGGAAGTCCGCGGAGTCTCCCGCCGCGTCGCCGCGCGTGCCAACTGAATCAGCGGCGATGGTGGCGCGTGCGGCGCGTCTATCTTTTCTCGACAGCGGAATCACCTCCGTGCCCGTCTGCGCTTCGTACATGCGGCGCAGGGCGACGGCGTAGCCGACGAGGTAATAGACCGAAAACTGGTAGGCCACCGAGCCGAAGAAACTGCTGATCATGAAGCCGATCAAACTCGCCTGCAAACCGACGGAGAGGTAGTAGATGCGCGAGCCGCGCCGCGTGTCGTAGGTGGCGTGTTCGATGAGGCGGAGGCGGCGGATGGGCACGACGATGAACGCGATGTAAATGACCATCGCCGCCAGCCCCATCTCGGCGGCCACCTGCGTGTACGAGTTGTGGCTGACGAGTTCGCGGATCGAGACGATGTGGAAGTTGCCGATGCCGACGCCGAACACGGGGTTGTAGATGGCGACGATGATCGAGCGCACCAGCAGATCGCGTCGAGACGAACTCGACGCGTCGCGGTTGACCGAGCCGATAGTGCTCAGTCTGTCCGTGTACGCGCCCGGCGCGAGCGCGACGAGCGCGACGACGAAGACCGCGATCAGCACGAAGATCAGAAGCCGGTTGCGCCGTCCCAATTTCCAGCCGAGCACGGCGCACGCGCCGAGCAACCCGAGGAACGCGCCGCGCGAGAAAGACGCGATGATGCCGCCGACCATCAAGCAGGCGGCTGCGGCGTAGAGCGGTTTGGCGAGCGGGTTGCGCGTGCTCAGGAGCAGCCCGATGGCGAGCGGGATCATCACGACGAGGTGCATCGCGAGGTCGTTCGGGTTGCCGAACATCCCGCCGACCACGCCCGCCACGCGTTCGCCCTCGGCGACGGCGACGCGCCCCAGACGGAAGTCGTTGATCGCGCCCGCGCTGAGGACGAGGCCGATGGCGAGGGCGAGAAACATGAGTCCCTTCAGTCGCAGCGGCGTGCGCACCACGTTCACGATCACGATGAACATGGCGACGGCGCGGATGAACGGGTAGTTGAAGGCCGTCCACGCCTCGCCGGGGTCAATGGCGAGCGGGATCGAGATGAGCGCGCAGAGGCACAGCAGCAGGACGAGGTTCACTTCGCGCGGGCGCGCCGTGAGATTGCCTTCGAGGATGAGTTGCGACGGGAGGAACACGGCGAGCGTCAAGACGGCGAGCCAGTAGGCCAGAGAGGTCAGCCCCGCGAGCGCCGGGTGGAGTTCGTAAGGACGGAAGTAGAGCACCGTCGTGAAGAGGAAGAGGCCGACGTAGGAGAATAAGTGGCCGCGCTTGAACCGCGCGGCGGGCGACGCCGTAACGAGCGCACCGGATGATGTAACGGGCGCGTCGTTATCAAGTTCGACGCCGCTCTTGTTTCTCGCGCTTCCGCTCACGTTGGCAAAATCTTCGGTGGGCTTCGTCGTGCGTGATTCATTCAACGCCCACGCTTCGCCCGCGTCCTCGTCTTCTGCGGCAGAGGCGGCGCGTGTCGTCGCGGCGCGCGCCGTGCGGGCGGGCGGCGTGATGGGTTCGTAGTCGTCGGTGAAGGGATGCTTCGTCGGCATCTGTACAGTTTAACGCCCGCCTGATTCATCGTCAGCTTGCCGCCGCCTATCTCTAGTGCTCGCGCGCGGGGCTGTGAAAACTTTCCGCTCCTATGAAAACGAAGCGGCGCACGATAGGACACGTGACACCGCTTTTCTTTTCGCCGGGTGAGATTTTACAGGCCGACTCAACCCCGTCTCGCCCTTGTCTAAACCGCCACGCTCTCTTCCTCGCCGTCCAAGACCAGCGCGCGCACGCGTTCGCGCAAAGAAGTCTCGAAGCGACGCGCCTGTTCGATCTCGCCGAAGGCCAGCGCGCGCAACTCCTGCTCGATGCGCCGGCGGTAGTCCGAGACGAGCGAGTCGGAGACGCCGAGACGCGCGGCGGCTTCGAGTTGCGTCACGTGATCGGGGCTGAGGTAACAGTGCCAGAGGACGCCGAGCATGCGGTCGTACTGCTTGGTCTTGCCGCGCACAGACGTGTGCAGGGCGCGCAGGAACAGGTCAACGTAGCCGACCGCCTCCTGCTCCGACTCGCGGCGCAACAACCCTTGTTCGGGATTCTCGCGGCCGTCCACCGGCTCGAAAATGCGGCCGTTCTCTTCGTCGTCCGAGCCGCCGAGCGGGACGAGGTAGATGTCCATCACGGGCAGGCGCGACATGACGAGGCTGCGCAAGCTACGCACGTCCACGGGCGCGTCGGCCGCTTCGAGGATGGAGATGATCAGGTCTTCGAGGTCGGAGTTGCTGATGATGATCTGCGAGTCGCCCGTGCAGCCGACCATGCGCGTGTCGCGCTGGTGGACGGGGATCATCTGGATGCGCTGCTCCAAGTCCTGCGAGTTGCGGCGGGCTTTCGCAGCCGGCCATTCGCTCAGGCCGTAGACGCGGTCGGCGAGGCGGCGGTGCGGTTCGTCTTCGACGCTGCCCGAACCGGCGTCGAAGCGGCGGAAGTTCGCGCTCGACTGGATGATGGTGGAGATGCGGCGCGCGAGGCGGTACGACTCCGGGTGACGCTTGCGCAGTTCGGCCGTCAACAGGTTGGTCAGTTCGATCTGGCTGATTTCACATTCGATCTCGGCGTCGGTCATCGCCGTCTCAAGGTAGTGCTGGAAGCGCGCTTTGCTGAGGAGCGTGACGAAGAGTTCCTGCGTCAGGTCAACGTAAGCGTTGCCGCGCTCGCCGCCTTCGACGAGGAGGCCGGCGCTGTGCGAGGCGCGGACGAGCGGGTGGCTACAGACGATGCGGTGGAGTTCAGTCCAGAGGCGGGTCACGTCGGAGCGGCGCAGGGAGTCAACCCAGTGCGCGTTTGTGCCGCGGGCGGGGCGTTCGGCAACGGCGGGCGAGGCGGGTCGTCCCGGCGCGTGCAACTCTTCTTCGGTGGCGCTGGTCATGTGATTATCGAATGGGTGATTATGATCGGCGGATGTTGCAGCCATGTTATTAAGTAGTGTCGATCAGGCTAAGATTCGGGGGGGCACTGTGAGGCGGTTACTTCTGGCAAGTCTTCCGCAAGAGGCTGGATGTGGCTCGTCGCTCCTCTCCGTGTGAACCCGCGTGCGCCGAAGTCGCGCTCGACCCGCGCCGCGTGTCTACCCGCCCAAGTCGCCTCGCCACGGACGGGCACGCGGCCTGCCGGGCGGGCAAAAATCCTAACTGTCAAAGTCCCACTGCTCCATTCTCTGTTCACCCTTAATCGAATTGTCGCTCATTATCTATGGGAGGGGCGTGAAACGCAATAAGCATCTTTCTCGTCTCAGGCCAGATAACCTATTGGATCGCGACTATCCGACGCTCCGGTGTGAGCAACTCATGCGCCGGGTGTGCCTGCGCTATCCGGTAAGGCGCGCAGCCTGCTTGTCGGGGAGAGGCCGAGAGTGTAACAAACCGCATGCTCTGTGGGTAGTGCTGATCTGGATAGACCGTGCCAGATGACCGCAAAGGGGAATAGGCGCGGTCAGCCACGAAGGGAATCAGGAAACTGACGCGTCTCCCGACGACAAAATAATACTAGCAGTTAGCCGCAGAATGAGCAACATCTTTTTACAAACGCCCCAAGGCGTTGAAAAAAAGGAGGAAATCGGCTTTGCGCCCCACGCCAGTTGTGGAAGTTTGCGGCTATTGACGGTTTCTCTTTTAGTGACCAAGCGAAGCGCCTATTGACAAGGGTTTCGAACGGCTGCGCCCCTCACCTCGCGAGTCGCCCTCGGCCTGTCCGGGCTGTGCCTTATTTAACGTGCGGCGCGCTTCGACCTAAGAGTCTACGGCAAGACGTCGGGCTTAACAGAGTCCGGCCGTCAGGCTCGGTCGGCGACGAAGAAGGAGAAGAATCATGGGTGCTGTCAGCACAGCCAAATTCTGCAAACACAAAACCTGCCCGTCCGCCGAGATGCTCCTCGGCTACACGCGCTCGACGCTCGCGGGCGAACTGCGGCAACAGTTGTCGGCTCACCTCGACGCCTGCGACTTCTGCGACGCCGAACTCTACCTGCTCTCCAAGTTTCCGCCCGCCGGGGAGGCCGCCTGCCCGACGGTCAACATTCCCTTCGCGCTCTATCGCCTCGCCAAAGATTTGCTCTCCGTCTCGACGAACGCCGCCGGGCGCGCCGTGGAGATTCTCTACGAACGCGAGCGGCTCTCTCTGACCGACGCCTAAAAAGCCTTGATGCCCGGACGTTGACTTAAGCTCTTATTCTAACTACCCGCCCCGCTCGGTCTGCTGCGTCTCGACTTCCCGCACGTCTCTCTTGTTCGCTTCAACATCACACCCGCGCGCTCTCTACTCGTCTTTCGCCGCCGCGCCGCCGTCGTAAATTTCGTCAATCAACGCGCCGAACTTTTCGTCAATCACGCGCCGCTTAACTTTGAGCGTGGGCGTCATCTCGCCGCCGTCAATGGAGAACTCTTCGGGCAGGAGCGCGACGCGGCGCACGCGTTCGTAGTCGTGCAGCGTCGCGGTCAAGGCCGCGACCTCGCGCTGCACTAGGCGGACGGCCGCCGGGTCACGGCTGAGCGCGGCGTGATCGCTCCGGCCAAACTTCTTCCCCTCCGCTGCCGCCGTCGCCTCCTTCGCGCCGCCGCTTTCGGCGAGCGCGGCGCGCAGGGTTTCCCAGTCGGGCACGATGAGCGCGGCGGGCGTCTTGCGCCCCGCGCCGACGACGATTACCTGATTGACGAACGCGCTCTGCTTGATCAGACTTTCGAGTTGCTGCGGCGCGATGTATTTGCCGTTCGACAGTTTGAACAGTTCCTTCTTCCGGTCGGTGATGAAGAAGTGGCCGTGCTCGTCGCGGTAGCCCACATCGCCGGTCTTGAACCAGCCTTCGGCGTCGAGCACCTCGGCGGTCTCGCGCGGGTGCTCGTAGTAGCCGCGCATGACACACGTGCCGCGCACGAGTATCTCGCCCGACTCGTCCAACTTCATCTCGACGCCGGGGAACGGCAGGCCGATTGAGCCGACCTTGTTGTCTTCGGGACGGTTGGCCGAGGTGATGCACGTCTCGGTCATGCCGTAGCCTTGCAGGATGGGGATGCCCGCGGCGAGGAACGCATAGGAGAGCGCGGGCGACAGCGGCGCGCCGCCCGACACGAAGAAGCGCAGGCGTCCGCCCACGCCCTCGCGCCACTTCGAGAAGACGAAGCGGCTCGCGATTGACTGTTGCAACTCAAGGAGCGGCGGCATGCGCTCGCGCCGGTCAACCAACTCGGCGTAACGCCGCCCCGTCTCCAACGCCCAGACGAAAAGTTTGCGCCGCCAGCCCTCGGCCGACATGCCGCGCTTCATGATGCGGTGATAGACCTTCTCGAACAGGCGCGGCACGGCCGTCATGATCGTCGGGCGCACCTCGCGCAGGTACTCTGCGAGTTGATCCACGGAGGGCGCGTAGTAGACGGCGACGCCGTTCCAGCAGAAGACGTAGAAGACCGTGCGCTCGAAGATGTGCGAGAGCGGGAGGACGGAGAGCGACACGTCGTCGTCGCGAATGGGGAGCGCGCTCGTGATGGCGAGGACGTTCGAGACGAAGGCCGCGTGCGTGAGCATGACACCCTTCGGTTCGCCCGTCGTCCCCGACGTGTAGATGATCGTGGCGAGGTCGTCGGGACGGATCGCGCCGAGCGTGCGCGCAAACTCCGAGGGGTCTTCGAGGTCGCGCTCCGCGCCCGCGCGCTCCAACTCGTCGAGCGTGAGAGCGTCCGGCATCCCGGCCGCGTCCTCCGCGTCGAAGAAGATCGTCCGCTCGATCCCGCCGTAGCCTTCGATCCCTAAGCGCGCGTGACGGTAAACTTTCTTGCCGGAGACGAACAGCACGCGCGCCTGCGAGTCCGACAGGATGTAACGCACCTGCTCGACGGCCTGCGTCGTGTAGATGGGGACGTTGACCGCGCCGAGGCTGACGATGGCGAGGTCTGCGATTGACCATTCGGGACGGTTCTCCGACAGCAAGGCCACGCGGTCGCCCGCGCGCACGCCGATTGCCGCCAGCCCCAACGCGACCGCGCGCACGCGCGCTGCGACCTCCGCGCCCGCAATGTGCGCCCACTCGCCCCCGCGCTTCTGATTCAGCGCGTCCGGCTTCGCGTGCCGCCGCAAAGCGTCGAGACACATTCCCGGCAGCGTCGCCGTCCCGTTCGGCGCGGCGTCAGACGTGTGAGATGTTCCGGTCATAAATTAAGAGCGTCAGTAGTCCGTGGTCAGTTGTCCGTTGTTCTTTGTCTGTGGTCAGTTGTTCAATTCCATCTTTAGCGATTTGCGTTGTAGGCACATGCAACTGACAACTGACCACGGACTACTGACAGCTTCCCCGTCAGGCCGTGCGCACCTCTCCCTCGCGCGTCCCGGCGTTCGCGCTCGCGCTGCGGCGTTTGCGGCGCGTGCGCCGTTTGGTGTCCGGGTCTTCGACGCGGCCGTTCAGCGTGGCGAGCGCGGCGAGCAGGAGAAAGAGGAGCGCGTTTGAAGTCATGTGCAGGGAGAACTCGAAGAAGCTGTGGACGAGCACGGCGAAGCAACCGGCGAGCGCGGCGGCCGCCACGCCGCGCCGGAACTTGTCCTTCGAGGCGAAGCGCGCGAAGCCGTAGCGGAAGAGCATGAAGATGAAGAACAGGCCGAGCGCGCCGCCGACGATCCCTGCGTCAGAGAGTATCTGCAAGTAGTCGTTGTGCGCCTGTTCGAGCCGGGTCGCGCCGTTCAAAACGTCGTGCCGCGTGTAGGCGACGCTGAACGCGCCGAGTCCCGCGCCGAGCAGCGGGTACTCTTTGATCACGCCCCACGTCCCCTGCCAGAACTGCACGCGCCCCGAAGTTGGATCGTCCGCGCTGACCGTGCCGAACAGGCGCGCGAGCGACTCTTCGCCGCCGAGCCACACCGCGCCCGCGAGGAGCGCGACGACGAGCGCGAAGCCGATGCCGACACGCACCAGCGCGGCGCGCACGCGCGACTCGGCCGCCGCGCCCTCTTCCGCCTCGTCCTTCTCCTGCTTGCGACGCACCAGCCCCGCGATGGCCGCGACGAACAGCACCTCCGCGCCGAGGCTCAGGATGCCGCCGCGCGAAGTGGTCAGGACGAGCGCCGCGCTCATGATCATGACGGCGAAGAGATAGAGCAGTCGTCTCTCGACGGCAATCGCGCCGGAGGCGAGCAGGCCGAGCGGCAGCGCGAGCGTCAGTTCCATGTAGGCCGCGAAGTGGTGTCGGTTGACGAAAGGGCCGAAGGGCTGCGCAAACTTCGGCTGGCGAAACCAGTAAATCTGCGCCGGGTTGGTGAAGTACTGGAACATGCCGAAGAGCGCGAGCAGGAAGCCGAAGATCGTCACGACGCGCACGACGAGGCGCAGGCGCGAGGGGCTGTCTATGTAGACGAGCGCGGCCGAGAAATAGATGATGAGCGAGGCGAGTTGGAGCAGGACGAAGCGCGTCGCGTAGGGGTCGAGCGAGAGCGTGCCCGCGGGCGCGGACGCCAGCCCGCCCGTCGCCGCGCCCGCCGCGCCGCCGAGCGGCAGCACTTGCACCAGCCCGACGACGAACAGCCCGACCAGCGGCAACTGCAACAAGTTGCGACTCACGCGCAGGCGTTGCGTGCGCCACGCGTCAACCGCCCACAGGATCGCGACCAGCCCCGCGCCCGCCTGAAAGAAGCCGAGCGCCCACGACTGCACCGTGCCGAAGGCGAGCGTCGAGAGCACCACCGCCAGACAGAGCAAGAGGATGATGAAGCGGCTGGCGAGCGTGCGATGCGGCTCTCCCTGCGGCGCGACGACGCGACGCGCCGGTCGCTCCGGCGGTTGAGTCGGCGGCGCGCCCGCGCCCGTCGCGCCGGTTGTGCCCGCCGCCCGGTCAGTTGCGCCCTGCGGCGTCTCGACCGTTGTTGTTGGCTCCGCCGCCGAGGCGTTGGAGGTTGAAGTTGTCATACCAGACTTTTCCGAAAATGGGGCAGGTCGCGGTCGGACACGGCTGGCTGACGACGCGCACGGTCACGGCCTGCGCGCCCGCTGCGGTCGTGAAATCGAGCGCGACCGCCTGCCAGTCGCCCGTCCCGGTGGCGAGCGGCGAAGAGGCGGCGAGCACGCGGTCGGGCTGCGCCGCGTCCACGATCTCCGTAACGAGAGTCGCCAAGCCTTTCAAGTCTTCCCTCCGCACCTGATATTCGAGGCGGTAGCGCGTCGCCGGTTCGACCGTCACGAGTTGCGAGATGTTTCTGAAACTGAGCGTGTCGGCCGCGTTGAAGGAGATGCGGAGACTGCGCGCGCCCTCTTGCCTGACGTTCGGGTCGAGTCCCATTTGCACGCCCGCGAGCGGCACGACCTGCCACTCGAAAGGGCTGCGACCCGGCGCGCCCACCGCCGACTCGAACCCGCCGTTCGTGAGTCGCTCCGGCGCGGCCCCGGTCGGCGTGCCGTCCACCGACGCGAGTTCCGCGTGCATCGTGAGCACGTCGTGAAAGCGTTTCGCTTCGAGAAAACGCAGCAGCAATTTCTCCCCGGTAGAGCGCAAAGTTTTGCGCTGCTCGGCGTCGAAGCCCTCCCACAATTGCCGCGCGTCGTCCAGACGTTTCAAGTTGATCAAGTAGTCCATCAACTGCCCGCGCGCACGCGCCGAGTTGCCCACGGCCGCCAGCACCGACGGCACGTCGGCGTTATAAAAACGCCAGGACAGTTCGATCACCTGCGGCAGAAACTTCTCCGCGCTCGCCTCGCCCGCGCGGCGCAACTCCGCGAACGCCTCCTCGGTGCGCCCCTGCCTGAGCAACAAGTTGCCGAGATACCAGCGCGGGTCTGGATAAGTGGGCGCGAGTTCCACGGCGCGGCGCAAGGCCGCTTCGCCCCCGCGCGTGTCGCCGATCAAACCGCGCACGCGCCCCAACTCCATGAACAGGCGAAAGTCGTGCGGCGAAAGTCGCGCCGCCTCTTCATACTGCCGCGCCGCCTCCGGCAGATCGTCCGGTTGAAAACTACGCTCGCGCAGGCGCGCGATGGTGAAATGCGCCTGCGGGTCTTCGGGCGCGAGCCGTGCCGCCGCGTAGGCCGCGCCGCCGTCCGGCAGCCACTCCGCCATCGTGTTCCCCACGCACCAGCGCGCGGCGTACCACATGCCGACCGCGACGAGCGCCACCGGCACGAGCAACAACACACGCCCCCACGCCGCGCGCAACTCGATGGTCTTGATCTGGTCTTTCATTTAGTCCGTGGTCAGTTGTTAGTGGTCAGTTGTTTTATCTCTTACGCAAGCCGAGAGTTTATCTTTAGCCCGCTGGTTGCGATCCACGAACAACGGACAACTGACAAAGAACAACTGACAAAGAACAACTGACAGTTCTTCTAGTTCAGTTGATCGATCTGGATGCGCATGCGTTTGAGCGTGACCTGTGCCGACTCGCAATCTTGCAGGATGGCGGCGAGCCGCTCCTCGGAAATTTGCGTGCTTGAGATCAAGACTTCCGCGACGCGCTGCTCTTCGCAGATGCTCTTGAGCGAGCCGTTGCCGCCGAAGACACGCAGGCCGTGAATGACTTTCCCCTTCTTGTGCGGGTCGTCGTCCACGAAGCCGACGGGCGTCAGTTGCAGGTCGCGGTTGTTGAGCACCTCGCGCAAGAGGAGTTCGCCGCCGTCGCCCGCGCCGTAGATCAGGACGCGCCGCGCGCCGCGCGCTTCGTGGACGGGCAGCGCATGGCGGAATAGGCGGAAGGCGAAGCGGCTGCCCGCGAGCATCATAAAGAGAATCATCGTGTCGAGCACGAAGACGGCGCGCGACAACCCCTCGAAGCGAAACGCCACCAAGAGTGCGAGCACGCTCCCGACCGAGCCGA
>JAUZFQ010000160.1 GCA_030838445.1 Pyrinomonadaceae bacterium | reverse complement strand
GTGCTCGTGGCGTTGGGCGCGTTGCTCGCACGCGCCCGACGGGGGACGGCGACGGCGCGTCTGGCGCGGTTTTACAAGGCGTGCGGCGCGCGTCTTTAGCTGACGGCTTTCAGCGTGCGGCGGCGCGTGCGGCGCGGCGCGGCAGCGGCGGCAATGGGTGTCGCCGGGGTCGCCGCGTCGAGTTCGTCGAACGCCTGCGGGGCGGCGGGTCTGGCCGTCGTGCGGCGCGTGCGGCGTGCGACGGCGCGCTCCTCTTCGACCTCTGCGAGACGACGCGCCTTCTCGATGCGCTTGCGCGGCACGAGTTGAAACTTGAGTTCCATCTCCTGCGCGACTTTGTAGATCGTCTGCGGTTTCGTCCCGCGCGCGGCGCGACGCAACACTTCGTCCTGTCCCAGCAACTCCGCGCGCCCGTCCTTGTCAATCCAGATGTATGTGGCTTCGGCCATCTCTTGCTTCACCTCCAAACGTATCAACTCGCGCATGTCCACGGCCGTCGCGATGGGTCGCGCGACCGCAACGACGGGCAGCGAGCGCGACGTGGCAACTGCCGCGGGCACGCTTCTTTCGTTCGCGCGCCGCCCGGCGTAATAATCACCGACGAGCGTGTCCACCGCCTCCCGGTGCTCGTCGTAAAAGAGCGCGAAATCCTGACAGCGCGTGCGGTACAGGCAGTTGACCGAACACACGAGCGCGTCTTTGAAGTGCGCGTAGCGATTGCAGTAAAGTTTCAAACCCATCGGCTTCGAGACCTGACGTGAACTGGCGGCGGGAGAACGACAGAGCGAGGACGCACGCCCGAGCACGCCTCACAGAAGGGCATTCTCAATCGTTCGGGAGTGACTGCGGACTATAACACGTTTGTGTTGCGCGTGCAACGTTCACCAGCGCGTGAAACGAACAGGGGCGGCGATTTCAAGTAGAAATTTCTCGCGCGCGTAAGCAATTTCTCGCGCGTGTCAGGTAAAAATTCTCTCTCGCGTCAGGTAAAAATTCTCGCGCCCATCAGGCGTAAATTCTTGCACGCGTCGGGCAGAAATTCTTGTGCTCTTCAGGCAAAAAATTCTTGTTTGTTAGACAAAAATTTTCTTGCGCCCGCGCCTTCGGTTCGACCATAATCCGCCGCACCAAGCGGCGTGCGTGAGCGTTCCACTCGCTCGCGTCAACGCCCGCCGCGCTAGCCCACTCCGAAAAGCCCGTTTCTCTTTCAGCGACGCGCCCCGACTCACGACGACGGCGACGTTGGCGGCGGCGCGTCCTCACACGCGGAGGGGATTCCCAAAAATGTACAAGCCGAATTTCTGCGCGGAGTGCGGTGGGCGCGTCGCGCGCGTGCGCTGGCGCGCGTGGACGAGTCGCCGCTTTTGCGACGGGTGCGACCGCAGGTTCAGGCGCGGTCGCGTCACGCGTGCGCTGGCCGCTTGCGTCGCGCTTCTGGGCGCGGGCTACGTCGCCGGTCGTGCGATGCGACCCGCGCCCCCGCCGCTCGTCATCGAACGCGGCACGTCAAACTCTCCCGCGCTCGCGTCGCAACTTTCGACGGCGGCGGGTAAAGAGACGACCGCGAACACTAACGCACGCGCCCCCGTCTACGGCGCGGACGGCACGGAGTCGGAGCGGCCGACCGACCCGGCCGAAGTCGTCTCCGTCTGCGGCGCGCGCACGAAGAAGGGCACGCCCTGTTCGCGGCGCGTGCGCGGCACGGGTCGCTGCTGGCAGCACAGGGGCAAGCCCGCGATGCTGCCCGCAGCGAAATTGATCGTGCGTGAGTAAAAGGTGAGTTCATGTAGTACGGAGACGCGGGCGACGTTCAAATCGCCCGCGGCGTCGCCCTGCTCATTCGCGCGTCCGGCAAAAAATCACCCGCGCGGCCGACAAAAATTAAAACCATCCGGCGCGCCGCATCGTCTATACTGTCAGTCTCGCAGTTGGTTTACTGTCAGCCTAGAAGTTGTTTTGCCGCAGTCGTTCTCTCAAGCAGGAAACCGGCGGCACAGATGCAGTAAAGTTTCTGCATCGGAAGCGATGTCAACAATTTTTCCTGATTCTCCTGCCGCGCTTATTGTCGCTCATCCCGGCCACGAAATCCGCCTCCACGGTTGGCTCGAACTCGTCCGCCCGCGGGTCTTCGTCCTGACGGACGGCTCGGGTCGCGCCTCGCGTTCGCGGCTCGGCGCGACGACGGCCTACCTGTCGGAGTACGGCGTCGAGCGCGGCGGAATCTACGGACGTTTTACCGACCGCGAAGTCTACCTCGCGCTGCTCGCGCGCGACTTCCCGGTTTTTCTACGGCTGGCGGACGAACTCGCCGACGGTTTCCTGCGAGACGGCATCGGCCACGTTTCCGGCGACGCGACCGAGGGCTATAACTCGACGCACGACGTCTGCCGCCTCTTGATTGACGCGGCGGTGGAGATGGCGTCGAAGGCTCGTGGCCGGACGATCCGAAACTTCGACTTTCCCATCGTCAACCGGCCGGACTATTGCGTCGCGGGCGCGGCGTTGCCGGTGCTCCGGCTGGAACTCGACGGCGATCAGTTCCAACGGAAACTTTCTTCGGCGCGCAAGTATTATCCCGAACTGACGGCCGAGGTCGAGAACACTTACGCGGGCGGCGCGGCGGGCGCGTTGGACGACTATCTTGCGCGCGACGAGGCGGAGCGGCGCGAGCACGCGCGCGCCGGGTTAGACATGTTTCGTATCGAGTGTTTGCGCCCCGTCGTCGCGACGGACGACGAGTGCGCGGCCGTCTCGTCGCGGCCGCCGTTCTACGAGACGCACGCCGAGCGACTCGTGGCCGCTGGACACTACGAGCAAGTGATTCGTTACCGCGAGCACTTGCTGCCACTATCCGCCGCCTTGCGCGAGCACGTCGAGAGGCACGTCTGATGGGCGCGGGGGCTTTGCGCGTGCTCATCACCAACCACTCCCTGTCGGACTACGCGGGCACGGAACTCTACGTGCGCGATCTCGCCACACGCCTCCTCGCGCGCGGCCACACGCCCGTCGTCTACAGCACGCGACTCGGACGCGTCGCAGACGATCTGCGCGCGGCGACCGTCCCCGTCACGGACGATCTGAACTCTGTCGCCCTCCCACCCGACGTGATCCACGGCCAGCACAACCCGGAGACGATGACCGCGCTCCTTCATTTCACGGACACGCCCGCCGCCTACTTCTGTCACGGCTGGCTCGCGCGACTTGAGTCGCCGCCGCGCTTCCCGCGCATCCTGCGCTACGTGGCCGTGGACGACACCTGCTACGACCGTCTCGTCTGCGAAGAGTCGATCCCTGCGGAGCGCGCGCGCGTCATCCTCAACTTCGTCGATCTCGCACGCTTCCACCCGCGCCCGCCGCTCCCCGTCAAACCGTCGCGCGCGCTCGTCTTCAGCAACTACGCGCGCGAGGATTCCTACCTCGGCGCGGTGCGCGAGGCTTGCCGACGCGCCGGTCTCGCGCTCGACGTGGTGGGGCAGAGAGCGGGGAACGCGTCGGTGCAACCGGAGCAACTGCTCGGACAATATGATCTGGTGTTTGCGAAAGCGCGCTGTGCGCTCGAAGCGATGGCGGTGGGCGCGGCGGTCGTGCTGTGTGATGAAGCGGGCGCTGGCGCGCTCGTCACGACGCGCGAACTCGAAGCGTTGCGGCGTGTGAATTTCGGCGTCCGCGCCCTCACGTCGAAGCCCGACGCCGACGCGCTCGCGCGCGAGATCGCGCGCTACGACGCGAGCGACGCCGCAGAGGTTTCCCGGCGCGTCCGCGCCTCGGCCGGCATCGAGCCGGCGGTTGACGAGATCGTCGCGCTCTACCGTGAATTGATTGACGAATACGCGGCGGGTGTGGGGCGCGAGGGCGTCGCGGCCGAGGGGCGCGCGGCCGCCGCTTACCTGCGCTGGCTGACGTTAAGCGCGCGCGCCGAACGCGAAGCAGCCGCCCATTCGACGACGGCGCGTTTGCAGTCGCGCGTCCTCAATCTGCCGCTCGTGGGACGCCTCGCACGCGTCGTCGCGCGACGCGCGGCGGGGAAGTTCACGCGCTGACTTAAAGACACACAGCGACACCACCCGCACTGACTTATAGACACACAGCGACGCCACCCGCACGCAGGCTTAGGGTATGCGAGACATGCGGCGACGCCGCCCGCCGTGCTGATCGAGACGCGCGGCGAACGCATGTTGCGTGCGTCGAAATTGTTCGTGTGGGAACAGGTCGGCAGGATTTTTCCCGCTGAAAGTTGACGCGAAAAACTTTTCCCGCCCCCGCCCGTAAGATTGGCGTTCGCGCGGCGTTTTACTTACAATGCACGGGCTAACCTGCGACGCGTCCCCGCGTGGGACACTAAAAAGATTTCCTGTCCGTTTCAAGAACCAAAATGGTCGCTGCCCCGGCGCAGCCTTGTCGTGCCCGTCTTCAGTCTCCGTAGCCGGGCGGCCTTTAACTCCCTAAGTGTCTGGAAAAAACGATGAAGAAAATTTACCTCTCGGCAATCGCGTTTATCTTCTTCGCCTCCGCGGTCGCCGCGGCGAAAGAGGCGAGGCTCGTGCGTTACCCCCACTACCATCAGGGACGCGTCGCGTTCGGCTATCTCGGCGACATCTGGACGGCGGACGAGTCGGGGCAGAACATCCAGCGGCTCACCGTCCACAAGGCGCGCGACGTGTATCCGCGCTTCTCGCCCGACGGCAAGTGGATCGCTTTTTCGAGCGACCGTAACGGCAACCTCGACGTCTACATCATGCCCGCCACGGGCGGCACCGTGAAGCAATTGACTTCGCACTCGGCCGACGATTCGGTCTTGAACTGGACGCCCGACGGCCGCAGTGTCCTCTTCTCGTCGAACCGCGGCGAGGACTGGGCGGCGCGTCTCTACACCGTCAGCACAGACGGCGGCATGCCCGTGAACGCGGGCGTGGACATGGGCGTGCAAGGCTCTTACTCGCCCGACGGCCGCCGCATCGCCTACAACCAGAAGGCGCAGTCGTACTGGCGCAAGTACTATCGCGGCTCGATGCAGTCGGACGTGGTGGTGATGGACGCCTCGACCAAGAGTTTCAAGAACCTGACGGACTTCGAGGGCTTGGACTCGTGGCCGATGTGGGCGCGCGACGGCCAGATCTATTTCGTCAGCGACCGCGAGGGCGGCGGCCTCACCAACATCTGGCGCGTCCCGGAAGCGGGTGGCAAGGCGGCGCAGGTGACGACCTTCAAGTCGGGCGACGTGCGCTGGCCTGCCATCAGCAACGACGGCAAGACCATCGTCTTCGAGCACGACTTCGGCATCTCGAAACTCGACGTTTCCTCGAAGCGCGTCACTCCGATCAACCTCGACATCGCCGCCGAGACGCAGGAGAGTTTGAGCGAGGTGCGCGACTTCGCCTCGCAGGTTGACGACTACGCGCTCGCGCCCAACTCGCGCCGCATCGTCCTCTCCATCCACGGCGAAGTGTTCACCGCGCCCGTCGAAGAGGGCGACCTCAGGCAGTTGACCGACAGCCCGTTCCGCGACCGCAACGTCGAGTACTCGCCCGACGGCAAGTGGATCGGGTTCGTCTCCGACCGCAGCGGGCGCGAGGAACTCTACGTCGTCGCCACGGACGGCGCGGGCGAGGCGCAGAAGATCACAGACCTCGACGAACTCAAGTTCGGCTACTCTTGGTCGCCCGACTCGACGCAGATCGCCTACACGGCTTCCGACAACAAGCTGCGCGTCGTCACGGTCGCGAGCAAACAGTCGAAGGAGATCAGCGCGTCGCGCTACGGCCAGATCGGCCAGCCCGATTGGTCGCCCGACGGCAAGTGGCTCGCCTACTCCAAGCCAGACTTCACGCGCAACAGCGACATCTTCATCGCTCCTTCGGCGGGCGGCGAAGAGAAGAAAGTTTCTTTCGATTCCTTTAACGAGACGGGCGCGCGCTTCTCGCCCGACGGGAAGAAGCTCTATTTCCTGCGCATTGACCAGAGCAGTTTCAGCTCTCTGCCCTCCGTGCAAATCTATTCCGTCGCGCTCGAAAAACTCGAACGCGACCCGGACGATCCCGAAGAGCGCGCCGAGCAGGAAGCGGCAGCGGCGGCGGCCGGGGCGCAGTCGCCTTCCGGCGAAGCGGGCGCAGGCGGCGGTGGCGCGACACGCACGAACCCGGCGCAGCGACCCGCGCCGAAGCCGGTCAACATAGATTGGGCGGGACTCAAACGGCGCACGCGCCAGTTGACGCGCATGCCCTTCGCCATCCCCACCTACAACATCTCGCCCGACAGCAAGACCATCGTCTTCGTCACGAGCGAACCCGCGGGGACGGCGCAAGTTCCCGTCATCTATTCGATTCAGGAAGACGGCAAGCGGCTGACGCGCATCACCTCCGGCACGCCTCCGACGGACGGCGCGCAGGGCGGCGGCGGTGGCGGCGGTCAAGGCGGCGTCGCCAACCTGAACGTCTCGCGCGACAATCGCACGCTCTTCTTCCAGGAGGGCGACTTCGTGTATTCCGTCTCGATGCCGCCGCCGCTTCCGCCGGGAGCAAGCGCTTCGAGCGCGCCGCCTTCCACGTCGGCCGCGCCCGCGCAACGTCGCCGCGTCAACTTCACGGCGAAGGTCAAAGTTGATCGCCCCGCCGAGTGGGCGGAGATGTTCGACGACGCCTGGCGCACGATGAAGTACCGCTTCTACGACGCCAAGATGCACGGCACGGACTGGGACGCGATGCGCGCCAAGTATCGCCCGCTCGTCGAGTACGTCGGCGACCGGCAGGAACTCTTGAACATCGTCAACGAGATGATCGGCGAACTGAACGCCTCGCACACGGGCGCTGCGCCGCCGCCGGGCGGAGGGCGCGAGCCGGGCGCGGCCGCCACCGGGCACCTCGGCCTCGAACTCGAAGCCGACGCGCAGGCGGGTCGCTATCGCGTCACGCACGTCTACGAGGACGGCCCTTCGGACAAGGACTGGGTGAAGGTCTCGGTCGGCGATTACCTGATCGCCATTGACGGCAAGCCCGTGCGCGCGGGCGACGAATACTGGCAGCACCTCAACTATCGTCTCAACCGCAAGGTCTCCGTCACCTTCAACAACAAGGCGACGGACGAGGGCGCGTGGCGCACGCGCATCGAGCCGACCTCGATGGGCAACTACGGCCAACTCCGCTACGAGCGTTGGGTCAAGCAGCGTCGCGAGACGGTGACGAAACTCTCGAACGGGCGCGTCGGCTACGTCCACATACAGGCGATGAACCAGCCGAGCCTTCGCAAGTTCGAGAAGGAACTGCGCGAGTACCGCGACAAGGAGGCGATGATCATAGACCAACGCTGGAACGGCGGCGGCAACATCGAGCAGGAGTTGCTCGGCATCCTTGTGCAACGCCAGTATCAAGTCTGGCAGCCGCGCGGCACGGAGGCGACGACGCGTCCCTTCGGCGGATTCTTCGGCCCGAAGGTCGTGCTGCAAAATTGGCGTTCCGCCTCGAACGCAGAGATGTTCCCGGCGGGCTTCCGCGCGCTCGGCCTCGGCAAAGTGATCGGCACGCCGACGATGGGCGCGGTCATCGGCACGGGCAGTTACTCCTTGATTGACGGCTCGACCGTGCGCACGCCCGGCGTCGGCGTCTACCTCGCCGACAAACAACAAACCAACATGGAGAACACGGGCGTCCGCCCCGACATCCTCGTTGACAACTCGCCCGAAGAGACGCTTGCCGGGCGCGACCGCCAACTCGAAGTCGCCGTCGAAGAACTGCTCAAGCAACTCAAGAGCGGCAGCCAGACCGCCGACAGGTAAGCGAACGCAAGCAGTAAAAAGTTAAAAGGCAGAAGTGAGGCGGGGCAACTCGCACTCACTTCTGCCTTTTCTTTTAGCGCGTTGTTGGGAAGCGTGTGGGGGCGGGACGCGAGTCTCGCGTCTTACCGCGTGGAGGATGAGAGGCGAGCGACCGTTGCCGCGCCGCGTGCGGAGGCGGGTATGTTCTCGCCGGTCAGACGCTTCACGGTCTCGACCAGTTTTTTGAGATCATCCGGCTTGACCAGATAGGCGTTCGCCCCTGCCTGCATCGCTTCCCGCCGCTCACGCTCGTGTGCCGTGCCGGTGAAGAACATAACCGGCGTCTCGGCATCAGTGCGGCGGATACGGCGACAGACTTCCGCGCCGCTCATGCCCGGCAAGCGGTAATCGAGCAGGAACAGGTCGAAGCGTTGAGCCGCCGCCAGACGCAATCCCGCTTCGGGTGTTTGGACGGAAGTGATCTCGTATTGGGAGTCTGAATAACGGAGCATCAACTCGATCAACTCGCTACTGTTGGGGTCGTCGTCAACGATCAGAATGCGTGGCATCGGGGTCATGACAGACTCCTGTGGGAATAGGGGAAGTTGCAGTGAGTGGAAATGAATTGGGTGGAAAATGAGGGGCGAAGATCGTCTGGCCGAACCCACCCCGCCTAGTTTTCCCTCTTGAAATGCAGCCAGACGCATCGTTTTGCCTGAGTCAACGTGGAGGGTCGGATTCGTCGGAATCACCTGCCCCGGCAAACTTAGTGGTTACTGGCGTGTACAGTGTAGCATAAGCATAACTTTCGTCTGTGTGAAAACACACATAGCGTGTTATGCTGCAAATAAATTTTCGTGGCGGCGTGCTTCCCGATGCTGCCGACGCTTAAACTGCCGCGCTCGTAGAGCCGAACATGGTTCTTCCGTCGGCTTCTCATGTTTCCTTTAACAACAGAAATGAGGTGTGCCCGTGCCCTTAGCCCCGGACAGTTCCCCACCGGCCGACAACCGACTGCTCGCCGCGCTGCCCGCCGAAGACTACGCGCGGCTGCTGCCGGGGCTGACGCCCATCACTTTTACTCTCGGCGAAGTCGTCTACGAGTCGCAGGGGCAGATGGAGCATGTCTATTTCCCGACGACCTCGCACGTCTCGCTGCTCTACACGATGATTGACGGCTCGACGGCCGAGGTGGGCTTGGTGGGCAACGAAGGACTCGTCGGCATCGCGCTGTTTATGGGCGGCGACACGACGCCCAATCAGGCCATCGTGCAAGGGTCGGGCGAAGCCCTGAAGATGGAGGCGGCGATGATGCAGGCGGAGTTCAGGCGGGGCGGCGCGTTCCAACTCGCGTTGTTGCGCTACACGCAGGCGCTCATCACACAGATTTCGCAGACCGCCGTCTGCAACCGCCTGCACACGACCGAGCAGCGACTCTGCCGCTGGATGTTGATGACGCACGACCGCGTGCGGTCGGACGAACTGCAAATGACGCACGAGTTCATCTCCAACATGCTCGGCATCCAACGCGAGGCCGTGAGCGTCACCGCCGGTCGCCTGCAAGAAAAGGGCGCGATCAGCTACAAGCGCGGCCACATCAAGATTGTCAGCCGGGAGATTCTGGAAGAGTGCAGTTGCGAGTGTTACGAGGTGGTGAGAATCGAGCACAACCGCTTGATCGGGTAAGACTCCCCCGCTTCGTCACTCTTCACTTCACGCTGAGAGAGAATGAAACGACGCGGCTGTCAACACTGACACCGCCGACGGCGATGACCGGCCGCGGGTGAGGCCAAAGCGAGTCGGCGTGCTATACTCACGATTAGCATTCAGATTCAACTGAACTCCGTTCTCTGAGAATTCATATTTCGACATCGGGATTCGTGCTTAACCGCTCAACTTCTTGTGCCGTCTGTGTCTTTTAAGACCTGACTGAAGCAAGGAGCGTCCCTGATGCCGTCCGCAAAAAATAATCAGCCGGTGATGAACCGGCTGCTCGCCGCCCTCCCGAAAAAAGAGTACCAACGCCTGCTGCCCGAACTGGAGTCCGTGCCGCTCATCTTCGGCGACATCCTCTTTGAACCGGGCGACCGCCTCCGGCACGTCTACTTCCCGGACAACTCCATCATCTCGCTGCTGTCGGCGGTGGAAGACCGCGAACTCCTCGAAGTGGGTATGGTCGGCAACGAGGGCATGGCGGGTCTTCCGGTCTTTCTGGGCGTCGCCAAGTCGCTTACGCGCGGGCTGGTGCAGGGGAGCGGCTCCGCCATGCGGATGACGGCCGCCACGCTCCGCCGCGAGACGGCCACCGGCAGCGCGCTGCAAAAGCTGCTGAACCTCTACGCGCACTCGCTCATGACGCAGATTTCGCAATCGGCGGCCTGCAACCGCTTTCACCCACTCGGCGTGCGGCTCGCGCGCTGGCTGCTGATGACGCACGACCGCGTGGAAGGGGACGAGTTTCGCCTGACTCAGGAATTTCTCTCGCACATGATGGGCGGGACGCGCGAACAGATCACCGTGGCCGCCAGCACGCTGAAAAAACAGAACCTCATCAACTACAGTCGCGGCCGGATCGAAATTCTCAACCGCACCGGGCTGGAAGCCGCCTCCTGCAAGTGCTACCGCGTGGTGAAAGACGAGTACGACAACTTTCTCTCCTAACGCGCGTCGTGCCGCTTCGACGCCGCTGCTCTCAACGTCGCCATGCGCGCGGGCGGAACGGGCGTGCGCTACGACGTCTGGCTCTGGCTTTTCCCTCTGAACAATGTTAGATAGACAGTGGCGCGGGCATCCCCTGACCGCGACGCTGGCCGACTCCGCAATACTCAAAACCCCCGTCGTCTCGACGAAACCGGAGTGACTGTCGGAATGCCCACACAAGCAACACGCCCGTCGCGTTTAATTCATAACTGCATCGGCGACGTGTTCAGTTAGAGAGTGGTAGGCGGCGCGCTTTCGCGCAAAGGTCGAACGCCGACGCGTGCGGCCGTGTTGGAGAGACGGATTTGATCGAAGCCGAAAACATGAACGAGCCGGGACGCGGGGCGGGGCAGTCGCACGAGGCGACCGCCACGGCCGTGCAACTCGCGCCGGTGTCGGGTTGGAGCGGCACGGGCGAGCCGGAACACTTCGTTCAGTTCTACGAGGCGGACGCGTTTCTCTTAAACTCGCTCGGCGGCTTCGTCGGCGCGGGGCTGCGCGAGGGCGACGCCTGCATCGTCGTGGCCACGCACGCGCACCGCGACGCGCTCGACGAACATCTGCGCGCCGACGGGTTGGACTTGGACGCCGCACGCGCGCGTGGCCAGTACGTCTCGGCCGACGCGTCGGAGATGTTGTCGCAGTTCATGGTCGGCGGGCGGCCGGACGCGGGTCGCTTCGCGGAGTCAGTCGGGGTCGTCGTCGCGCACGCGGCGGCAGGCCACCACCGCGTGCGCA
>JAUZFQ010000163.1 GCA_030838445.1 Pyrinomonadaceae bacterium | reverse complement strand
GGCCACAAGAAGGGAAGTTTCACCGACGCGGCGGAAGACTACGCGGGCACGGCGCTCGAAGCCGAGGGCGGCACGCTCTTCCTAGACGAGATCGGCGAACTGAGCCTCGCCCATCAAGCCAAGCTGTTGCGGTTGATTGACCACGGGGAGATTTACCCCATCGGGAGCGCGCTGCCGGTGCGCGTCAACGTGCGAATCATCGCAGCCACCAATCACGACTTGCGACAGCGTGTGAGTCGCGGCCTGTTTCGCGCCGACCTCTTCTACCGTCTGAACACTTTTCACCTCGAACTCCCGCCGCTCAGGGAGAGACCCGAAGACATTCCCGCGCTCGCCGGGCATTTCATCGCGGAGGCGCGGAAGCGTTATCACAAGCAACTCAACTTCACGCCCGAAAGTCTGGCGGCGATGAGCCGCCTGCCACTGCGCGGCAACGCGCGCGAGTTGCGCATACTGATCGAGCGGACTTTCATCACGACCCCGGAAGAGACGGTCATCACGGCGGCGGCGGTGGAGACGGTCGCCCACAGGCAGACCAACAAGTCTAATTTCGCCGCGGCGTGGTCGGGCTGTTCACTCGAAGAAGAGGTGCGCGCCTACGAACGCAACTTGATCCGGCTCGCCCTCGACAGCGCGGGCGGGAGCATCACGCGCGCCGCGCGCCTGCTCAACGTCACGCATCAGGGACTCGCCTACATCGTCAACGGACGGCACAATGATTTGCTCGCCCTGCGCAAGCCGACCCGCACGCGGCGGGTCAGTCTCATGCGCCCCGAAAACAAAGTGAAATCTGGACAAGGGGCGAGCCGTTGATTCGACGTGGCGGCTCGCGCTTTCCCTGAAAGTTCCTGCGTCCGAATCGGTACGCCCCGCAAGGTATCTTTCAAATAAAGTTAAACGCCTTTCTGTCCGTTGTTACGCGGCGAGTGCGCCCGCGCGCCGTGTAAATTATTACCACCTCAAAATGTCCGTCTCGAACGCTCCCGCCCACGCCTCGCCCGAATGCATCCGTAACCTTGCGTGACATCACTGTAAATCGCAAATTAAATCAGCCGACAGGTTTTCTCGGATCAGTAGTTTGAACCGTGGGAACGATTGTTGCTGCGCGTGCAACCGAGGTGGGTTCCGGTCTCTATCCGACGCGACTCGCATACTCTTCTTACCAACCTCACCCAGGGAGAAGGAAGGTGCCCTAATTTGCAGCAGACAAGAATTCTATACGCCGAGGACTATGATTTAGTCCTCTTCACGGTCAAGCAGTTATTGGAACTCGAAAGTTGGCAAGTGGATATTTGTCGCGACGGCGCGACAGCGTTGAAGAAACTCGAAGGCGACGAGCACTATGATTTGATCATCCTCGACGCCCAACTGCCCGGAGAGAGCGGCCTGTCGCTGGTTCAGCGAGCGCGCCAACTCGCCCACCGCCGCCGCATCCCGATCATCTTGTTCACGGGCAGCCTCAGGCACGACGAAGCGTTGGCGGCAGGCGCGGACGCATTTTTGAACAAGCCGACCGGCCTGAAAGATTTGATCTCTACCTGCAACTCGCTGCTCGACGCGACGAACGGGAACGGCAGCGACACCGGCGAGTTGCACAAGTTGGCCGGTAACGGCGGCCGTTAAAAGGGTGAAGCACGAGCCGACGGCGCACGGTTTAAAGTCTTAACGCCGGGGAAATTTCCGGCGGCAGGTTTACGCGTTTAATCGTTCCCTCACCGGCATTAATAAAAGAAGGCCGCGTAAACGCGGGAGGCTCGCAGGTAGTGCAAACTATCCGCGAGCCTCCCGCGTTTTTTTCGTTCGGAGAACTTCCGGGAGACGCAAATAAGCGGGACGTTAACGTCGCGCGTCGCCCGGTCGGGCGTGATCGGGCGTCGCCGAAATATGTTAGGATGCCTCGACCCATCCGACGCCTATGTTGACTATGAACGAAGAGAAGCGGCGCGCGAAAATTCTCGACGGCGCGCGCGTGGCCGAAGAGATCAAGCGAGAAGTGGCCGCCGAGGCGACGCGTTTGAAAGCCGAGCACGGTTATGTTCCGTGCCTCGTGGCGGTGCGCGTCGGCAACGACCCGGCGTCGGCCGTCTACGTGCGGAACAAGGTGCGCGCCTGCGAAGCGTTGGGGCTGCGCTCCGAGCACCACGAGCTGCCCGAAGAGACGACGACGGACGAACTGCTGGCCGAGGTGGCAACGCTCAACGCGCGCGACGACGTTGACGGCATCCTCGTCCAGTTGCCGCTCCCGCGCGGCGTGGACGAGGCGCGTGTGATCGAGGCCATTGACCCGTCGAAGGACGTCGACGGTTTTCACCCGGTCAACGTCGGGCGTCTCACGCTCGGCCGGTCGGGCTTCGCGCCCTGCACGCCCGCCGGGATCATCGAATTGCTGACGCGCGAGGGCGTCGACATCAGCGGGCGACACGCCTGCATCGTCGGCCGCAGCCACATCGTCGGTCGTCCGCTCGCGCAACTCCTGTTGCAACACGACGCCACCGTCACCATCTGCCATTCGCGCACGCAGGAATTGTCGTCGCTGACGAGACAGGCAGACATCCTCGTCGCGGCGGTCGGGCGCGTCGGCCTGATTCGCGCGGAGCACGTGAAGCCGGGGGCGACGGTGATTGACGTGGGCATGAACAAACTCACGGACGCCGCGATGGCGAAAGACTTTTTCGGCGACGCTGCGCCCGCGCGCATCGAAGCGATAAACAAACGCGGGTTCACGCTCGTGGGCGACGTGTACCCGTCGGAAGTTGCAGAGGTGGCAGGCAGTTTGACGCCCGTGCCGGGCGGAGTGGGGCCGCTGACGGTGGCGATGCTCATGCGAAACACTGTGACGGCGGCGCGGCGGCGGCGCGGGTTGTCTTAAAGGCACGGTGATGTTGCGCGCGGGACTCACAGGATCAATCGCGGTCGGCAAGTCTTTCGTCTCGTCGGTGCTCGCCGGGTTGGGGTGTCACGTGCTCGACGCCGACTTGACGGCGCGTGAGATGGTCGCGCCGGGCAGCGCGGGGCTGCGCGCCATCGCCGACGCCTTCGGCCTCGAAGTGCTACGACCTGACGGCGCACTTGATCGCGCGAAACTCGGTGCGATAGTCTTTAGCGACGAGATGCAACGGGCACGTTTGAATTCGATTCTTCACCCGTTGATCTTCGAAGCGCAGGACGCTTGGCTGCGGCGTTGTGAGGAGCAAGACCCGCATGGCGTCGCCGTCGTGGACGCCGCCCTGATGATCGAGTCGGGCGGTTATCAACGCTTCGAGAAGTTGATCGTGGTGCATTGCCGCCCTGAGTTGCAACTCGAACGTCTCGTTAAACGCGACGGGATGACGGCGGAGGAAGCCGTGCGTCGCATCGCCGCGCAGATGCCGCAAGAGAAGAAGAAGAAGTTCGCGGATTATCTGATTGACACTTCCGGCGGCTTTGACGAGACGCGTGAGCAAACCGGCGTGGTCTATGAACATCTGAAAGAGTTGGTGGCCGGGAAGTGATTCCTTCAATGGAACGATGAAGAAAAAGGGACACAAGGCAACTTTAAGTTTCCGCTTCGCGCGTTGGCGTGCGGGGCTTGCCGTGTGTCTCGCCTTGAGCTTGACGGTCGCGAGCGGCGGTTGTTTTTCGGGTGACGAGGGCGAGACTTTTTACGGTCGCGTCAGCATGCCCGCGCGTCAGGAGTTTCGTTGGAGCGACGGCGGGCTGCCGCAGGTCTTCGACCCCGCGCTGGCCGCCGCCCCGCCTGACACGGACGTGGTGCGCGCGATGTTTGAAGGCTTGACCGAATACGACGCGCGGACTTTGACACCCGTTTCCGGCGTGGCGACGCGTTGGGAGTCGGCCGCAGATGATCGGGAATGGACTTTCCACCTCCGGCACGAGGCGCGCTGGTCGAACGGCGAACCCGTGACGGCGCACGACTTCGTGCGTTCGTGGCAGCGCACGCTCAGTCTCGGCGAACGCGCGCCCCACGCGCGACTTTTAGCCAACCTCGAAGGCGCGCAAGTTAACACGACGCCCCGGCCGACGCCCGCGCCGTCGCCGATTGCGGCGAGGAGGGATGAGAGCGCGGCCAACGAGGCGTCGCCAGTTGCCACGCCGGAGGCCAGCCCGACTCCCGCGAAGGCCGAACTCGGCGTCGAAGCTCTCAACGACTTCACTCTGCGAGTGCGTCTGCAAAGACCGGATAAAAATTTCCCCTCGCTCGTCGCCCATCCGGTGTTTCGTCCGGTGCATCAATCGAAGGGCGAGAAGGATGTTGAGCGTGGAGAGACAAACGGCACGGGCGGGGAAGCGAACGCGGGCGATGCGGCGCGGCGGGAGACGAACGCGCCGGTCATCTCGAACGGGGCGTTCAACCTGAGCGCGCAGGCCGACGACGGCGTGGTGCTCGAACGCGCGGACAGTTATTGGAACGCGAAGATCGTCGCGCTCGAACGCGTCCGCTTCGTGGCGGCCACCGACGCCGAAGCCGCCCTGTCGGCCTATCGCGCGGGCGAAGTTGACGCCGTGACGAACGCCAACATCGAGCCGCTCGCGGTGAAACTGCTTGCGCCTTACAAAGATTTTCGACGCGCCACTTTCGGGGCGTTGACTTACTACGACTTCAACACCGCGCGTGCGCCCTTCAACGACCGCCGCGTGCGTCAGGCTTTGTCTCTGGCAGTTGATCGCCAGCGACTCAGCGTGGACACGCTCGGCGGCGCGACCGAGGCCGCCGTCAAGTTCTTGCCTTCGATGGAGCAGGCCGACGAAGCAGCGGGCGACGCGAAAGATCGCGGAGCAGCTTTCGACGCCGACGCCGCGCGTCGCTTGTTGGCCGAGGCGGGCTTCGGGGGCGGAAACAATTTCCCGCGCATCCGCTTGCTGGTCAATCGCAACGAGCAGCACCGCGCGGTCGCCGCCGCCGTCGCAGGGATGTGGCGCAACGTGCTCGGCGTAGAGACGGAGATCGTGTTGCTCAACTGGGACGAGTACGAGGCGGCACTGCGCGGCGGCGTCTACGACGTGGCGCGTCGCAGCATGGTCATGCAGACGGTTGACGAAGAGAGCAACATGCTCGCCATGTTCGACCCGGAGAGACTGAATTTCGCGACGCCTCCCGAGACGAACGGCGGCGACGGCGCGGAGGCGTCCGCTTCTCCCGCACCGCGCGCGGACACACGCGGCGACGCCGCAGCGGTTGATGCGCCGCCAAATTCTTCGCCGCCTAAAAGTGCGTCTCAGACAATTTCGTCCGAGCAGCAAGCCCTCGAAGAACTGCCCGCGATCCCGCTCTATTTCGCGTCCTCATACGCGCTCGTCAAACCTTACGTCGCGGGCTTCGACGCCAATCTACTCGACGCGCCTTCGCTGCAACACGTGCGCATCAACACCAACTGGCAGCCGCCCAAACGCGATTCGTCCATCAGGATTGTCAGCAACCGTCTGACCGGCCGTTAACCATTCGCCGCCGGTCTCCCACACAATTTGACATAGACACATTCGATGAGCCACGCCGCCGCCGAAACGCTCCTGTCAGTCAGAAACCTCTGCACCTATTTCGGGAGCGAAGACGGGGTGGTGAAGGCGGTTGACGGCGTGAGTTTCGATCTCGCGCAGGGCGAAACGTTGGGGATCGTCGGCGAGTCGGGGTCGGGAAAATCCGTCACCAGTTTGTCGCTGCTCCGGCTCGTCAACGAACCGCCGGGGAAGATCGTCCGCGGCGAAGTCGTCTTTCAAGGGCAGGATATTCTGTCGCTGCCGCTCGAAGCCGTGCGCCACATTCGCGGCAAGCGCATCAGCATGATCTTTCAAGACCCGATGACGTCGCTCAATCCCTTCATGCGTATCTCGACGCAGTTGGCGGAACTGACGCGGCTGCATCTCCGGCACACGAAACGCGAGGCGCACGAGCATGCCGTCCGCATGCTCGAAACGGTCGGCATCCCCGACGCGCGCCGACGCGCCGACGATTACCCGCACGAGTTTTCCGGCGGCATGCGACAGCGCGTGATGATCGCGATGGCGCTCTCCTGCCAGCCCGAACTCCTCATCGCGGATGAGCCGACCACCGCGCTCGACGTGACCATCCAAGCGCAAATTCTCGAACTCATCAGGAGTCTGAAAATTCAAACGGGATTGAGCGTCATCCTCATCACGCACGACCTCGGCGTGGTGGCGGGGATGACGGATCGCGTCGTCGTGATGTACGCGGGAAAAGTATTCGAGCAAGCGCCCACACACGAACTGTTCGCCCGCCCCGCGAACCCTTACACGAAGGCGTTGCTGCGCTCGATGCCCGACCCCGAAGCGGCCGGGGGCGCGCTCTACCAGATTCCCGGCCTCCCGCCCGACGTGGCACGCCTGCCCGCTGGCTGCCCCTTCGCGCCGCGTTGCGAACGCGCGGAGGACGTTTGCCGGAGCGAGTTCCCGCCCTTCGTCCAACTCACGCGCGAGCACTTTTCCCTCTGCCACTTCGCTGCGGAAATTTACTCGCGGCCGGACACACCCGACGCATGATGAACACGCCCGACGCACTCGATAAACGCCCCGGCGCGTCGCCGTCGCCTCTCTCAGTCGCGGCGGGAGAGCCGCTGGTCGCCGTGCGCGATCTCGAAGTCTATTTCGACTCCGGCGGCGGTTCGGCGTGGGATAAGTTTACGGGCAACTCCGGCAACCGCGGCGTGGTGCGTGCGGTGGACGGCGTTTCATTCGAGATCAAGACGGGCGAGACGTTGGGGCTGGTGGGGGAATCCGGCTGCGGCAAGTCAACGCTCGGCCGCGCGTTGCTGCGGCTCACGCCGCACACGGGCGGGCAGGTCTATTTCCGTGGGCGCGAACTCGCGCATTTATCGTCGCAGGAGTTGCGGCGCACGCGGCGTCACATGCAGATGATCTTTCAAGACCCTTACGCCTCGCTCAACCCGCGCATGACCGTCGGGCAGATCGTCTCCGAGCCGCTGGAAACTTTCGGCCTCGCCCACGGGCGCGAGCGTGCGGAGCGCGTGAGCGAGTTGCTTGAGACGGTGGGCTTGAGCGCGCGCCACGTCAAACGCTACCCGCGCGAGTTTTCCGGCGGGCAGCGGCAGCGCATCGGCATCGCCCGCGCCCTCGCCGCGAACCCTGAGTTCGTCGTCGCCGACGAGCCGATCTCCGCGCTGGACGTTTCCATTCAGGCGCAGATCATGAACTTGCTCGAACGTTTGCGGCGCGAGCGCAGTCTCACCTACCTGTTCATCTCGCACGACCTGCGCGCCATCCGCCACCTCTCCGACCGCATTGCCGTCATGTATCTCGGCAAGCTCGTCGAACTCGGCGCGGCCGCGAGCGTCTACGGCGACCCGCTCATGCCGTACACGAAAGCCCTGATTTCGGCCGTGCCTTTCCCTGACCCCGCGCGTGAGTCCGCGCGCCGTCGCATCGTGCTCGCGGGCGACGTGCCCTCGCCGCTCGACCCGCCGCCCGGCTGTCGCTTCCACACGCGCTGCCCTTACGCCGTCGCGGCGTGCCGCGAGGTCGTGCCCGCGCTCGCCGAAATCAAGCCCGCGCACTTCGCCGCCTGCATCCGCATCAGCCCCGACCAACCGGAGATCGAACAGGTCGAAGGGGACGCTGCGCCCGGTCTAAAAAATCCCGAACAAGTCGCCGCTTCGTGAAAAATAAAGGCGATTCGTCGTTTACACAGAAGGATTGCCGACACATCATTTCGCTTGGGGCGATGATTTAACCGGCCGCCGTTAAATCTTTCTGTAGAATACTCTTGTCTCTTGGCAACGGGGCACTTATACTGCTGTGAGGGCGGTGCCAGCACCGACCCCGCGTGTCCGGTTCGGATTTGGCGCGCGATTCAAACCCCCGTCGCCGGACTTCATTCCCTAGACTCGCCCCTTACACGCAACGGGAACATCCCAACGCAATCGGATTCAGCATGGAAAAAATAGCCGCAACCGAGCGTGCGAAATTCCAGAACGAGGAACTGCAAGCACTCCCCGAATGGGAGCGTGTGCAGGCGTCCCTCGCGGCTGAAACCGATCTCGCGATCCTTTTGGTTGACGGCCACCAACCGCCGCAACTCGCCGTCTCCAACAACAACTCGATCTGCCACGCCTTGCAAAGTTCGACCACGCACGCGCACCTCTGCGACCCCTACTGCGGCGTCGCCTTCCAACGCGCGCAAGAGGCGGGCGAGGCGACGCACTATCGCTGCCACGCCGGTCTCCACTGCTTCGCGATGCCCGTCGGGATCGAGTCGCCCCGCCCGCTCGCCGTCATCGGCGGGCGCGCCTTTTTGTCGAGCACGGACTACCGCGAACTGGCCGAACGCTTCCGCAACGGCGACCTGCGCGAGTTGCTGTCAACCGAACTCTTCCAGAACGTCATCTTCGCTTTGCGTCACCAACTCGACGAACTGGTCGCCCAACTGGCGGTAGTTTCCGACGCGGCGGGCGTGCGGAGCGCGACGGGCGAAGCGGCAGGGAAGGGACGCGCTTTGACGGGGGCGAATGAGGCGGGCGGCGTCGCCACAAGCGCGAGCAGGCCGCAGGGCGTGAGCGACTTTTATTTCCCGCCGGGCATAAAACTACAAGCCGCCTGCGAAACTGCTTTGGAGAAGTTTCGCGAGCGATTCAAACTCAAGTCCGTCGCGATCATGATGCGGACGGAAGAGGGCTTCGCGCCCGCGTGCGCGATGGGCAAGTTTAAAAATAAGCTGCCGAGTTTTGCCGCCAAAGGGAAAGCAGGCGCGCCGCTGAAACTCGCGGCGGGCGCAGAGGCGGGCGAGGCCGGGGCGGGGCAGTTGTTCGTGTTTCAGGGCGAGGACACGGAACTTTTTCCGCTCGTCGTCGGCGACGAGTTGAAGGGCGCGCTGCTGGTGGGCGACGGCAAGTTGTCGGAAGAGAAGCGGCGCGGCATCAACGAATTTTGCCTCGAACTCGCGCTGCCGCTCGAAGTGTTGCGGCTGCGCGAAGAGTTGGAGCGCAGCATGCGCGCCTCGTACCACCTGCAAACCTTCACGCAGCAGATCAACGAGGTCGAACCTTCGGAAGCCTACGCGGCCATCCTGCGCCACTCGACCGAACTGCTGCGCTCGGAGCGCGGCTCGCTCTTACTGTTCGACGAAGCCTCGAACGAACTCGAAGTGAAGGCGGCGGTCGGGCCGCGCTCCGACGTGACGCAGGAGCAGCGCGTGCGCCTGAGCGAGAGCGTCTCCGGCGCGGTGTTGCTCGACGGACGCCCGCGCGTCGTGCGCGACCTCAAGACGACGGAGTTGCACCGCGCCCCTGCCGAACGCAAGTACAAGACGGATTCGTTCATCAGCTACCCGATCATCACGGGCGGTCGGAAAGTCGGCGTCATTAACATGACCGATAAGGCGGGCGGCGAGCCTTACGACGAACTCGATCTTCACCTGCTCGAATCAATGGCTCCGCAGATGGCGCTCGCGCTCGACCGCGCCGGCTGGCATCAGAAGGCGACGCAGTTTCAGTTGCTCTCCATCACCGATCCGTTGACGGGCTTGCTCAACCGGCGTTACCTCGAAGAGCGTCTCGCCGAGGAGTTCGAGCGTTCCAAACGCCACCGCTTCCCGATGAGCTTCTTGATGATCGACATTGATAATTTCAAGGAGTATAACGACCACCACGGTCATCAGGCGGGCGACCTCGCGTTGGAAATTACGGCGCAGTGTTTGAAGTCCGCGCTGCGTTCGGCCGATGTGGCCTCGCGTTACGGCGGCGAGGAGTTCAGCATCCTGCTGCCGCAGACGAGCGCGACGGAAGCTCTCGTTATCGCCGAACGCATCCGCAGCCGCGTCGAGAAATCTTCCTACCCGCACGGCGAGAGCCAGCCGCACGGCGCGATCACGGTCAGCATCGGCATCTCGGCCTTCGGGCCTAAACTCGAAACTCCGACCAGTATCATCGGCGCGGCCGACCACGCGCTCTACGTCGCCAAGAGCCGCGGCAAAAACTGCGTCGTCTCCTACGTTCCCCCGGCCAACAACACCGCTACGACCACCCCCGCCCGCGATGTCAACTGATAACCTCTTCAAGGCCGCCCCGGCCAAGCGCATCCTCGGGCGCATCGCGCCGGAGAACTTCATCGGGCGCAGCGAAGCCCTGAGCGAGATCGCCGCGCTCGCCCCTTCCACGTCGCCGCGCCGCGGCCTGCTCGTCCACGCCGCGCCCGCCGCCGGGGCGTCGGAACTGTTGCGGCAGGCTTACGACAAACTCTTCCGGCAGCGCGGCGGCGCGTCGCCGATCTACTTCGCCTTCACGCGCCACGAGCAGACCATCGCCGCCGCCGCTCGCCGCTTCCTCCACACGTTCCTCTCGCAACTCGTCGCGCACCGGCGCGGCGATCACTCGTTCGTCAACGCGCCGCCCGCCCTGCGCGATTTGATTGACCTCGCAGACCCTTCGGATTACGAGTGGGTCGAGCGTCTCGTGTTGACCTACGAACGCGCGCGCGAAGGCAGCGACGAACTCGCGCTGGTGCGACTGTGTTTCAGCGCGCCGGTGCTCGCCGCGGCGCGCGGGGCGCGCACCGTCGTGATGCTCGACGAGATACAGAACATCGAAAAACTGCGCGGCGAAGTTGAACTCGGCAACGAGATCGCGCAGGTGTCCATGCACGGCGACGTGCCGTTCGTCCTGTGTGGCCTCCGGCGCGGCCTGCTCGATGAGTTGAGCGGCGGGAACGCGCCGCACCGCTTCGACGGCTTCGGCACGATCCACCTCGAAGGGTTGAAGGAGGCCGACGCGCGCACGCTCGTCGAGCGGCTGGCTTTCACCGAGCGCGTCGCCATCAACGACGAGACGCGCGATCTCGTCGTGCAACTGTTCGGCGGCAGTCCCTTCTACATCGCCTCGTTTATGTACGCCGCTCACCGCGATCAACTCTCGCTCACGAGTTTTCTCGAATGCCAGAAAATCTACGTGGACGAAATCTTGGGCGGGCGCATCAACCGTCGCTTCAACTCCATCCTCGAAGAGATCACGCCCTCGCACACGACCCGCCGCGCGCTCATCCGCCTGCTGCACGAGGCGGCGACGAACGCCGGGGGCAAGTCGCCCGTCGAGGCTTGGCGCAGGCGTCTGGAACTCGAACCTGACGAACTCTACCCGCTGATGTTCGCCCTGCACGTGCGCGAACTCGCCAGCTTCAACGCCACCTTCATGGAGATCGGCACGGAGAGTCTCTGGCGCGATTACCTGCGCGCGAGCTACCGGCTGCAAGTCACCGTCGAGCCGCGCGCGCTCGTCGTAGCCGACACGCTCGTCGAGACTCTGAAACGCGCGCCGCAGACGATGGCGCGTCACTACCGCCGCGCCGCCGCGCTCAATTTGCGCGAACTGCTCGCGCGCTTCGACGCGCAGCGCGTCGCCGCCAGCCTGTTGCATTACGACCGTTTCAGCCGCATCTATCGCGGCGTCGAGACCGAAGAGATCGAGATCGGTCTTGACGCCGAGACCGATTTGATCCGCCTGCCGCAGGTCGTCCACGCGGCGAGTTGCGCCTCGTTCCACCCGCCGATGCTGCTCGTCGGCGACGAGGAACGTTGCGCCGTCGCGCACGGCTTCGACGCGATGCCTTACACGGACGCCAACGAGATCGTCTGGCTCACCGCCGAGATTGATTCCAAACTCGAAGCCGGACGCGCCGTCACCGAAGTCTGGTGCGACCGTCTGACGCAGGTCGGCCATTCCTGCGGCTTCAAACGCTTCAAGCTGTGGCTGGTCGCCCCCGAAGGTTTTTCGGCCGAGGCTTCCGACCTGTTGAGCGAGCGCGACGCATTCAGTTCGAGTCGCAAACAGCTCGAACTTTTGACCGCGCGGCTCAGTCCCGAAGCAGCGGAAGTGGGCGCGACCGGGGCGGACGCGCCGGACGAGTTCGAGATGGTGATCCCGATGGGGAGCGACACGGAACTGATCGCCGCGCACACGGTCGAGCAGATCGCGCGCCGTCTGGACTTCCCGGCCGAGGCCATCAACCAGATCAAAACCGCGCTCATCGAGGCGTGCATCAACGCCGCGGAGCACAGTCTCAGCCCCGACCGAAAAATTTATCAACGTTTTCGTCTGGAAAGTGATAAATTAGTAGTCACGGTATCAAGCAGGGGTCTTATCGTGCCCTCCCCCACAAACGCCGGCACCAACGGCAGCGATGCACGAGAAGAAAATAACGGACGACGCGGCTGGGGTCTTAAGCTGATTCGCACTCTGATGGATGAAGTCGAGTTCGAGCGAGTTGACGACGGCACGCGCCTCCGCATGACTAAATACCTCCGTCGCTAGAAGGGGCGAATAAAACAATGGTTGACTCGCACGACCGCTCGCCGGTGCGCTCCGCGCGCAGCGGCGACATCGCCGTCATTTATGCCAGCGACTACCTCAACAAGCTGAGCGGCGAGCGCATCGAACGCGAATGCCGCGCCCACCTCGGCGCGGGCTGCCGCGCGCTCGTCGTGGACTTCAAAAACACCGGCCTCGTCAACAGCATCGGCGTCTCGATCATGCTCGGCGTCATTGACGCGGCCGAGCGCGCGCACGCCCCGCTCGTCTTCTCGAACGTCAACTCGCAGGCGGCGCAACTCTTCGAGATACTCGGCCTGACCTTGCACGCCTCGCTCGCCGACGACGAACACGCCGCGCTCCGCATGTTGTCGGAGGTAAACGTGGCGCAACCCCGGCGCGTCCCGGTCGGCAAACACACCTGAGTTGATGTCAGACCAATGATTTGATGTCAGACCAAACGACCAAACTGATCCACGCCTTCTCCGCGCTCGCCGATCTCGGTGAAGAACTGGCGGACACGCGCGACTTCGAGGAGATGGTGCGCACCACGCTCCACGTCGTGCTCGGCGCGCTCGGCGTCCGTCGCGGCGCGGTGGCCGAATACATGCAGGGCGACGACACGCTGCGCATCGTCGCCGCTTGGGGCTTGGGCGATGACGCGCCCGCCACCCTCACGTTCGCCGCCGCAAGCGCCGAGATGCTGTCCGCCCCGCACCCGCGCGCCCTATCGCTCTCCGAAAGCGATCAACTCGAACTCGTGCAGCATCAACTCGGTGACACGCTCGTCGCCACGCTCGGCGAACTCCGCCTCCAACTCGTCGTGCCGCTCGTCGTACACAAAAAGTTCGTCGGCTTCATCCTGCTCGGCGACAAGGCGACGGACGAGGAGTTTACTTTGTACGAGAGGGAAGTGGTGCGCACGATGGCGCGGCACATCGGCGTCGGGATTTTCAACCACCGGCTGCTGCGCGAAGTCGAGCAGCGCGCGGAGGAGTCGCGCGGCCTCTACGACAACCTGCGCACCATCTACCGCGACACGGTGCGCGCCTTCGCCGCCGCGATTGATTGCAAGGATAAGTACACGCAGGGGCATTCGGAGCGCGTCGGCAAGTACAGCGAGATCATCGCGCGGGAGATGGGTTGGAGCGAGGAACAGGTCGAGGGCATCGCCGTCGCGGGCTACCTGCACGACATCGGCAAACTCGTCGTCGAGCGCGATATTATCAACGCGCCCTACAAAATTGACGCCAAGCAGTCGTCCGAACTCAACCGACACCCCGCCGCCGGTTACGAGATACTCGCGCCCATCCGACACCCTTACGCCGACATTCCGCTGATGGCGAAGTATCACCACGAGCGCATTGACGGGCGCGGCTACCCGGAAGGCTTGACCGGCGATCAGATACCGCCCGGCGCGAAGATCGTCTCGGTCGCCGACTCGTTCGACGCGATGACGACCGACCGGACTTACAAGCGGCGCAAAGTTTTCACCGAGGTCGTCGAAGACTTTCGCAAGAACGCGGGCAAGCAGTTTGCGCCGGAAGTTCTGGCCGCGCTCTGCCGCGCGATGTTGAAGGAAGTGAACGGCGAGACGAAAGAGCGTGTGATAATCAAGCTGCTCGGCAAGGGCTATCTCGAACCCGAAGAGTGCCGCCCGCTCCTCGTCGAACTCATCGCCGAACTCGAATCCGGCGTGTCGCTCGCCGCCGCTCAATAAAACTTTTACCGGCCGGTCGGCGCGAACTCAAAAGCACTCACCGCGTGGTCGCGGAGCAAAGCCGCATAAGGGGCGCAGAGAGTTGAAATTCTCTGCGCCCCTTATGCTTGATCTATGCGCCTGCGCGGTGAATGTTTTATTGAGCGGCGGGCGTGCAGGCGGGGCCGAGCAGTGCGTCTTTCTTTAAACTGATGATGGGGTGCTGGTCGGCCTCGGCGTTCAACTCAAGCCACTCTTGATATTGTGCGGGCAGGGACGCTTCCGAAAAGATCGCCTCGACCGGACACTCCGGCACGCACGCGTCGCAGTCAATGCAGGTGTCGGGGTTGATGTACAAGCGATCCGCCAGTTCGTGGAAGGCTTCGACGGGGCAGACCGCCGCGCAGTCAGTATATTTACAATCAACACAAGCCTCGGTCACGATGTACGTCATCGTCAATTGTCTCCTCGATCCATCGCTTTTAAATGGTTCGCGCTAACTGCACGCGCGCCCGGCGTCGCGCGTCAGCGCGGCTGGATGCGCAGGGTGTAACTGCATATCTCGATCTTGTCGTCGGGCGCGACCGGCACGCTCTCGTCGCGCGGGGCTTCGAGGCCGGAGATGAGCGTGGAGTTGCGTCCCTTGGCCGTCAGCCAGTATTTGCCTTCGGGGTCGCGCGAGAGCGTCGCGTGGACGCGGCTCACTTCCGGGTCGCCCTTGATCGGCAGATCGACGGCGACCGACTTCGAGCCGCGCCCGATGGTGATCTCCGGCTTCGTGATCGGAATGACTTGTTGCCTGACCCCGCCCCGCCACAACTCGACCGCGTACAACTCGACGATGCGCGGGCTGACGCGCGTCACGTCGCCTTCTGGCGGTTCGTCTCCTTGCAAGGCCGCGTCGGGCGTCGTCGCCGCGCCGACTTCAGGAGTCGTGGGTCGCGCCGTCACCATCGTGTGCCCGCTCTCGGTCGCGTCCCACACGGGCTGCACGCGAAACTGTCCCTTCTCCAGAGTGCCGTCAACGCGCAGTTCGACGGCGAAGGATTTCGTGGCGAGTTGCGTCGAGCCGCTGAGTTCGCGTGCGCGTTCGGAGAGCACGTAGAAGAGACCCTGTTCCAGCCCGCGCCGCTTCTCGCCCTGCCAGTCCTTGTCGTCCTCGCCGCTCAGGTAGACGATGTACTCGGGCGGAATGTAGGTCTGCCCGCCGGGCGGCGTGAACATCTCGCGCTGCATCACGATCTCGATCTCGCGCGCGACCTTGACCAGAAACTCCTCCCAGACGCGGCGCGGTTTCGCCTGCTCGTCAACGTAGGCGAGCGGGTCTTCCTCGCCCTCGCCATCGATCCACTTACGAATGGATTCCAGTATGCTCACGTTTTAACCCCTCTCGATCTCAACCGGACATAATTGGACTTGGATAGACTTA
>JAUZFQ010000152.1 GCA_030838445.1 Pyrinomonadaceae bacterium | reverse complement strand
GCGCAGGCCGAGGTTGAGCGTCAGATCGGGACGCACCTTCCAGTCGTCCTGCACGTAGAAGGCGATCTCTTTGTTGGAGCGCAGGAACGGGCCGCCGGGGAAGCCGCGTTCGATGTCGGTCGGCGCGTAGCCCAAGAGGATGTTGGCGTAGGACGAACCGGCGTCTTGCGGGCCGATGGGCAAGCCGTCGCGGCCGCTGATGAAACTGCCGCCGACGCCCGTGTCGTAGCGCACGTTGCCTTTGGTGAAGCCCGCGCGGCCGCCGTCGAAGTCCGTCACCTGACGGACACGCAGGTCGCCGCCGAACTTGAAGCTCTGGTTGCCGCGCACGACCGTCAGCGTGTCGCCGAAGAAGAAGTTGTTCGAGGTGAAGGTGAAGGGGCCGCCGTCGCCGACGAACTCCAACTGCTTGTCCACGTCCGAGGGCAAGACGCCGACGAGGATCGTGCCTTCGCAGGGCGCGCCGCAGATGTTGACGTTGGGCACGCCGAGTTCGGTGGTGACGTTCGGGCTGAAGCCGAGCGAGCCGCCGATGCCGGGCAGGTTGATGCCGACGCCGACGCGCGTGTAACCGGCGCGCAGGTCGTTGATCACGTTCGACCCGAAGATGTGCGTGTCGCCGAGAGCGAACTGGCGCGAGTTGCCGAACTCTGTGCCCGCCGCGCCGCCCGATGCAAGGTCGAGGCCGGTCGGCGACGAGCCGAGCGGGAAGTTGCCCGAACGGTTGCGCTCGTTGGTTGACTTGCTGTAGCGACCGAAGAGCGAGTTCACGTTATTGATCTTGTGATCGATCCTCACGTCGTAGGCGTCCTGATCGTATTCCTCGATGCGGTTGATGCGATAGTTGTTCTCGCGTCCCGCGCTCGTCGGCAGCGGATAGGAGTTGAAGAACCTGCGTGCGACGGGCGAGAGCAAATTCTGCGGAATGACGTTGCCGGGGAACGGGTTGCCGTTGCGGTCGAAGATCGTGCCGACGGGCGCGGTGACGTTGCCGTTGATCGTGCGGTAAGTGCGCGTGCCGCCCGTGAGCAACTCGGAGAAGTTGCCCTGTCGCATGAGCAGGGTCGGGACGGTAACGTTGCCCGTGCCGATGGGTTTGAAGTTGCGCTGACCGTTGTAGTTGAAGAAGAAGAAGGAGCGGTTGCGCCCGTCGTAGACGTGCGGGCCGCCCTCGCCGAAGGCCGGGAGGAAAATGGGGCCGCCGATGACGCCGCCGAAGTTGTGCGTCAGCGTGTTGTCCTGAAAACGCTTGGTCGGCGTCGGGACGAAATTCGCGGGCGACGCGCTGCCGTAGCGGCCGAGGTAAAACTCGTAGAGCGTGCCGTGGATGTCGTTCGTGCCGGACTTGAAGGTGGTCGAGATGATCGCGCCGCCCGCGCGCCCGCTGTCGGCCGCCGGGACGCTCGTCTCGACTTTGAACTCGGCGATGGCGTCGGGCTGCGGGAAGATGCCGATCTGCCCGAACTGCGGCTCGTTGTTGTCAATGCCGTCGAGCGTGAAGTTGTTGTTCGTGGGGCGCGCGCCGTTGGCGGCGAGCACCGAGCCGCCCGACTCGCGGAAGCGGTTCGATTCGGTGGAGAGCGAATTGTCAGGCCCGCCGGAGACGAAGTTGCCGCCGCCGCCGAGCAGTCCCGCGTTCGGGCGCGTCACGCCCGGCGAGAGCGCGGCGAGTAAAGTGAAGTTGCGTTGCGCGAGCGGCAGTTCAGTCACCTGCCGCCCCGTGATGATGTCGCCGCGCACGCTCGACTCGCTCTCGACCAGAGGCGCGTCGCTCGTGACGGTGACGACCTCGCCGCCCGTCGCGCCGAGTTCCAGCTTGGTGTCCACGGGCAGGCGCGCGTTCGTCTCGACCGTCACGCGTTCGAGCACGACGGTGCGGAAGCCCGCCGCTTCGATGTTCACACGGTAGACGCCGGGGTCGAGGTTGGTCACGTTGTACGTGCCGTCCTCGTTGGAGGTCGCTTCGCGCGTCTCGTTGGTGGCGACGTTCGTCACCGTCACCTTCGCCCCGGCGACGAGCGCGTCGTTGGGGTCGGTGATCGTGCCGACGATAGTGCCTTTGTTGCTTTGCGCGTGGAGGGGAAACGCCATGGCGGCGAAGCAAAAGAGTAGCGCGAAGAGTTGAGCGGCTCGTCGCGGACTGATCCGGTAGTGTGTCATAGCTGGCCTCGTGCTGCGGAGATGCCGGTCGAGTTGCTGTTCACAGGGGCGCGTTCGAACCTCGTTGAAGACGTGAGCGCACCCGTCGGTAACTTGAGATAAACAACCGCTGGCGAGAAATTTTAGCCTGTTTGATTCCTGTGTGATTAACGGGACGTGCGAAAGGACAGTTTGTTGCTTGTCCGAACGAAGATTTTTAATACAGAATCAACTCCCTGTCAAATCGTTTTTCGCCCCGAACGCCCCGCCGCGTCCGGCTCACGCCGAAAGCCGCACGGCTGCGGGTGCCGCCGCGTTTAAATCCTAGTCACGCCGGGAAGAATCAAGTTCGCGCTTCGCCTCGTCAATCAACTCGTTATTCGTCTCGTAAGAGAGCGGCGCGTCCGTCGCGTCGTTGTCGGCGGCGCGGGGCGGCGGGTAGACGTGCGCGGAGTAGACCGGGTAAGCCTCCGTGCGCAGGTGCGCGAGCATGTGGTGGCCGCGGCGTGCGGCGCGTTCGTGACGGAGCGCGGAGATGTCCACGGGCGCGACGACGATGCGCTCGCCCGGCCCGGGGCTGGCCTGCGCCAGCAGTCGCCCGTCGAAGTCAACCACCTGACTCCCGCCCGGCCACGAATAGGGCGGGTAGTGCCTGAGGCTCGCGCCCTGATTGGCGGCGACGACGTAGGCCGTGTTCTCCAACGCGCGGCAGCGGTTGACGAGCGTCCACCAGTCCATCGGCTCGGTCGCGCCCCACGGATCCATGTAAGCCGAGACGCGCAAGAGCACCTCCGCGCCGTTAGCGGCGAGTTGGCGGATGGCTTCGGGGAACAACCAGTCGTAACAGATGGCGCAACCGATGCGGCCGATCTCAGTGTCGGCCACGGGGAACAACGGCTCGTCGTAGCCCGCGAGGTCGTGCGGGCTGGTGTGTACCTCGTAAGGAATCCACGTGTTCACCTTGCGGTACTTGTAGAGGATGCCCTCCGCCCCGATGAGGCACGTCGTGTTGAAGACAGCAGTCGGCCACTTCGGATCAACTTCCAGCATCGAGCCGCTCTGGATGTAGATGTTGTGCTCGCGCGCCTTCTTCTGTAACAGTTCCGTGTGTTCGTTAGGGATGGGCACGGCCAGCTTTTGCCTCAACTCGGCGAGCGTCGGGAAGACCGGCGCGGCGTGCGCGAACTCCGGGAAGACGACGAGCCGCACCGGCAAAAACGGGGCTGCGCCCGCCACCGCCGAATCCACGAGCGACAACATCCGCTCCGTGTTGCGTCGCATCTCGCGCCGCTCGACAGGGTTCGGCTGATCAACCTGACAGGCGGCGACCGAATATCTGATGTGTTCCATAATCTTAAAACAGTGACAAGTGACGGGTGACAAGTGACAAGAGAAGCAAGTAAATCGTCAATCGTGAATCGTAAATAGACGAAGACAGGTTTTCTCTATTCACGATTGACGATTCACGATTCACGGCCTTTCTCGTCACTTGTCACTTGTCACTCGTCACTTGGCTCTCTTCCTTGTCACTTGTCACTCATCACTATCCTCGGCATTGGCGCGCCGACGATGCGCGTGTTGTAGCGTTCGAGGTAATCGAGGTGCGCGGGCGTGTGCGGGTAAGTCTCCGGCGACTTGTAGGGATACTCTCTCATGCGCCGGAAAGGGAGCGGCGCGACCTGTTCGGGGCTGGCCGAGTTGATGTCCATCTCTTTGCTGTAGCCGTCGGCGTAGAGCAGGAAGGTGCGCGTCCAGCCGCGCGGCAGCGGCGCGAGCGCGTTCGCGTCGAACGAGAGCGACAACTCGTCGCCGGGGCGCGAGATGACGAACATGTCGTCGCCCTCGCGCACCAACTCGCGCACATCGCCCTCGCGCGTGTAGCGACCCGTGAAGACTTTCCAGGGCGACGCGTATGAGACGCGCGCGTAATCGTAGAGGTAAGGTTCGCGCCCGTCGGGCGAAGTCTGCACCGAGAAGCCGCGCCAGTTGAGGTTCGCGCTGACGGGCGCGAGCCGCGTCAGTTGCGCGGGCAACGTTGTCGTGGCCGCAGTGTCAACGAGAATCTGATCCCAGTAGATGCGCATGTTCGTGACGATGCGCACCTCGCGGCGGCGCGAGAGGAATTTCCCCGTGAGGTCAACGACGACAGTCTGCGGCCGACCGACGGGCACGCCGATGTCTTCAATCACCGTCTGCCAGCGACCGCGCGCGTCGCGCACTTGCAGCGCGGGCGGCCGCAGACTCAGACCGCGTTGCGCCGCCGCGACGTTATCGCTTGAGAAGGCGTAGTCCGTCCAACCCGTGAGCAACAGCAAAGCGCGCTCCGTCGCCTTCGGCGCGCTTCCCTTCCGCGTCACTCCTTCAGCGCGCGCGCCTTCGCCGAGGTCGAGCGTCAACGAATGTTCGGCGGCATAGCCGCGCACGCGTTCGAGCGAGAAGTCGTCCGGGTAACTGCGGTCGAGTTGTGCGATGCGCGCGCGCACGTCGTGGCCGTGTTCGTCGTAGGCGGCGCGCGGCGGGCGCGCGTGGGCGCGCGTCGAGAACAGCCGGAACTCGGAGGCGAGCGGGCTGCCGAGTCCCTCGCCGGGATAGACTTCGACGCCGACGGGGTGCGCGACCGCAACGAGTTCCAGCTTGTCCATGAAGAGGACTTCTTCGAGTTCGTTCGTCACGCGCAACTCGTAACGCCCTGCGCGCGGCCGCAACTGGTCGCCGCGGATACGCACGTACTCGTCCGGGTCGGGCGCGGCGCGCACGCCCGGGGCGACCCAGTACCCGAGTTCGCCGCCGCCCATGAAATCCGTGATGAACTCGAACCGCTCGCCGTTCCACGCGAACAGGTACGGGCACGAAGAGGGCTTGCGATCAAGTTCCGTCACGGTCAACGTCGCGTTCGTCGTGTTCGTCGCAGCAGTGACGTGCGGCTCACCCTTCGGCCTTTCGCCCACGACGCCCGTCGTTGATGCCGGAAACTCCGTCTCCGATTGCACCGTGCCGGAAGGCCACAGCACGCGCACCGCGTCGGCGCGTTCGCGTCGCCCCAGGCCGAAGACGAGATCGGCGGGCGCGGGCGCGGGCGCGGCCGCGTAAACTTCCAACTTCTGCCACAGGCTGCCCGCGCGCATCTCCACCTTCGACTCCACGCCGCTACGGTTGCTCACGCGCCCCGCGAGCCGCACGCCGAGCGCGCGGTTGCGGTTGCCGCCGTCGTTGCGCCCGACGCGCAGTTTGCCCGCCGCGTCGCGCAAGACTATATCCGTGTCGCCGTCGCCGTCCGCGTCGCCCGAGGCGAGGACGCGTCGCGACCACTTCGGCCGCGCCGTCGAACTGCCCGGACGTAACGACGGGGCGACGGCTCGCTCCGTCACCTCCGTCCACTCGCCGCCGAGGTTGCGCCAGAGGCGCGCGCCGTCGGGCGCGACCGTCAGCAGGTCGAGCAGCCCGTCGTTGTCGTAGTCGAGAAACTGGGCGACGGTCGCGCTCTCGGTCGCAGCGGGCGCGCTCACGTTGTTGAAACGACCGCGCCCGTCGCTCAGGGCGAACGTGCTGGCCGAGTCGTCAGCACCGAAGAAAAAATCCGTGTAGCCGTCCTTGTTCACGTCGCCCGCCGCCGCGCACAGGTAACGCCCGCGCACGTCCAAACCCACCTCGCGCGCCACGTCGCGAAACGAGCCGTCGCGCAAATTGCGGTAGAGCGCGGGCGCGCCCGCGTAGTTGACGACGAGCAGGTCAACGTCGCGGCGGTTGTCGTAATCGGTCGGGACGACGGCGACGGCGTTCGCTGCGCCGCCCGAGACTTTCGCCGCCGCAGTGATGTCCGCGAACGTGCCGTTGCCGTTGTTTCGCAGCAGGCGGTTCGGCGCGGGCATTTTAGTGAAGTCGAAACTCTTAAAATCCGCGTCCGCGTTTTCAAAGAATCGCGGCGCGAGGGCGAGTCTTGAGAGATCGGCGTAACCGGCGATAAAGAGGTCGAGGTCGCCGTCGTGGTCAACGTCTGCGAAGGCGGCGGAGATGGAGAGATACGGGTAAGGCGCAATGCCTGCGGCGGCGGTCGCGTCGGAAAATTTGCCCGCGCCTTCGTTGTGGTAGAGCACGACGCGCTCGTCGCGAAGGACGAAGAGATCGGGTCGCGTGTCGTTATCGTAATCGCCCGCGACGGCCGCGAGTCCTGCGCCCACAGCCTTCGCCGCGAGCGCGCCGGAAGCGCTCGTCACGTCAACGAACTTGCCGCCGTCGTTGCGATACAGACGCTGCGCGTCGAGCGTGACTTCAAAGAGGTCGAGGTCGCCGTCGCCATCGTAATCGAAAAGAGTCGCGCCGCCGCCCGCGCGCGCGTAGAGTTGCTGCCAGTTGACAAATTCGAGTTGCAGTTTGCCGCGGGGGAGCACGGGGCGCGGCGTCGGCGTAGGGGCGACGTGCAGGACGCTCGCGGTCGCGTCGTTGAAAGTCACGTCGGGCGTTTGGCGTTCGACGAGTCCACGCTCCGCGCCCGTCGAGGTGACGGCTTCGGCGTAGCGTCCCTGTTCGAGATAGTTCGTGCCGATGCTCGTGCCCGCGCCCGTCTGGCGCAAGTTTTGAAACTGCTGCAACAGGCGTTGGCCTTCTTCGCGCCGGTCTGTGCGCAGGAGGACGTTGGCGAGTCCGTAGAGCGCGGTCGTGTTGTAAGGCTCGGAGTCGAGCGCGGCGCGGAAGGCGCGCTCGGCCTCCGCGTAGTTGCGTTGCTGCGCGTGGAGTTGGGCGAGGTTGACGTTCGCGCCCGTGTCGCGCGGGTCAACTTCGAGCACGCGGCCGAAGAGGGCGACGGCCTCGTCCGTCTGGTTGCGCGAGCGCGCGATGAGGGCTTGAATGTAGAGCGGCTGCGGCGCGGCGGGCGCGAGTTTGAGTGCGTCCGCGGCGGCGCGCGAGGCGGCGTCGGCGTCGGGCACGTTGTAGAGCGCGACGGCGAGGTTGATGTGCGCGAGCGCGAGTTGCGGATCGAGTTTGAGGGCGCATCGAAACTGCTCCGCGCCTTCCGCATGTTTGAACTGTTCGAGCAACGCGACGCCGAGGTTGTTGGCGCGGTAGGCGGCCTCGCGCGCTTCGGCCGAACTCTGCCCCTGCGCGGAAACGTTGCTCAGGTGACGTGTGATGTGATGCCACGCGTCGGGCGGCGCGACGAGTAATAACGCGGCGAGCGCGGCGACGGTGACGACGAAGAGGCGACGTGTTAGCACGAAAATTTTTTATACGCGGCGCGTGGCGAAACCGTTGAGCGGGTCACACGTTTACGTGCTGCCGCGTCGTACATGTTAACGCGTGGGTGAAGACGCGGAGGGCGCTGGAGGTGTGGACGCGGAAGGCGCGGAGAGTCTTTCAAGTCTCCGCGCCCCGTGCGTCTTCACTTCCCGCGCCCTCCGCGTTAAAAAAAGTGCCTCGCGTTCACTGCCCGGCCAAAGGGCGGAGATGAACTTGTTACCTCAGCGTGATTGACACGTAGCGTCGCCCGCTGTAGAGGCGCACGCCGCCCGCGCCGCGCGCCATCATCAGCGGGCGGGGGCGGCGCATGTTCCTGTCCGGTTCGGTGTTGACGGTGAAGAGTTGCGTGCCGCCCACGTCCGAGATGGTGAAGCGGTTGTTTTCCACGAAGCCGAAACCGTATGCGCCGACGGCGAGTTCCTGACCGCCGACGATCATGGGCGTGTCTATGATGAAGAAGCCTTCGTAGCGCGAGCGCACGTCGGCCGAATAGCCGGAGGTGTCAACCATCCCGGCGACGACGTGTTGCTTCGCGCCGAAGCGCGCGGCGGCCGCGTTACGCATCTGCGTGGGCGCGCTCTGCCCCTCGAAGTAGAACCCCGAAGGCACGATGCGCGCGAGTTGTGCGCCGGAGAGGATGACGGGCGATTGCGCCGCGGCGACTACGGGCAGCGCCGTCACGGCGACGAGCGCGAAGAAGACCAACAAAGCTGTCGGGCGGTTGCATCTCATTTTACTCATAGGTTCTCCTTATCAGTTTTCACACAAGCGCGCACCACACGCCCGCGCGAGCGGTGTCCGTCAGCGGCGATTCGTGCGCGGCCGAGTTTTCGTCACCGTCGTGTCGGACGCGCCGCCGCCGTTACTGCCGACGACTTCGCCTGCGAGCACGCTGAAACGCTTGCGCGTCTCGGCAGACCAGCCGGGGATGATCTCCGTCACCACGCCCCTTTCGTCCACGACGATTGACATCGGCACGGAGAGTTCGTCGGTCGCATACAGACTCTCAATCGCGCGCACGCCGCCGAGGTAGTTCGGATACTGCACGCGATGCATCTTGATGAAGCCGCGCACGTCGGCCGCGGGGTCGCTGTCCACGTTCAAGCCCATCAGATCAATGCCGCGCGCGGCCAAGGGGGCGCGCAGCTTTTCCAGTTCCGGCATCTCTGCGGCGCAAGGCGTACACCACGTCGCCCAGACGTTGACGAGCGCGCGGCGACCGGGCTTCAACTGCTTGCGGAGCGACGTGGCGACGCGCCCCAAGGGCTTCAAAGCGAGTTCCGGCATCGGCTGCCCGACCCTGATCTTCAACCCTTGCGCGAACGCCTCGGCGCGCGTCAACGGATCGGGCAACTTCGACACGCCCACGGCGACAGTTTCCGCGCGCCCCGTGCCTTCACGTAGCAAGAGCGTCGCGCCCGCACGCGCGCCGCCCGCGAACCGCTCCGTCTTGCCGTGCGGCCACGTCACTTCGATCCACTCGGCGCTCGCGTCTTTGCCCAACCCGAACAGCAGTCGCGGGTCGTGCTGCGAGATGAAACCCGAACCGCCGTCCTTGATCTTCGTCAGCGTCCCGGCGGAAGTCTTGACGCGGACGACGGCGCTGAACGCGTCGCGCCCCGTTCGTTCACTTCCTTCGAGCGCGACGCGCAGCCAGTTGTTCGCCTGCCCGACGTTGTTGCGGAAGAGCAGGTGAGATTGACCTTGAATCGTCGTCGAGAACACGTCGAGGTCGCCGTCGTTGTCGAAGTCTGCGAAGACGCCCGCGCGGCCGTCCGTGATCGAGTCAATGCCGGAGACGCCGGAGATGTCCATAAACTTCTTCGTGCCCAGATTCAAATAGAGCGGGTCGCGCTCGTAGCCGCTGAACGAAAAGCCCTCGCCCGACATCAACTGCGTCTGATCCACACGCAGCGCGCCCTTCTCTTCCTTGCCATCATTTTTTTGCGTCACGACCTGACGCCAGAAGTGGCTTCAAGTGTCCTTCATGGACTTGCCGGAGATGAAGCCGTTCGGCGTGTAGATGTCTTCCCAACCGTCGTTGTCGAAATCAATGAAGCCGCCGCCCCACGCCCAGCCGCCGCCGAAGCCGCCGACCTCCGAAGTCACGTCCTTAAACTTGCCGCCGCCCTGATTCTCGAACAGGTTGTTGCCCGCCGCGAGTTTCTTCAAGACGTTGTCCTTCGCGCTCTGGTTCGGGAAGAGACGCGCGAGGATGCGGTTGCCCGCCGTCGAAGACATGTTCGAGGCGTGCACGTCTAAGAGGCCGTCGTTGTTGTAGTCGCCGAACGAGACGCCCATGCCGTTGCCGGGGTCGAGCACGCCGCGCTCCTTCGCTTCGTCCGTAAACTTGTCGCCCTGATTGATGAACAGAGCCTTCTCGCCGAAGTCGTTGGCGACGTAGAGATCGACGCGGCCGTCCGTGTTGACATCCGCGAAGGCCGCCGCGTAACTCCAACGACTGTCGTCCACGCCCCACGCTCGCGCCTCTTCCTTGAACGTGCCGTCCGGCTGGTTGATCAACAGCAGGTTCGGCGTGCCGTTCGTCGCGCGAAACCAGGAGTCGGGCGTGATCTGCCCGTAGCGATTGTAAGAGGTGACGTAGATGTCCTGCCGCCCGTCGTTGTTCACGTCGCCCGCGACCGCCGAGAAGCCGATGGCCGAAACGTTGCCGACGCCCGACTCTTGCGACACGTCGCGAAACTCCAACTTGCCGTCGGGCACGAGGCGGTTCTCGAACAGCACTTGCGCGCCGACGTTCGAGACGAACACGTCCGCATCGCCGTCGTTGTCGTAGTCGAAGACGAGCGGCGCGACGCCGGTCGCCAGCAGTCGCACGCCCGCCTGATCCGAGGCGTCTTTGAAACGTCCCCGGCCGTCGTTCAGGTAGAGGAAGTTGCGCGCGGGCGCGGTGACGAAGAGGTCTATGGAGCCGTCGCGGTTGAAATCCGCGGCGGCCGCGCCGTGCCAGATGAAGCCGCCGTTGCCCGTAGCGCCGAACGCCGGGAGGCTCGCGCCGACGCCCGCCGGGACGGCCACCTCCGAGAAGAGATCGCTCGTCGCCACCATCGAATCCAGCGAGACGAGCGAGAACGCGTCGAACTGCCAACGCTTCGAGGCGTCGTAGCGCACGCTCACGTTCACGACGCCGCGCGCCCACTCGCGCCTGCCTTCCGTGTCGCGCCCGATGACGTAGAAGGCGACGCGCGCTTTGCCCGTCGCGCCGACGACGGCCGTCGGCTCTTTCGCGCCCGCCACGGCCTGCGCGCTCTCGTCGAAGTTGGCCTCTTTCACTTTGAAGCGAGCGTCCTCGATCTCGGAGAAGTGCGTGAGAAACTCCGACCAACTCTGCATGAACTCTTCGCGCGTCAAAGTGCGCGGGGTCTTCGCGACTTCATTGCCGGGAATGACGGTCTTGACGGGCGGGAGCGTGCCGTTGCGCGTGACGACGTTGACGGCGGCCGGGGGGGCGTCGGCCGTCCAGCCGTGCAGATTCACCCATTTGACCTGATTCTTCAGTTCCGCCGGGCGCGAAGGATACGGCGCGGACGTGAGTCGCGCGGGGAAGAACTCGGCCGTGCGCGCGAGGTCGCGGTCGCGCGTGGCGATTGACAGTTCGAGCAGGTCGTTGGCGAGCGACTCGGACAAGTCTTCGACGACTTCGAGCCGCGTGCGCTCCCCGGCCGGTGCGGCGGGCGCGGCGGGCGTCGTCGTCGCGGCGGGCTGCTGCGCGTGCGCCTGACGCACGGCGAGGCAGGCCAGCGCGAGCACGAAAATCAGGCCGCACGTCGCGTAAAATTTTGCTGTCGGGAGAAATGCGGAGGGGGCTTTCAAAAGTCTCATTATGATTTCGCGCGAAGCTCTCACAGCCTCAATAGTATTCGCGCGTAACTGTACTATGCAGCCCTGTGCCTGTAAAGTTAGCCCATGCTCGGGTAGCAATCCGGTTTGAGTGCGAGCCAAGAAATAAGCGAGCAGGCGGCGGTTCAGTCACCGGACAACGTCGTCCCCGGCCACTCTCCACAATCCACTTGCCTTCTGCTAGACTTTCCACATGACCGACGAAGAACGACAACGGCAAATGGACTTTATCCTCGACACTCTTGCCCGGCTCAGTGTCACAACAAGTCAGTTGTCCGAAACAACAAATCAGCTAGCCGAGGTGCAGCAGCGCGATCACGCCCGCCTCACCGAACTGCAACAGTCATACGTTCTCCTGATTAGGTTAGTGGAGAACCATAGCGAACGGCTTGAGGGAGTCGAAGGGGCGATTGCGGAATTGAAGCGGTTGACGGGCGGCAACGGTCTAAGTCAGGGAACGTAAGCAAGCCAAAAGAAACAACCTCACCCATGCCCGGCGCGCGGGGCACTCACACGCGAACAATTCACGAATCAACGGTAGTCGCTCGAAGTTTCAGATGAACGCCATTTCAAGTTCCCTCGCACGCTGCTGGCTGTCGCCCGTCTCGCTTGCGTTAACGCTCGCGCTCTCACTCTCGCTCAACTTCGTGCGCCCCGCGCCCGCCCAACAACCGACGCCCGCGCCGCAGCCGACGCCGCAACGCACCGGGCGTTCCTACGGCGGCGGCGACCCGTCGAAGACGCCCCCGCCGCCCGCGCCGCAGAGTCCCTCGCCCGTCACCTTCTCAGACATCACGGCGGTCGCGCGCGTCAACTTCAAACACGCTGCGTCCACCACCTCGCGCAAGTACCTGTTGGAATCAATGGGCGCGGGCGTGGCGTTGTTCGACTACGACAACGACGGGCGGCTCGACCTCTATTTCACCAACGGCGCTCGGCTCGACGACCCGATGCCCGCCGCCCTCGCGCGTCCCGATAAGACCGACGCGCGTTTCTGGAATCGCCTCTTCCGGCAAAAAGCCGACGGCACGTTTGAGGACATGACCGAGCGCGCGGGCGTGCGCGGCTTCGGCTACGACATGGGCGCGGCCGCCGCCGACTTCGACGCGGACGGCTTCACAGACCTCTACGTCACCTCCTACGGCGCGAACCTGCTCTACCGCAACCGCCGCGACGGCACGTTCGAGGACGTGTCGCGCAAACTCAATGTGGCGGGCGGCGGCTGGTCAACGAGCGCGGGCTGGCTCGACTACAACAACGACGGGCGGCTCGATCTCTTCGTCGCGCGCTACATGGATTGGGACTTCGCGCGCGGCGACATCTACTGCGGCGAGCAGCGGGCGGGCTTTCGCGCCTACTGCCACCCCGACAACTTCAAAGGCGCGACGAACCTGCTCTATCGCCAGCGCGCCGACGGCACGTTTGAAGATGTGAGCGCGGCGGCCAAAATCTCAGACCCCGACGGCAAAGGTCTCGGCGTCGCCTTCGCCGATTTCGACTCGGACGGCTTCACCGACATCATCGTCGCCAACGACAGCGTGCGCCAGTCGCTCTATCACAACCGGGGCGACGGCACGTTCGAGGATGTCGCGCTCGTCGCGGGCGTCGGCTACGACGAGAACGGCAAGACCTTCGCCGGGATGGGCGTGGACGCCGCCGACTTCGACAACGACG
>JAUZFQ010000133.1 GCA_030838445.1 Pyrinomonadaceae bacterium | reverse complement strand
CTTCGGCCTCTCTCCGTCAGTATATTTCTTCAACTCCTCGTCGGCTTTCAGGAGCGGCGTCTTCCAGATAAAAATTGTCGAGATGATGAGGGCGACGGTGCAGGCCGCGCCGCCTTCGATGCCGTATGCGCCGCCGGTGAGCCACGCGGGGCCGATGTCTGTGGTGCGAAAGAGCGGCGCGCGTGTCAGACTCGTGATGCCGCTCACGGGCAAGCCGAGCAGCGCGCCCATTGCCCAGTTCCAAGCCCAGTGGAGGCCGAGCGGAAACCAGAGGCTGCGCGTGCGCAGGTAGGCGACCGCGAGCCAGAAGCCCGCCAGCGTCGTGTTGATGAAGGTGAAGCCCCACGCGACGTTCGGGTTGTCGAGATGCACGTAGGCGAACAGGACTGACGAGGGAACGACCGCCGCGAGGAAGGGCAGCGCGCGCATCATCGTCTGCAAGGGGTAGCCGCGAAAGAGCATCTCTTCGGCGGCGGCCGCGAGCACGAAGATGAACGCCGAGCCGAAGAAAGTTTTTAAGAACGCGACGTTCGAGATTGTCGGCGCGACGCCGAACTTGTAGCCGCCGAGCACAGTCGCGACGAGCGCGGCGAGCATGAGCGAGACGACGCCGAGCAGTGTGCCGATGAGAAGATCGCGCAGCCAGCCTCGGTGGAGCGCCCAGCCGAGGGCGCGCAACGGCAAGTCTTCAAACAGGCGACCGCAGCCCCAGCCGACGACGAGCGCGGTCGTGAACAGGATGAAGGCTTGCACGACGTAGCCGAGCGTCCCTGAGAGCAAAGTGTCGGGGTGTTTGCCGGACACGAAGATAAACGTCCTGACGGTAGCGTAGAAGGCGGCGAGCGCGGTGTAGTAGACGGCGCAGAAGATCACGAGTCGCCAACCGCTGCGCAGTCGGCGTTGACGGTTGAGAAAAATGTCGAGTGGGTTCATGTGTTGACGACGTTCGCGTGCGGCGGATCGGGCAATCGCCGCCGATTGTAACCGAAACCGCGCGCGGGTGGGGAGAGGCGGAATGCCTCGGTGCGAGCCGGGCGTGCTAAACTCTGTCCCCGCGAACGTGATGACTGACGAACCCAACCAACAGACGCCGGAAGCGGCGGGCGAGTTGAAGCCCAACCGACGCAGCGCGCCGTGGCTGCTCGGCGGCCTCGTGCTGTCGCTGCTGTTCGTGCTCATCGCCTTGCAGGTCTTCGGGCTGTGGGAAGTCTTCACGCCCGATACGGCCGCCGACACGCTGCTGCTCTACGCTCTCTCGTCGCTCAACTTCGTCGCCTTCATCGTCTTCACTTTCATCTTCGTTCGCAACCTCGTCAAACTCCGCCGCGAGCGGCGCGCGCACGAACTCGGCTCGAAGATCAAGACGCGGCTCGTCGTCTATTTCATCACCGTGAGCCTGCTGCCGATCACGGCGATGGCGGTCTTCTCCTACATCTTCTTCAACCGCTCGCTCGAAAAGTGGTTCAGCAGTTTGCCCGAAGCCGTCGTGCGGCAGGCGCGCGAGGTGCAGGCCAACGAGGCGCGGCGCGAGGCTGAAAGTTTCCGCGCGACGGTCGCCGTCACGCACAGCCTGTTGCCCGAGCCGCAACCCGCCGACGACCTCAAACCCAAACTCGACGAACTGGCCGAACGCGGCAACCTGTCCCTGCTCTCCGTCGGCGGCCTCGCGGACTTGCAGACGGCGACCGCGACGCGCGGCCTGCGACCGGGCGACGCCGACGCGATCCTGAGCGGCGTCCAAACCGTGCGCGAGCGCGGCGACACGCAGGGCGAGATCAACATCGGCGGCCGTGTGTTCGACGTGACGGAACTGCCCGTCGGCGGTCTGCACACGCTCGTCGCCGCGCGCGAACGTCGCGCCGACCCGCAACTCGCCGAACTCGTCATGAGCAGTCAGACGTTCGAGAACTTCAAACTGCGTCAACGCAAAGTTCGCCTGCTCGGTCTCTCCACCCTCGGCCTGCTGACGCTGATGCTTCTGTTCGCGGCGACGTGGAGCGCGATCCACCTCGCGCGCGGCATCGGCGCGCCCATCCGCGCGCTCGCCGAAGCGGCCGACGAGGTGGCGCGCGGCAATCTCGCACACCGCGTCACGACCATCGCCGACGACGAACTCGCCATCCTCGCCGCCTCGTTCAACCAGATGACCGCGCAACTGGAAGAGAACCGCCGCCGCATCGAGGCGGGCGCGGGCGAACTTCGCGACAAGAACCTCGCGCTCGACGAGCGGCGCAACTACATCGAGACCGTGCTCGAATCGCTCTCAACCGGCGTCGTCTCGCTCGACGAGGAGAACCGCGTGACGACCATCAACGCCGCCGCCGTGCTCATGCTCCGGCTCGGCGAAGTGCCCGCACCGGGCGCGCCGCTCAAGGGGATGCTCGGCGTGGAAGATCATCTCGTGCTCGAAGGTGTGCTCGCGCGCGCGCGTCGCACGGGGCGCGCGGCGTGGCAGATGGAACTGGCGCGCGGCGCATCGGCCGACGGCGGCGTTCTGCCCGTCGCGCTCACAGCCACCGCGCTCGGCAATTTCACGCAGGGCGGCGCGGGCGGACGCTCCTCGCGCGGCGTCGTGCTCGTCATCGAAGACTTGACGGAACTGCTCGCCGCGCAGCGCGCCGCCGCTTGGAGCGAGGTCGCGCGCCGCATGGCGCACGAGATCAAAAATCCTCTGACGCCCATCCAGCTTTCGGCCGAACGCATCGCGCGCAACTTCCGGCGCGTGTTCGGCGCGGGCGAAAACAACATCGAGAGTCCGTCGAACGGCGGCGCGTCGAACGCTGGCGGCGAGACGGTCAACGCAAGCGGCGGCGCGTTTAGTCCGAACGGCGAGGTCAACGAACTCGGAAACGAACTCGGAGTTGAGCCGGAGCGCGGCGAGGTGTCGCGCGTGGCGCAGGTGGTCGAGGAATGCACGACGACGATCACGCGCGAGGTGGCGGGGCTGAAAGCGATGGTTGACGAGTTCTCGCGCTTCGCGCGGCTGCCGCACGCGCGGCTCGAAGCGGCGGACTTGAACGAGGTGGTGCGGCAGGCGGTCGCGCTCTACGAAGATCGGCTCGAAGACGTGCGCCTCGACGTTCACCTCGCGCGCACGCTCCCGCCCGGCATGCTTGACTCGGAGCAGATGCGCCGCGCCATCGTCAACCTGATTGACAACGCGCTCGAAGCGATGGCCGACGCCCCTGCGGGCGAGCGGCGCATCACCGTCGCCACCGGCCACGACCCTTCGCGCGGCATGCTCCTCGTCGAGATCGGCGACACCGGCCACGGCATCGAACGCTCCGACTTCTCGCGTCTCTTCCAACCCTACTTTTCCACGCGCGGGCGCGGCACGGGTCTCGGCCTCGCCATCGTCCAGCGCATCGTCAACGAACACGGCGGGCGCATCCGCGCTGAACCCAACCGCCCGCGCGGCGCGAAGTTCCTCGTCGAAATCCCCGTCACGGACGAACCGCAGAGAGCTACCGATGAACGCGGAACGACGAACGATGAGTCGGCGGTCAATACATCGTTCCGCGTTCATCCTTCATCGCTGAGTTAATGCCTGACTCGATTCTCATTGTTGACGACGAGCGCGGCATCCGCGAGACGCTGCGCGGCGTGCTCGAAGACGAGGGCTTCACGGTGGACGCGGTGGCGTCGGGCGAGGAGTGTCTGCAAGCCGTCGAGCGGCGGGCTTACGGCTGCGTGCTGCTCGACGTGTGGCTGCCCGGGATGGACGGGCTGGACACGCTCGCGCGCCTCTCGGCCTCCGGCGCGGACTGCGCCGTCGTGATGATCTCCGGCCACGGCAACATCGAGACGGCCGTGCGTGCGACAAAGCTCGGCGCGTTCGACTTCATCGAAAAGCCGCTCTCCATCGAGCGCACCGTGCTCACCGTGCGCAACGCCCTGCGCCAGCGCGCGCTCGAACGTCTCAACGCCACGCTCGCCGCCGAGATCAACGAGGAGAACGCGATGGTCGGCGAGTCTGTGGCGATGCGCGCGCTCCGCAAACAGATCGCGGCCGTCGCGCCGACCGACGGGCGCGTCCTGATCTACGGCGAGTCGGGCACGGGCAAAGAACTCGTCGCGCGCGCCATCCACGCGCAGTCGCGGAGGGCTGGCGCGGCGCTCGTCGAGTTGAACTGCGCGGCCATCCCCGAAGAGTTGATCGAGTCGGAATTGCTCGGCCACGTCAAGGGCGCGTTCACCGGCGCGACCTCGGCCAAGCGCGGCAAGTTCGAGTTGGCCGACGGCGCGACGCTCTTTCTCGACGAAGTGGGCGACATGAGCGCGCGCACGCAGGCGAAAGTCTTGCGCGTGCTCGAAGAGCAACGCTTCGCGCCCGTCGGCAGCGGCGCGCAGATTCGCGTTGACGTGCGCGTCTTGGCGGCGACCAACAAGCGTCTCGAAGACGAGATCGAGCGCGGCACGTTTCGCGCCGACCTGTTCTACCGCCTCAACGTGATCCCGTTTGAAGTGCCGCCTTTGCGCGACCGTCTGGAAGACGTGCCTCTCCTCGTCGAGCATTTCAACCAGAAGTTTTCCGCCGCCTACGGCAATCCGCCGAAGCGTTTTGAACTCGAAGCGATGGATGCCATGCAGAGTTACACCTGGCCGGGGAACGTCCGCGAACTGCGGAACACGGTGGAGCGCGTGGTGATCATGAACCAGAAGGCGCGCATCAACGCGAGCGATCTGCCGCCGCTCGGTGGCGACGCGCCGCCCGTCGCCGTCTATCGCTTCAACTCCTTCAAGGAGGCGAGCGAGGCGCACCAGCGCGAGTTCATCCGGCGCAAACTCGCCGAGGCCGACAGCAACGTCACGCGCGCCGCCGAACTGATGGGCATGGATCGCAGCCACCTCTACCGCCGCATGCGCGCCCTCGGCATACGCATCCGCGGCGAGCGCGAGAACGGAAATTAGCATCAAAGTTACTCGCGGCCGTGGGGCGAAAATTTGCCTTTTGCCGCGTTGACGGTTACATTCATTTTTCTGTCGCCTGATGGGCAAGGCGACGCTACATCCGCGCTGTGACCGGGCGCGGTTTTTATTGCGGCCTCAGGCCGTGGCACTGATAAAGGTTTTTCGATGGATTACACGACCAAAGAACTTCTCAAGCGTTACGCTAAACTCGCGCTCGGCCAGCCGTTCGCGCCCGTCCTGCTGAATATACTCGTCACGTCCGTCTGCGACATGCG
>JAUZFQ010000128.1 GCA_030838445.1 Pyrinomonadaceae bacterium | reverse complement strand
CGAACGCGCCGTGGGTGTGATAGCTCGTGGTAGTCCGACCACTTGACGGTCTGCCCGTAGGGGCGGGCGCGAAGGTTAGTTCTCTTTAACAGGCACGCGCAGCATCAGCGCGCCGACCCACTGGTCGGGGTTGTTCGTATCCTGAAAGAACTGCGGGGTGAAGTTCGAGTGGCACATGGCGCAACTCGGGTGCATGGCGTTGCTCAGCGCGATTGAGCGGCGATAGTACCAGCGGTTGCCGTGGCGTTCGACGGTCGTGTTCGGCTTGCCCTGGAGCGCGAGCGCGAGCGACTCCTGCTCGAACTCGTCGGCCGGGATGTTGTTGTTCCCGCCGAGTAGCGGAGTGGCGTTGCCGATGAGCCGGATGTCCCTGTTCGCGTCGTGGAAGACGAGCGAGATGGCCTGCTTGCCCTGCTCCACGTTCTCCGGCGTCGTCTCGCCGAACTCCTGTAGCAGCGCGGCGAAGACCTCTTTCTGCAAGAGGTTGGCCGTCTGCACGGCGAACTCCTTCTGCTGTTCGGTGGGGGGGGAGTTATCTACGTGCCCGAAGGCGACGAAGGCGGCGACGGCGACGAGGACGACCATCGCGGCGGCTCGCTTTATTTTCAGATGGCGCATTTACTTATCTCCTTACTGGTGTGAAGTCGTTTCCCCTTGTCTGGTGGGTGTCAGGACGGCGGTGGTGCCGTCTTCGGGGTCGCCAGCGAGAATTCACGACGCCTCAATATGTAACGCGTAATCCGGCGGCGAGAGGGATCACCTTTCCGCCCCGGCAACGAACTTTCTTGTGCCGTCGTTAATAAAATGGTAGATTCCGCGCGAATGGCTTTTGCCGGGAAGGGCGCGGGCGGGCACAGCATAGTGCGACAGCCGCGCTCCCCCGGCACAACATATCGCGATGCGGGTGATGTGTAAGGCGCGACGCTCCCGAACCGTCGTGCCCCGGCAAAGCGAAACCTCCCTCCGCCGCAACGCGGCGATAACTTCAGTCAGGAATCGGCGAATTGGAAAATATAGAGCGCACGCAGTTCATGGTTTTGACTGGTCATCTGGACGATCAGCCCTTGCCCGACCTCATCAGGACGCTGCGCGCGCAGAGAAAGTCCGGGCGGCTTCAAATCGAGTACGCGGACTCGCCGGGGGCGTTCTTCTTCGAGGACGGCCAACTCGTTGACGCCCAACTCGGAAACCTGCGCGGACTCGAAGCCCTCTACGCCGCCCTCGCGCTCGACGGCGCGTCCTTCAACTTCAACCCGCTCGTCCGCCCGCCGGAGCGGAGCATAGACCGGCAGCAACAGAAGTTCATCAACGATCTCGTCGCAACTCCGCGGCGCGAAAATCTACCGGAGGTCAGAGTCGCGGGCGGTGCGTTTCCCGCAACGACGACGGCGGCGACAGGGGCGGCGCTTGCCGCTTCGGCGCAGCCCGCGCCGCTCCAACTCGCGCCCGTCCCCGCCGAGTTGCTCGCGCCGCTCGAACAACGTCTGACGGCCGTTGAGGCAGCCATCAACGCCAGTTCGCGCCGCTTCTCGCGCGAGCGTCTGGTCTACGCGGTCGTCATCAGTTTTCTCGTCGGGCTGTGCGTCGTCACAGCCCTCCAAGCGTTGCTCAGCCTGCGCCGGAATCCTCTCGACTCTCCCGCGACGGGCGCGACCATATCGAGTCAACGACTCGACGCGGCGACCGGCACGACGGCAGCGACGGCGGGCGGCGAAGCGACGCGCGGGACATCCGACGCGGCGTCTAAAAAGGGAGGAGAAGGCGTCGCGCCCGTCGAGCGCGGGAGCCTCGCCGCCAACAACGCCGAGCGCGGGAACGTCGTCGCTAACAACGAGGGGCGCGAGAGCGTCGCCGCTACTTCTCCGGCGGCGGGCGCGACGAAAAAAGTGAAGCCCGCCGTAACGACGAAGCAGGCGCAGTCGCTTAAGCTCGCGCCGGAGGCGACGAAAGAGATCGGAAAGAAGTCCGGGGCGTCGTCTTCGGAGGGCGGCTATGTCATCCACGTGCTGCTCGACGTGAAGCGTGGGGAAGTGATCGGCGCGCGCGTGTTGAACCCGCGCCCCGGCGCGAGCGCATACGATTCGCAGGCGCTCAAGATGGCGCGCGCGCGTCGCTATCCGAGCACTTTCAGCGGGAGCGATACGGTCATGATCAGGGTGTGGTTCTAAGGGAACGCGGCCTTGCGTCCGTGCGACGCGCACGCGGCGCAGCGACGGATCGAAGCGGGCGAAAACAAAGATGCTGTTCATCCAAAGCAACAGTCTGGCGCTCTCACTCGAAGAGGGTGAACGCCTGCGCCTGCTCGACGCGCTCGCGGCGCGAGGACTCGCTCATGTGCCGCTCATCCGCACGGCGCGGCGTCGCTGTTTCGAGTTGCTGGCGGCGGGCATCGTAGACGAAGCGGCGGCCGTCGCGGAGTTTGAGCGCGAGTGCGCGTCGCAGCGCGAGGCGTCGAACCGAACAAAGGCGGGAGGCGGCGCGGCCTACACGCCGGGCGAGATTTTCTGCGCGGACGACTGCGTGCTCTTCGTCGTCTTCGGCGCGGGCGCGGACGAGGGATTGACGACCGGCATCGTGTACAGCGTCGAGACCAAAGAGCCTCTGACGAAACTCGACCGCTTCTGCCGCGACGTGCGCGAGGCGTTGATTAAGACGGGGAAGGGCGGCGCGGCGAGCGACGGGACGGGCGTTGACGACGACAACGCGTTGTTCGAGTTGCCGTGTTGGAAGGCGCGCGCGACGCGTGCGCCGCAGGGGTTGGCGCGCTTCATGGCGATCCAGCCGACGGACTTCGCCGTCGCCGCGAAGTTGAAGGGCGGTGCGCGCGAGTTCGTGCGCGCTTCCGAGTTGATGGAGGAGCAGACGGTGCGCCAGTTTTTGCGGCGCGTGCAGGAGATGCGGCGCGAGGGCTATTCGCCGCGCCGACTGTTCGCCGAGGCCGCGACGCTACAGCGCGGCGGCATCTCCGTCGAACGCATGCTCGACGCCGGTCTGCTCGAACGCGAAGTGCGCGTCAGTTGTCGCAAGTCAGGCCACGCGCTGTTCGACCTGCCGACGCCCGATTCGCTCGCGGCCATCACGATCAGCAAGGCGAAGTGCAGCCTGTGCGCCGCGCCCGTCGCCGACGAGGTGGTCGAAGAGACGATCAACCCGACGTGGCTCGCCGTGTCGCTCCTCGAAGACGGCGGCTGGCTGAACAACCGCGTCTACAAGATCATCCGCGCGCTCGGCGTGCCCGACAGCGAGATCGCCACCGGCCCCGCTTCGACGCACGGCGAGTCGTATCTCGCCGCCGACGTGTGCGGCAATTCTTACCTCTTCGTGACGAAGGACGGCGACTTGACGCCCGCCTGCACGCGCCGCATCGTCGAGACCGTGGCCGAGACGGAGGCGACGCACCTCGTCGTCATCACTACCGGCGCAATCGAGGACGAAGGGCGACTGCGCCTCTACGAGTTCGCTTGGAGGCGTGCGCGCGGCGGCGAGGATTTGGACACGACGCTCGTCGAAGGTTTGGAGAACGCGCGCCGCGAGATCGAGCACTCATTCGAGCGCGCACTCCACCGCCAACTCTCGCGCCACCTCTTCCCGCTCGACGCCGCGTTCGGTTTCAGCGCGAGCAATTTCGTGCTCGACTGGTTCAAGCTGAGGAACGCCTCCGGCGCGGCGCACCGCGGCGGCGGCGCGTCGAACGTCCTCGTCCCGCTCTTCCCGGATTTCGATCAGCGCGTCGCCTCCTGACGCGAGCTTCGTCTCACACGCCTTCTCTCATTCACAAACGCGCGACGGTCACTCGCTTCAACTCGCGCGTTTTGCGCGTGCGTGTGGTTTGGCTTGGGCGGGCGGCGCGACGCGTTCGAGCTTCCAGCGGAAACCGGTCTTCGTCGGTGCGGCGAACATCTCCTTGAAATGTTCCTCGAAGTAGCGACCCATGTGCGGGCGGTTGCCGTCAACGTCCGTGAAGCCGTATTCATCCGAGAGCGTCCAAGAGGCGTAGACGCCGCCGGACTTTTGCATGACGCGCGCGTCGGCGGCGAGCGCGGCTATCGCGCGCCCGACGAAGCAGGGCGTCTCCGAGGCGATGAAGCCGAAACTCTTCGCCGACGGGTTCGTCTCGGCCACCTCGCGCCAGTTCTCCTCGGTCGCACCGAAATGATCGAGCATCCACTCCGTCCGCATGAAGCCGGGCGAGATGGCGACGGCGGCGATCCGCTTCGGCGCGAGTTCCTCGGCCAACGCGTAGGCCAGACGGATCGTTGAGACCTTGACGAGATCGAAGAAGAAACTCCCGCGATAACCCACGCCGTCGCCGTCCGTGACGCAGACGATAAGACCGTTCTTCGGCTTACGCTCGCACATCAACGCGGCGGCGTGGCGGCTCGTGATGATGTGTGAGAAAAGTTCCGTGCTCAACCAGCGCAAGCCCTTGTCGAGCGACTGTTTCCAGAAAGGTTTCCACTCGGCCTGCGTGTCGCCGCCGAGCACGTTGACGAGGATGTCGAGCCGCCCCTCTTCGGTTTTGATCTTCTCGATAAGGGCGACGACCTGCGCCTCGTCCGTGTGATCCACGCGCGCGTGGACGCCCCGGCCGCCGCGCGCCGTCACCATCTCCGCCGTCTCTTCGATGGTCTCCGCGCGACCCGCGTGGACGCCCGACGCGGGCGGCGTGCCCCGCACGCTGCGACCCGTGCAATAGACAGTCGCGCCCGCCTCGCCCAACATCTGTGCGATGCCCCGACCCGCGCCGCGCGTCGCCCCTGCGACGAGCGCGATCCGCCCCGCCAGAGGTTTCTTCACAGTCCCGCTAGCTTTCATCGTTTTGCTCCCTTCGTCTTCGTCTGCGCCGCACGCAGTTTTGTCGTCTCCACCTCAAACTCTTTGAACTCAAGCCCAACCGTCGCCCGATAAATTCACGATACGCGAAGATTGATGACACCTCCTGTCATATATCTGAGATAAAATCGCGTGCGGTTCGAGTGGCCGGAAAAGTTTTAGAAGGTATTAATTCGTCGCAGGGAGTAGTGAGGAGGCGGGATGCGCGCGGATCGTTTGTTCTCAATCGTGCTGTTGTTGCAGTCGCACCGGCATTTGACTTCGAGAGACCTGGCGGGGCGTCTGGAAGTTTCCGCGCGGACGATTCACCGCGACATGGAGGCTCTGAGCGGCGCGGGCATTCCCGTGGTGGCCGAGCGTGGCACGGGCGGCGGGTGGTCTCTGCTGGGCGAGTACCGCACGAATTTGACGGGGTTGAACGAGGCGGAGATTCAGTCTCTGTTCGTCATCAAGCCGTCGCGCCTGCTGGCCGACTTGAACTTGGAGAAGGCCGCCGAGGGGGCGTTTTTGAAACTGCTGGCCGCGCTGCCTACAGTCTTCCGGCGCGGGGCTGAGTACGCGCGACAACGCATCTACGTGGACGTGACGGGCTGGAATCGCGCGGAGGAAAGCGTGCCGCTGCTGCACCGTTTGCAGGAAGCGATCTGGCAAGAGCGACGCGTGCGCATGAGTTACGCGCGGGGCGAGTGCGAGGCGGTCGAACGACTGGCCGACCCGCTCGGACTCGTGGCGAAGGGGAGCGTCTGGTATCTGGTCGCGGCGGTGGATGGGGAAGTGCGCAGCTATCGCGTCTCGCGCGTCGAGCGCGTGGAGATGTTGGACGAACCGTGCAGGCGTCCGCCTGATTTCGATCTGGCGGCGTTCTGGGAGCGTTCGGCGGCCGAGTATCGCGCGCACTTGCCGAGCTACCGTGCGCGCGTGCGCGTGCGACAGGAGATCGTCGCGCGGATGCCCTACGCGGGCAGGTTCGCGCGCATCGAGCGGACGGGCGAAGTGGACGCGAACGGTTGGGTCGAGGTCTGGCTCAGGTTCGACGTGGAAGAGATGGCTTGCGAATACGCGCTCTCGTTCGGCACGCAGTTGGAAGTGTTAGAGCCGGCGGCGCTGCGCGAGAAAGTGCTCGCCGCCGCACGGAGCGTCGTGGATTTCTACGCGCGTTCCTTTTAGACGTTGCTCATGCTGACGATCTGTTCCTTCGCCTGATCGTTGCTCGTGCAGATGCCGGAGACGCGCATGCGGAACTCGTCCGGGTTCGACGCGCCGCGCAGGGCTTCTTCCAGCGTGATGAGGCCGGACTGGAAGAGGTTGAAGAGCGACTGGTCGAAGGTCTGCATGCCGTACTGCGACGTGCCGGCGGCGATGGCGTCGCGGATGAGCGGCGTCTTCTCCTCGTTGGCGATGTAGTCGCGGATCGTCCCGGTGGAGACCATGATCTCGGCGGCGGGCACGCGCCCCACGCCGTTCGCGGCGCGCACGAGGCGCATCGAGATGACGGCGCGAAGTATCCCTGCGAGTTGCAGACGGACGCTCTTCTGCTGGTGCGGCGGGAAGGACGAGACGATGCGCGTGACGGTTTCGGTGGCGTCGAGCGTGTGGAGCGTGGAGAGGACGAGGTGGCCGGTCTCGGCGGCGGTCAGCGCGGTCTCAATCGTCTCGTGGTCGCGCATCTCGCCGACGAGGATCACGTCCGGGTCTTGCCTGAGCGCGCCGCGCAGGGCTTCGGCGAACGAGCGCGTGTCAACGTCAACTTCGCGTTGCGAGATGAAGGATTTTTTGTCGCGGTGGAGAAACTCAATCGGGTCTTCGATGGTGACGATGTGGCCGCCGCGCGTGGAGTTGATGTGATCAATCAGGGCGGCGAGCGTGGAGGATTTGCCGGAGCCGGTCGCGCCCGTGACGAGGATGAGGCCGCGCTGTTCCGCGCCGATCTGTTCGACGGCTGGGGGGAGTCCGAGGTCGGACATCGTGCGCACGCGGTCGGGGATCACGCGCAAGACCATGCTCACCGTGCCGCGCTGCTGGAAGACGTTGGCGCGGAAGCGGCCGACGCCCGACAGCCCGTAGGCGATGTCCACTTCCGAAGTCTCTTTGAAGCGTTGCTTCTGCCGGTTCGACATGATCGAGAAGGCCATGTCGAGCGTGTCGTCCTGCGTCAAGCGCGACGAGTTGGTGACGGGTTTCAACTCGCCGTCCACGCGCATGACGGGGAACGAACCGGCTTTGATGTGCAGGTCGGACGCGCCGCACGCGGTCGCGCCCCGCAGGAGATCGTCAATCTTGACTACCATAAAATGAGTCGGAAAACTTTCGTCGGATCAAACTTCGAGAGTGCTGGCGGCGCGGGCGAGTAGTGAAAAAATTACCGGAAAAAATCGGAACTAGACGCGTCTGGCCGGGGTTAAAAACGGCGCGGAGTCTCGCGGGTCGGATGGGGAAGGGGTTGCGCCACGGGAAAGATTAGCCACCCGAAAGACGCCGAATTCATTCTAGCGAGCGGGGCACGCCCGCGTCAATGAATATCTCTCGGCCGTGACGTGACGACTGTGTGACGGCGGTCGCACCCCGCGTCGCCGAACCGCCCCCGGATTAAATATTGTTTACTTTTCGCCGGAGACGGAGTATAAAATTCGCTCCTGACCATGTTCCTTGGCACTTCTTCTCTAGTAAACAAGCGAGTCGCGGGGCGACTAGCGGGTAATAATCTAAATCCAAAATCAGGCAAACTCATTTATACAGAGCCTTAATTTCTGAATTCATCAGCGGATGTGTCTTTAGTTGAAGTGAAGCCGGATAGTTGACTGCACCGAGCCGACGCTGCCCCACCCGGCGAGCAGTAGTTAAGGCCACGTAATCCATTTACAGAAGCATAAGAAGTCTCCACTCAACGGACAGGGGAATCTGTCCGACGCTCTTTTGACCAACCGAGACAGTCCAGCCGTATCCTCTACCTGCCTTTGCGAGTGTTGCGATAGCGTCTGACCCGAGTCTCAAACTACATGTGAGGTGTTAGTGCTTGCCGAAGATTTTCAGTCGAGCGCTTTATTCAACTGTCGGTTAATTGAGACAGGCTTTGCCAGCGTTCGGGGATTCTCGCCCTCAACCCGGCCAACCCGCAGAGCCTCGACCGAAGGCGCGTCGCGACAACCGGAGCAAGGGGTTCGGAGCGATCTCGTAACACTGAAGCCGACCGGAAGGGTAGCCAGTTCAAATGCGTAGAAGCGATTCTTTGCCCCTCAGAGTTTTAACCTTCGCCTGTTTCGTCCTCGTCGCGTTGTTGCTTCCGGCCTGCCGCATCCCGCTTCGTCCGTCGCCCAAACTGACGATCACGGTGGACGTCTCGCCGCAAGCCAATAACAACAACCCCGTGGCGGTTGATCTGATCCTCGTGAAAGATAAAAAGCTGTTCAAGGAGATGATGAAGGTGACGGCCGCCGAGTGGTTCGAGAAGCGCGAGCAGTTCCGGCTCGACTACCCGAAAGAGACGGGGCTGAGCGCGGGAAGTTGGGAATGGGTGCCCGGCCAGAAAGTGGTGATCGAGCCGCTGCCGCTCAAGTTCAAAAGCGCGGGCGGTCTGGTCTTCGCCAACTACTTCACGCCGGGCGCGCACCGCGCCGTGATCAAGCCGGGCAAGCCCTTCCAACTCACGCTGGGGCCGGAAGACCTGACCGTCAAGATCGAAAAATAAACGGGGCGCGCACGAGTCGGCCGAACGTCGGGAAGGGGTAAGTGGAGAAGCTATGGGGATGGACGCGAACGAAATTCCTGATTCCATTCATTGGCACGAGGGGCTGTTGCTCACGCCGCAACATTTCCAGCAGTTGTCGCTGCGTCAAGAAGCCCTGCTGAGATACAACGCCTCGATGCTGTCGCCTTTCTACTGGGGCATCCGTCACCTCAAGATTGACGAGCCGAGTCTGGCTAAGGGAGAGGTTCGCATCAAGCACGTCGAGGCCGTGATGCCCGACGGGCTGGTGGTGGCTCACCGCGAGGGCGATGGCGAACTGCTGAGTCTGAAATTCAAAGACGACAACGAAACGAAGTCGAAACGGCAGAAGGTCTATCTGGTCGTGAGCGTGCAATCGCGCGACACGTCGAGGGGCGAGCGCACCCGGTACAGAGAAACCGACGGCGAGCCGGTGGCGGACGAGTTGACCGGCGAGGGGCAGATGCTCATCCCGCGTCTCGTCCCGCATCTACAGTTGCGCGCCGACGACAGGTCGCCGCAAAACTTCGTCAGCCTGCCCTTGTTGGAAGTGGAATATAAGACCGAGGGCTACGTCCAGACCGACTACATCCCGCCCCTCTTGATCGTCACCTCGAAGCCGCGCCTCGGCCTGCAAACAAAATTAAGAGACAGGTGCGGGGCTATCGCCGACATGGTGCGGTACAAGGCGCAGGAACTGGCCGGACGGTTAGACCCGCAGTCGCCGCGCGCGGCCATCGACCCCGACCTCGAAACCAGAAACCGGATTCGCAGCCTGACGGCGACTTTGCCCTACCTTGAAGCGATGCTCTACACGGAAACTTCCCACCCGTACCCGCTCTACCTCGCGCTCTGTTCGATGGCGGGGCAACTCGCAGGGCTGGGGACGAAGCCCGTGCCCAACACGCCCTATTACATCCACGACGATCCTTACGCGGCGTTCGAGCCGCTCCTCCAGTTTATCGAGCAGGCGATCCGCGAGGGGCTGTCCTCGCCCTACGAGGCGTTCGTGTTCACTTATCAAGAGGGCGTCTATCAGCGTCGCTTCCGCACCGAGTGGAAGCACCGTCGCACCGTCCTCAGTCTCAGGGCGCAGCCCGGCGTGGCGACGGAAGAGATGGTCAACTGGGGGAGGACGTGTCTCATCGGCTCGGAGGGACATCTCCGGGCGATGATGGAGAAGCGGATTCTGGGAGCGAAACGCACGCACATCGAAGGCGACGAAGACCTCGCCGCATCCAGAGGCGTCGTCCTGTTCCTGCTCTCCGGCGAGTCGGAGTTCATCGAGCCGGACAAGGTGTTGCAAATCTTCAACCGGAGCGAGCACGAGGCACGCCCCGTCGAAATCGTGCTGCACGTCAGGAAAGCGGCAGCGGCAAAGGTGGAGGGTTGACGTTAACTTTGAGGAAGGTACATGAGTGAATTTGGCGACTCGTTCCTGCTCGCGCCCTTCAGGGAGTTTTACGCGGAGGTGATCCGCCTGAAACGGAAGGTCGGCGCGGAGTCGTGGGTGGCGCTTCCGGCGGCGTCGGGCGCGGACGCGAGCCTCGACGAGGGATCGGTCGAGTCGGGCACGTGGCTCTACGTCCCGCACGTGACGGCCGAGGCGGGAGAGGGCAACGGCGCGGAGCACGTGATTGACACTTCGCCCGTGATGCCGGACAAGGAGACCGCTTTGACGCTGGTCGAGTGGAGCGGCAACGGGGCGGTCAGGAATTTCGAGGAACAGTACTACTCGCCGGACTCCGCCAAGATCAGCAGCGAGGTGTGGCACAGCCTGCTCTCGCTCTTTCGCACGCAGGCGAACAACGCGTGGCGGTACGGCGGGGCGCACGGCGCGCAGTTATATCAAAAGGCGTGGTACGTGATGGTGGCGCTGGCCGACGAAATCTTCGTCCATACGGAATGGGAAGGGCAGAAGGCCTGGAACTTGCATTTGTTGGAGTCGAAAATTTTTCGCACGCACGACGCCGGGCAACGCTTCTTCGAGCAACTCGACAGCCTCTTGCGGACGCAGAACCCGGCCGACAGGGACTTGGCGGCCGTCTACCTGATGGCCTTGTCGCTCGGCTTTAAAGGCAAGTACTACGACAGCCGCGACGGGAAGCGACAGCTCGCCAATTATCGCAAACGCCTCTTCGCCTTCATCTGCCAGCGCGAGCCGGAGTTGAGCGACGAGTCGCGGCCTCTGTTCCCCGAAGCCTATCTCCATCTGGCGCGCGAAGAGGGGCAGCGAAAACTGTCCGACCCGCGCGCGTGGGTCGTCGTGCTCTGCCTCGTCATCGTGATCTACACGGTGGCGACGCAACTGTTCTGGTTACAACTGACGCGGGAACTGAACACGGTCAATCAAAGTATTTCGGCGACCATCGGCTATCTCAAAGCGCGGCCATAAACTCTCGGCCGCGCCGCTCTTAAAACCATGCCACAATCCCCCACGTGGTTATACATCCTGCTCGTCATCCTGCTGCTGGCGCTCGGCATCATCTTCGTCTACATCATCCTCAAGCGCTCCCGCCGCAGTCCGCGCCCGCCGGAGGCGGATGAACTGGCCGCCGCAGGCGACGAACCGGGTCAACTTCTCCGCACCCAGTTAGGTCTCAACACTTCGAGCGTCGAACTCAGGCTCTCTTTCAGCAAAGCCATGCGGCGCATCCGCCGCGTCTATGGTAAAGCCGGACTCTACGAGATTCCGTGGTACATGATGATCGGCGAGGCGGGGTCGGGCAAGACGACCGTCCTCGGCAACACCGGCCTCGAACTTCTCTCGGACTGGCCGGAAGAATCGAAGGTCGGCGTCAAGGAGGGACTCAACTGGTTCTTCTTTGATCGAGCCGTCGTGCTGGACGTGGCCGGTGAGTTCGTGCTGCGCGCCGACGGCGAGCAGCCCAACACCAGAGCGTGGAACTACCTCGCCCGGCTGCTCCGCCGCTATCGCCCCGAACGCCCGCTCGACGGCATCATCCTGACGATCCCGTCGGCCGACCTCGCGGCGGCGGCGAATATGAGTTCGGAGTCGAAGCTCAAACTCGAACTCAAGTCCGCGCAGGTTTACCAGAAACTCGTGGCCGCGCACCAGACGCTCGGCGTCAACCTCCCCGTCTACATCCTCGTCACCAAGTGCGATGCGGTGACCGGGTTCACGAGCCTCTGCCACGAGATACCCTCACGGCAAGACGAGATGTTCGGCTGGTCGAGTCCCTACACGCGCGACATCGCCTACCGTTCGGAGTGGGTGGCCGAGGCGTTCCAAAGTCTGTTCAGTTATCTCTTCCAAGTTCAGATCGAACTCTTCACCGAGCGGGATCAGGTCAGGGACGGCGACGGGCTGTTCATGTTGCCCTCGGAGATGCGTGCGATGGCCGCGCCGCTGCGCGTCTACCTCGACCGGATTTTCAAGGAGAGCGCGTATCACGATCCCTTCTTTTTGCGCGGCATCTATTTTTGCGGCGACGGCGCGGACGCCGTGGCCGTCGCGACCCGGCTGCTCAATTCCTCCGACTCCCTCGTCGCCGGTGGCATGCCGCCGACTGCTTCCACGCAGATTCCGCCGCCCGCCCCCGCGGCGCTGCCCGCCGGGAGAAGCATCGCCTTCCTGCGCCACCTCTTCGAGCGAAAAATCTTTCAAGAGGATTTGTTAGCCCGACCCGTCGCCCGCACGCGACTCTCGCGCAACCGTTGGGCGCGCGCCGCACAAGTGCTCGCACTGGCGATCCCGCTCATCGGAGCGCTCGGCATACTGGCGACCTACCCGTGGCTCAAGGGGCGCGAGCGGGAGTTTTACCAGTACGTGGTGAGGACGGATCAAGACCTTAAAGAAGTCAGAGCCGAGAAGGAGAGCGGGGTCAACGCGGGGCAATCGCACAACCGCGAGGCGCACCTCTTCGAGGCGATGACGAACATGAGCGGCAAGCGTTTGCTCTCGCCGTTCATCCCCGGCTCCTGGTTCAGCGATGTGGACAAGGATAGCGGCACGTCCGTCAGCAACGCCTACCATTACGTCGTCTACGAATCACTGCGCCGCCAGTTGGATTGTCGCACCGAAAGCAAACTGGTCGTCGCGCCGTCCGCGCGGGCTTGCTACGCGGCCGTCGGCCCGGTCGGCGAGGTGGCCGCCATCTTGAGCAAGTGCGGCTTTGAGGCCGACGCGTCCTCCGGGTCGGTCTACGCGTTCGTCGAGAGCCTCGGCGAGTTGAGGCTGAACCGCGACCGCTACACACGGCTCGTTCAGGACAACGGCGGCAATCTCGACGATCTCAACCGGCTGTTGCTCTATTTCAATCACGCCCCGCTGCCCGGCAACTTCGACCCGCACAACAGTCTCTACGCGCAGGCTCTCCGAACGTCGCAACGCCCCGCGCTGCTGACGACCGACGAGAGCCTCAAGGCCAGAGCCGCGTGCAAGGTCGAAGGGATGATCAGCGACATCTATGATCGCACCTTCAAGAACAAGACCGTCACCTACGGCTATCTGGGCGAGATCGGCAAGACCGAAGCCCTCCTGTCGCGGACGGAAAACCGCTGGCTCGCCGAACGCATCTTCGAGTACCCGTCGCCGTTTGAAGGGATGACGTTTGCCGCCGGTCTCGCCGAGTTGAAGCGCGCGCTCAACGACTTGTCGAACGAGAAGTTCATGTCGCGCGGATTCGGCGCGCCGTCTACGGGGACGCCGCCCGCCGGAGAGGACGAGCCGGAGTTCGCGCACCAGACGCGCACCGTGCTTGTCTGGGACACGGCCACGCTCCAACAGGCGATCAACCTCGCCACGGCTTACGGCAACTTCGTCAACAACAACTCTTACAATCGCGCGAACACGCTCGACCTGAGAGTCAAAGAGGCGGCGCGCAACGATGCGACGAGGAAGATTCGACGGCTCGTCCAGAGCGCGCAGACGTCTCAAGCGGCGCGGCCGTTGGCGGGCGAGTCGGTGCGCCGTGCGAGTTTGCGGGGCGGCGTCAAAAGTCTCGAAGACGCGCAAGACCACATCTTGAAGTTGATAAAACTCGGCCGCGCGTTGAGCCTCGACGTGGGGCTGCGTCCCGCCGTGATCAACCAGAGCGTCTCGCTGATGCGCGACGCCGACGACGAATTCAGGGACGGGAACTTTTACGCGCTCGCGCGCGACGACTTCTCCTGGTGGCGTCTGGGCGCGCCGGTGCTCGCCTACAGGGCGTTCGGCACAAACGACCCGGACGAACTCAAAGTCTACCTGTCCGTCCAGCGCGAGAACATCGCCGTGCTGGCGCGACAATACGCCGCGCCGCTCATCAATTTTCTGGCGGGGCTGGACGTCACCCTGCGCTCGGAGGCGGTTGACTGGAACGGAATTATCAGCCAGTTGAACAGGTACGACGCCAAGCAACCGGGCAACACGGTGGACGCGCTGGAACAGTTCATCCGCGTCGAGATGGACAACGCCAGCGTGGACAACTGTCTCGCCATCACAGCGCTCCCCGGCGGCCTGCCCTACGATTATTTTCTCAGGAAGCGGAACAGTCTGGGGCAGCCGCTCGTGCGGCGTTGCCTGCAACTCAGACAGGACAGGCAAGCCCTGCAACAGCAACGCGACGACGAGTACGAGTTGACTCTCAGAGAGAACGAGCGCCTCGCCAGAGAGCGGAAAGAGAACGACTTTTACGAGCGGCTCGAACTCTACAACGCCCTCGAAGAGAAGTTCAACGACACTCTCGCCGGTAAGTTTCCATTCTCTGAACTGCCGGGGACAGAGCTGTTCGCGGAGGCCGAACCCGACCAGATCATCTCTTTCCTGAAGCTGCTGGATCAGAATAAAGAGGGCGCGCGAAAAGTCTTGAACGAGGCTCCGGACTACGGCATCAACCCAGACGACGCGCTCCTCTTCCTCAACCGGATGGAGGCGGTGCAAAAGTTTTTCGCCTCGTTCCTCGACAAGAAGCCGCCCTACCCGACTTACGATCTCAACCTGCGCTTCCGCGTCAACGAGCCGAAAGAGATCGGGGCGAACCAGATCATTGATTGGGCGTTCACGGTCGGCAAAAAGAGGATTCGCTATCAGGACGCGAGCACGGCCGGGAGTTGGGGATACACCGAGCCGCTCGTCGTGTCGCTGCGTTGGGCGAACGACTCGCCGAGCGTCCCGGCCGCGAGCGTCCCCGCGCCGTCGCGCCTGCGGGTCACGGAGAAGACCGTCACGCTGCGCTACGACAACAAGTGGTCGCTGCTCCTGTTGCTGTTGCAGCACAAGGCCGCGGTCAATGATTTCGAGCAGCGCGTTGACCTCGAACCCAACACGCTCAAATTCACCGTCCCCACCAAGACCAACGGGGCGCTGCCCGACGACGTGCTCAAGCGGCAACCGAAATTGTTGTTGACGAGCACCGCCGACGTTTTCATGCGCGTCGCCGTGTTGGCTCCGGGCGAGAAAGTCCCTCTGCTTGTGCCCGACTTTTTCCCGCCCGCCGCCCCGCAACTTCCACGTAGACGACCGACCACGCGCCAACGCCGGGTACAGGAGTGATGAACATGAGCGCCGACATAATCGCCGACCGAGTTGAATGGGAAAAACTGTTGTCGCCTATCGCCGCCGAGCCGCCCGCGGGCGAGTACCTGCGTTACGAAGGGACTTACGACCGCATCCGCGAAGCCCGCCGCGAGGACGACCCCAGTTTGTCGCAGGGCATTTACAAGACCGAGTTGAAGCGGGCGAATTGGAGGCTGGTCGAGCAGCTTTGCACGGACGCGCTCGCCACGCGCTCGAAGGACATCCAGATCGCCGCGTGGCTCACGGAAGCGTGGCTGCGGCTCTACGGCTTCGCCGGTTGCCGCGACGGGCTGCGCCTGCTCACCGCGCTCTTGACGGAATACTGGGAGCACGTGCATCCGCAGTTGGAGGCGGGCGACCCGGAGAACCGCGTCGCCACCTTCGTGTGGCTGAACGAAAAGCTCTCACTCCAACTCAAAGGCGTCACGCTCACCGCCCCGCAGACGAGCGACCTCCCGCCTTATTCGTTCGCCGACTGGGAGAGCGCGTGTCGTCTGGAACAGTTGGCCGAGCGCAACCCGAACGCGCTGGCCGCCGCCGAGAAGGGCGCGCAGGTGACGCTCGCGCGCTTCCAGTCGAGCGCGCTGCTGTCGCCCACGCCGTTCTACTTGGAACTCGCCGTCGAGTTGGACGGCGCGGCCGACGCGTGTCAGGCGCTCGACGAAGTGCTCGACGAGAAGTTCGGCGGACACTCGCCCGGCCTCCAGCGGTTCAAAGAAACGCTCGACATCGTGCGGCAACTGGTCGGAGATATTTCGCACGCGCGGCCGGAAGCCGCCTCGCTCTCCGCGCCGGAAGCGGAGCGTCCACACGCCGCCGTGTCGGCGGGCGCGCACGCAGCGGGGACGGAGATTTGGAACACGCAACCGATCCGCAGCCGCGCCGAAGCCTACTGGCGGCTGACGGAGGCCGCGGAGTACCTGCTCCGCACCGAGCCGCACAGCCCGACCCCCTACCTCGTGAAGCGCGCGGTGGAGTGGGGCAGCCTCAGCCTGTCCGAACTCTACCAGCAGATCATCCGCAACGAAGGCGAGATGCACGAACTCAACCGCCTGCTCGGACTCACCAACAGAGAGGAAGGAGGATGATGACACCGATGTGAAACTTAAACTCGTCCGACTGACGCCACGACGAATTATTCATCCTCCACTCATTTTCAAAGGAGATTACGATGCCTGAAAGTACACAACATAAGCTCGACCGGGTACGTCGCCCCAGAGTCCAGATCACTTACGACGTGGAGACCCTCGGCTCCATCGTCAAAACGGAACTCCCCTTCGTGGTCGGCATCATGGCCGACCTGTCCGGCAACAGCATCGAGGGCAAAGATAGCACCCGCCCCGAACCCCTGCCGATGAAAGACCGCAAGTATGTCGAGATCGACCGCGACAACTTCGACTCGATCATGGAGAAGATCGGGCCGTCGGTGAAACTCTCTGCGAAGTCGGGCTTCTCCGACACGCTGCGGTTCTCGAAGTTGGAAGACTTCAACCCGATCAACGTGCTGCGCAAAGTGCCCGACCTGAAAAAGAAGTTTGAGAGCCGGACGCGTCTCTCCAACCTCGTCGCCAAGCTGGACGGGAACGTGAAGTTGCAGGAGGATTTCGTCAAGGCTTTCAACGACCTGATGGCGCAGGGCGACTCCACCACGCTCAACGACTACTTGCTGGCGATGAACCCCCCGAAGGGCATGCCTTACGTCACCGACGCGGAAACCGTGTCGGGCGTGCAGACGGCCTCCGGGCTGGTCATCACTCCGGCCGCCGACGCGGACGGGAAGAGCACGACGCACTTCAAGATCACCGCGATCACCGGCGGCAAGGTGTTCAAGAGCGACGGCAAGACGGAGATCGTCGACAACTTCATCACTGCGGCCGAGGGCGCGGAGGGCTTGAGGTTCACGCCCACCGACGCAACTGTGACCACAGGCAACTTCACAGTGCAGGCTTCTAAGAGCGACGCCGACACCGGTCTCATCACCGACGCCTCAGCGATAGCGACGATCACCGTCAAGCCGAAGCAGAACGACCCGGGCACGACGACGACGCCTACAGCCGCGCCGGGTGCGCCGACGGTGACCGACGCGGAAACCACCAGAGCCAATCAAACCACCTCCGGGCTGGTCATCACGCCGTCGGCCGACCCGGTCGGGAAAGACGCGACGCACTTCAAGATCACCGGCATCGAAGGCGGCAAGGTGTTCAAGACCAACGGCACGACCCCGGTCGCCACCACCGCCGCCAACGCTTTCATCACGGCCGCCGAGGGCGCGACCGGTCTGAAGTTCACGCCTGACCCGGCGGGAAATACTGACGGCAAATTCACGGTGCAGGCTTCGACCAGCAATGCCGACACCGGCCTCATCGCCAACGCCACCGCGACCGCGAAGATCACCGTCAAATGATTGAGGAGGAAATGACACCATGAGTATGAAATCGAAGAAACAACAGGCCACGGCGTTGAAGGACAACAAGACGGCGAAGGAAAGCACGCCCATCACGCAGTTGACGCGTGACGCAGGCGATCCGGAGCAATTGATGAACGCCGCCGATATGGTCAGCGAACTGTACAATCAGGCGAAGGACAAGGATAACAACCCGCTGGGGCTGCCGGTCGCCGCGGCGACGGGCAACGACGTCCCGAAGCCGCAGTTGTCCGCCCATAACCTCATGCAGATGCTCGCGCAGCGGATCGCCACGCTCGACGAGGAGATCAACAACGATCTGAGCAACATCCTGCATGAGCCGGGCGTTCAGGAACTCGAGGCGACGTGGCGCGGACTCCACTACCTCGTCTCCCACAGCGAGACCGGAGAAATGTTGAAGCTCCGCGTGCTCGACGCCACCAAAGACGAGATCAGTAAAGACCTCAGCAAGGCCGTCGAGTTCGACCAGAGCGTCCAGTTCAAGAAGATTTACGAAGAGGAGTACGGCACGTTCGGCGGCTTCCCCTTCAGCATGCTGGTCGCAGACTACCGTTTTCAGGGAACGCAGCCCGACCTCGAATTCCTCGTCAACATGTCGGGCGTGGCGGCGGCGGCGCACGCGCCGTTCATCGCCGCGGCCGACCCCGGCCTCTTCGATCTGGAAAGTTTCTCCGACCTGGCGTTGCCGCGCGACCTCTCCAAGATTTTCGGCACGACGCTGCTCGCCAAGTGGAAGTCGTTCCGCGAGAGCGAAGACTCGCGTTACGTCGCGCTGTGCCTGCCGCGCTTCCTGCTGCGCTCGCCCTACGGGTCTGACGACCACAAGCAGACCAAGAAGGGCAAGCCCGTCTTTGATCCGAAGACGAAGGAGATCGTCAAGGAGTCTCTGCTCGGTCGCGCGCCCGCCGAGGACGTGGATTTTCAGGAGCAGATCGTCACGACCACTAACGGCCACACACCCGGCGTCGCCAGCGGCGACGGCTACCTGTGGGGCAACCCCGCGTTCCTGTTCGCCGAGCGCATCACCAACGCCTTCAGCCTCTACAAGTGGACGGCCGCGATCCGTGGTGTCGAGGGCGGCGGCCTCGTCGAAGGGCTGCCCGCCATCAACTTCAGGACGCAGGAGGGCGACGTGGCCTTCAAGTGCCCGGTCGAAGTCTCGATCACCGACCGCCGCGAGAAGGAGTTGAGCGACCTCGGCTTCATCGCGCTCGTCCACCGCAAGAACACGGATCAGGCGGCCTTCTTCGGCGGGCAGACGACGCAGAAGCCGAAGCTCTACATGGATCCGAAGGCGACGGCCAACGCACGCCTCTCCTGTTCGCTGCCCTACGTGCTCGCCGCCTCGCGCTTCGCCCACTACATCAAAGTGATCATGCGCGACAAGGTGGGGAGCTTCATGACGCGCGACAACGTCGAGAAGTTCCTCAACTCGTGGATCAGCAACTACGTGCTCCTCAACGACAACGCCTCGCAAGCCTCGAAGGCTTCGTACCCGCTGCGCGAGGCGCGCATTGACGTGACGGAGATACCGGGCAAGCCGGGCAGTTACAACGCGACCGTCTACCTGCGGCCGCACTTCCAACTCGAAGAACTGACGGCCTCGATCCGGCTCGTGGCGGAACTGCCGCCGCCCGCCGCCGCGTGAGTTTGCCCCGCGACGTGCGGAGTTTGAGTCGAAC
>JAUZFQ010000081.1 GCA_030838445.1 Pyrinomonadaceae bacterium | reverse complement strand
GCGCTGACGTAGAGGGCGGCCGAGGCTACGCACTCGAGGATTGCAAGCTTTGTGATTTCACCGTTGAGGGCTGACTGGGGCGTTGAGTAGGTTCGCATCTGGCCACCAGGTTGTACTTTTGAGGTTGTAGGGTTAACTACACAATTTACTGTAGGTACTCAAGTATCCGCTGCTGTGCGTACTCCGGGAACGTCTCTAATCTATCATGACTAAGTACCAGCCGCTCAAACCTCTTCAACGGGATGCGGCACAACTGGTCTCCATCGTCAATAATGAATACCCGGAACGTGACACCCGTATGAATCACCCGTCCGTTTCTTAACCACTAATTTATTCCTGCCATAGTAACATTTAACAGGGACGCTACAGCTTGGCAGCAGGCCAGAGATTACCAGAAAAACGCATGCCCCGCAGATGCTGTGTCGGCGTCGCGTGTCATTCCTCAATTTCATAGCATGAGGTGAACGCCCCACCTCAGCGAGTCTCCAGTGACAGATTTTTATTTTCATTCATCAACAGGACTTTTGCAGATTATGATCATGATGGCGCGCTGCTCGGAGATGACGAAGAGGTGCTCCGCGCGTCATCGTGGTCGCGGAAAAGTCTCACGGGGGATTCACCTCGAACGAAAGATAGTACGTTTTTCGAGCGGGTGAGCGATGCCTTCACACTTTCAATAAACATTCGTAACGGCGTTGAAGTGTGGCCGGGGTAGAAGAGAGTTGGCCGTGTGCGGACGAGCCGGAGGGGTGGTTACGACTTGAAAGATTTCTCGATGTTCGAGTTGGCCTTGCAGGCCGCGCAGGAGTCACGACTCGAAGACCTCGGCAACCTCGCTATCGTCTCACGCAAAACTTTTGACGAACGCCCGACGTTTCGCTTCCGAGCGAAAGTGCCGTGCCTCGAATACGTGAGCCTGATGATCGAGAACGCGCTCCTCTTGCGCACGCACCGCGAGGGGCGCGTCTATGCGGGTTTCGAGAAGCTGTCGCGGATGGAGTACGTGGCGGATCGTTTCCTGCGCATCTCGGACGTATCAGAGCGCGTCTACGTCTTCGGCATGCCGGACTGGACGCCGCCGCGCCACCCGAACCTCGGCGTCGTCAAGTTGAAGCCCGCGACGAACCTCGCGCGCGAGTGGTTCGTCATCGCGCACTCCAACAAGTACAACGCCGCGCTCGTCGCCGTTGACGAAGACGGCTTTGACACGCCCGTCCTCGACGAGCGCAACTTCCGCTCGTTCAAATCCACCGACCCGGCCATCGTCGCGCGCCTCGCCGAAGCGGCCGAAGATTTAATTGACCAGTCGGCCAAAACTCTGGGTTGAACGAGTGACCATTCGGCCGCCGCTTCGAGTTGATTGACTGACCACTCGGCCGCGACTGCGTGTTAATGCCGTGGCGCGAAAGCACGCCGCGCGCTCTCTTTCAACTCGATAGATTCTCTCTCGCCCCGCGCTCTCCGCGCGTCTCCCGAATCATCTCGCTTGTCCACTCGTCGCCGATGCCGTAGCAGCGCGAACGCGCCGAGGGCGGCCGCGGCCGCGAGCAGACGCTTGCGGTTCGGGTAGGGTTCGAGGTGTGTCGTGAAAGGGCTGAAGGTGGTCGAGCGGTGTGCGTACTCGCCCGTCGTCGCGCCCGCTTCGTCCATCGGCGCGAACAGGTTGTCGCCGGGTCGCGGCGGCTCGTCCCGTCTCTGGAGTTTGAAGGCCGCGCCCCTAGCGAGCATGAGGCGGTCGAGGAGCGTGGGGCTGATGCGTTGCAACACGCTCAAGACTTTCCCGCCGTCGCCGACTACGAGGTCGCGCACCGGATGCGCGGCGGCGTGGAGTATGGCTTCGGCGACGAGGATCGGTTCGTAGACGGGAAACATCGCGCGCGGTTCGACCGACATGCGCGTGCGCGCGTGATTGTAGTAGGGCGTGTTGATGACGGCGGGTTTGATGAGCGTGAGGTGGACGCCCGCGCGTTCGTGTTCGAGTTCCATCCTGACGGCTTCGGTGAAACCTTTGACGGCGTGTTTCGTCGCGCAGTAGGTTGACTGCAAAGGCACGGCGCGATCCGAGAGGACGGAGCCGACGTTGATGATCGCGCCGCCCCCGGCGCGTTTCAGGTGCGGCAGCGCGGCCTTGATGCCGTAGATCGTCCCCAACAAATTCACGGCGACGATGCGCTCGATCTCTTCGAGGCTGATCTCTTCGAGCGTGCCGTACTCGCTCACCGCCGCGTCGTTGACCCACGTGTCAATGCGCCCGAAGTGAGACGCGGTTTCTTCCGCGAGCCGGAAGACCTGCGCCGAGTCGGCCACGTCGGTCGGCACGACGAGAGCGCGGCCGCCCGCCGCCTCCACTTCGCGCGCCGCCGACTGCAACGCTTCGACGTTGCGCCCCGCCAACGCGATGCGCGCGCCGCGCCGCCCGAACTCAATCGCCGTCGCCCGCCCGATGCCGCTCGACGCGCCCGTCAAGACGACGACCTGCTCGCCCAGTGGTCTCAACATAACTCTACCTTGTCAATAGTCAGTTGTCAGTTGTCAGTTGTCAGTTGTCAGTTGTTTTCGTTGGTCGTCAGTCGCTCATTTCTATCTTTAGTTAGTTGGCTGGCAGCCACATGCAACTGACAACGGACAACGGACAACGGACGATCTATGAATCGCGTTCGCGCGCGGGGCGGCCGGAGAGCGTGTTGGGCGCGTCGAGGTGCGCGCCGTCGTGGACGGCCATGCCGAGGCGTTCGACGAGTTCGCCGCCGAGCCAGCCCGTGAACAGCGACAGCCCCACGCCGAGCATCGAGAGGATGAAGGCGACTGATTCGGGCGCGTGGTTGGCCGTGTCGCGCCTGAGCCACCAACTGAGGCCGAAGAGAACGAGCACCACGTCGTTGCCGAGGCCGTGCACCAGCCCGACGCGTTTGGCGCGCGTGCCCGCGGGGATCGCCCACCAGTCGACGAAGCCGGGGACGGCCGCGACGATGCCGCCGACGACGCCCGCCGCGATCATCCAGTAGGCGGCGTTCGCGAGTTGCTGGTTGTTCGTCAGTAGATAAATGATGTCGAAGACGGCGGCGGTCGCCAGCAGGCCGAGCGGGAAGACGATGAGGATCGGGTGCGCCCCGTGCCCCAGAATTTTGAACTTGCTTTCCATAACATTCTCCCTCCGCGTTTGATGTGTGACAGACGAAGCGAGGCTCACTTGCACTCGTCGCAGGGGGAGCGAGAGACGTTCGCGCAATTTTACGGGGTGCGCGGAGTCTAGCCGACCGGCCGTTTCATCACAAGGGGGAGTTGTTTCCGGGAAGTCACATTGTCATCATTAAACGGTTGTCAGTTGTCGGTGAAAGTTATCGGCCGAAACGAAGATGCACTATACTGTCAGCCGCTCAAACAACTGACCACGGCAAACTGACAACCGACCACCATGTCCATTCTCCAACGCATCCGCGCGCGCGCCGCCGCCGACCCGCAACGCATCGTTCTGCCGGAGGGCGAAGACCCGCGCACCATCGTCGCCGCCGCCATCTGCGCGCGCGAACGCCTCGCGCACATCACCGTGCTCGGCAACGAAGAGAAGGTGCGCGCCGCGCAGCGCGAGGCCGGGGTTGACCTCGGCGGCATGGTCGAAGTGATTGACCACACGCGCGCCGCCGACTTCAACAAGATGGCCGCCTTCTACCACGAACTGCGCAAGGCCAAAGGCATGATGCCCGACGAGGCGCGCATCGCCGTCAAAGACCCTCTCTACTACGGCAATCTGCTGGTGCGGATGGGAGCGGCCGACGGCTCGGTGGCGGGCGCGACCAACACGACGGCGCACACGGTGCGCGCCGCGCTCCACTGCGTCGGCGTGCGCGCCGGGTTCAAACTCGTCTCAAGTTTCTTCGTGATGGCGCACCCCGACGCGCGCTTCGGCGCAGAGGGCGCGATGATTTATGCCGACTGCGGCGTCGTCATCGAACCTTCGGCCGCCGAACTCGCAGAGATCGCTATCGCCTCGGCCGACTCGTGCCGCGCGCTCCTCGAAGTCGAGCCGCGCGTGGCGATGCTCTCGTTCTCGACGAAGGGCAGCGCGAAGCACCAGTTGATTGACAAGGTGGTGGAGGCAACGCGCACCGTGCGCGCGCGGCTGCCCGAACTAAATATTGACGGCGAGTTGCAGGCCGACGCCGCGCTCGTCCCCTCGGTCGGCGAATCGAAAGCGCCGGGGTCTGCGGTCGCGGGTCGCGCCAACGTCCTCATCTTCCCCGACCTGCAAGCGGGCAACATCGCCTACAAACTGACCGAGCGGCTCGCGGGCGCGACCGCCATCGGCCCCATCCTGCAAGGACTCGACAAGCCCTGCAACGATCTCTCGCGCGGCTGCAAGGCCGAGGACATCGCCGACGCCGTGGCGATCACGGCCGTGCAGGCGCAAAGCCGGAAAGGACAGACATGAAACTCCGTCAAAACTTTTTCGCACGCCGCGTCCGACCCGCCGCAGTCCTCGCGTTGCTCACGTTGACGATGCTGCCCGCCGTCGTCTCCAAGGCGCAGCAGATCGCCGACCCGAACTTCGACACGAAAGTCGCGCGCCCCGCCTATGCGAAGAAACACCCGAAGGTGCTCTTTGACGAAGCGCACAACAACTTTCACACCGCCGACGGCCGCTACAAACCTTTCGCCGAACTCATCAAGAGCGACGGCTATGAGATCACGCCGAACCGCCAGCCGTTCACGCTGTCGTCTCTGAAGCCCTTCGACATCCTCGTCATCTCGAACGCGCTCGGCGCGCCGCAGATGAACGCGGCCGAGGCGTCGAACCCGGCCTTCACCGACGCCGAGTGCGACGCCGTGCGCGACTGGGTGAAGGCGGGTGGCGCGCTTCTCTTCATCGCCGATCACGCGCCGATGGGCGCGGCGGCCGAACGGCTCGCAGAGCGTTTCGGCGTCGGGATGAGCAAGGCTTACACGCTGGACGAGGCGAACACGCCGCCCGGCGACAACAACCCCGGCTTCATCGTCTACGCGCGCGAGAAGGGGTCGCTCGCCGATCACCCGGTCACGCGCGGGCGTAACGATGCGGAGCGCGTCAAACGCGTCATCGCCTTCACCGGGCAGTCGCTCAAAGGGCCGGAGGGGAGCGTCGCGTTTATGAAGTTGGCCGACACGGCGAAGGACGCACAGCCGGGCGTCGGCGCGCAGGTGTCTGCGGCCGGGCGCGCGCAAGGGGTGGCGTTCGCTTTCGGCCGCGGGCGCGTCGTCGTGATGGGCGAGGCCGGAATGCTCTCGGCGCAACTCGCGGGGCCGAACCAGGTGCCCTTCGGCATGAACCGCCCCGGCATAGACAACCGCCAACTCGCGCTCAACCTCATGCACTGGCTTTCGCGCCTGATTTGAACGGGCGGGCAACGCGCGCCCCTCCCCACAGGCATCGAACCAAGCGCAACTCGCCCGATCACGGCACTACTGGAGTTCAACTTATGCAGACCGCCGCCGCAGGCCGACGCTTTTGGCCGTTCGCCGCCCTTTTCCTCTTTTTACTGACGACGGGCGCGAGCGCGCAGTCCGGCCGCGTCGTCTCGAAGCCGACGCCCGCCGACGATCAAATCCGCGTCTACACGGAAGAGGTGCGCCTGCCCGTCTTCGCGCGCGACGAGTACGGGCGTTTCGACCCGACGCTTGAGATCGACGACATCGTGGTGCTCGAAGACAACGTGAAGCAGCAGGTGCGCAGCATCCGCCGGATTCCCGCGAGCGTCGTGCTCGTGCTCGCCACGGGCGGCGAGTTGAACCCGGCGCAGCGCACGCGCACCACGCGCGAGGCCGCGCTCAGTCTCCTCTCACAGTTGCGCGCGGGCGATGCGGTCGCCGTCATGCAGTTTGATCGCAAGATACAACTGATCCAGCCGTGGACGATTGACCGCGACGAGGCCGCCCGGACGTTGCGCAAAAAACTCTGGGGCGCGAGCGGCGCGCGACCCGCCGAAGCCTTGCAGCAGGCGGCGCTGCTCTTTGCGGATCAGCCCGTCGGCAATCGTCACCTCGTCTTCATCACGGACGGCGTGGAGACGCCGGGCGCGGGCGCGAGTCCAGCGCAGGTCACGCGCGTGCTGGAAGGCAACGCGGGCATCGGCGGCCGCGGCGCTTACGCCGAAGCGGTCAAACGATTGATGGCCGCGCAAGTCTCCGTCCACATCATCAGCTATTCAACTTTCGGGTTTAAGGAGTCGAAGGAGAAGGCGAAGAACGCCCCGCTCAGCAACGCAGTTCCCGGCAGCGTCAAAGCCTCCGGCGTTGCCACCTCCGGCATTGACCCGACGATGCCGTCCACGATGAATCGCGGCGGCGCGGTCGGCCCTTCGACCGGCGCGGTCATCACCTTCGACCCGGCGATGCGGCGCATGCGTAAAGCTTACGAGCGCGCCCTGCAACGCGGCGAGGAGACGATGAAGACGCTCGCCGCCGACACGGGCGGGCGACTCTGGATACCGCTCGCGGCCGAAGACCTCGCCCTGCAAGGCAGCGAAGTGGCGCGCGAGATCGGCACGCAGTACGTCGTCACCTACACACCCACGCGACCGCTCGCCTTAAGCCCTGAGACGGAGATGCGCCGCGTCGTCGTGCTCCCGCGCCGCAACGGCTTGCAAGTACGCACACGCCGCGTCTACGTCACCGCCGCCGCGTTGCAGCGACCGCCGGAGGCGAAGGCGGAAGTTAAATAAACCGGACAAGACTCACCGCTAGAGACACTGATAGAGATGCCGAGATCACGCAGAGGGAGCGCAGAGAGTGTTGAATCACTCTCTGCGCCCCCTCTGCTACTTTCGCCGCGACTTCCCTGCTACTTCTCTGCGACTTGGCTAAGCGTCTTGCGTGATGAAGGCTTTCCTTCGACGACGAAAAATCGCGCCGCCTATTTAACTTTCTTCGCCTGCACCTCACGACCGTCACGCAAGCGCACGGTCGCGTGCGTGACCTGTCCCTTGTCGTCTTTGATGAAGGTCAACTCGACGTTGGGGCCGGCGGCCAGGAAGCGGTTCGTGCCCTGCGGCGTCAGCTCGGCCTTCGACTGACCCGTCGGCGCGCCGTAGAGTTTACCGTCCTCAAGCGTGACGTCGAGCATACCGAGACCCGTCACCTCATACTGCCCGGCGTAGGCGTCGAGCGCGCCCGCGTCAACCTTCACCGCCGGACTCTCCAAGTTCTTGATGACCGTCGCGGCGGCCGCGTTCTGCGGGTTCAGTTCCAGAGCCTTCCGGTAGTTGACGAGCGCGAGTTCACGTTCGCCCACCGCTAAGTACGCCTCGCCCAGACTGTCGTAAGGGTTGGCCGCCTGCGGGTTCGCCTCGACGTTCAACTTGAAAATCTCAATCGCCTCTTTCGACTTCTTCGCGCCCAACAGTTGATAGCCGAGCGTGTTCAACTCGTTCTCGGAGAAGTTGTAGGTCGCCGCCTGCGTCGCCTTGAGGTTGCGGTACTGCTTGACGGCCGCCGACACGTCGCCGCTCTCCGTGATGGTCTTCAACAGCACTTCGGCGATGGACTGCTTCGGCATCTCGACCGGCTGGTTGTAGAGGATGCTCGTCAGGTCGCGGCTGATGCGGTTGAGGTTCTCGCCCTGCGAGGTGTTGTCCAAGAGGACGATCAGGTTTTTCTGATCCGGGTAACGGACGAGCAGCGTGTTGAAGCCGTTGATGCCGCCGCCGTGCGTGACGGAGTTGACCGTCTCTTTCGACTGGCCGAGCGTCGCCTTCGTCACCGTCCAGCCGTAGGCGTAGTTGCTGAGGAACGGCTTGTACATCAGTTCCTTGTTCTTGGCCGAGACGATCTTGTCTGCGTAGAGCGCCTGATCCCAGAGGTACAAATCCTCCACCGTCGAATAGAGCGAACCGGCGGCGTAGGGGATGGACATGTCGAGATAGGGCGCGTTGGTGTAGCCCACAGGAGTCTTCTGGTAGCCGGAGGCGCGCTTCGCGAGGATCGTGTCGTGGTGATCGTAGCCGCTGTTCTTCATGCCGAGTGGGTCGAAGATGTTCTCTTTGATGACCTGCTCGTAGGGCTTGCCGTGAAGCTTCTCGATGATCGCGCCGAGCAGGAAGTAGCCGGAGTTGTTGTAGCGAAACTTCGTGCCCGGCTCGAATTCGAGATCTTTGCTCGCGTACTGCTTGACGAACTCCGCGACCGTGAAGGGATTGCGGCTCACGTCCTCGAAGAACTTCGGCAGGCCGGTGTAACTGGGGATGCCGGAGGTGTGCGTCAGCAGGTGGTGGATGGTCACTTTGTCGCCCACGTCCTTGCGGTAGTCGGGCAGGTACTCGGAGAGTTTGCCGTCGAGTTTGAGTTTGCCCTGCTCGACGAGTTGGAGAATGAGGGCGGAGGTGAACTGCTTGGTGATCGAGCCGAGCCGGAACTTGGTGTCAACCTCGTTCGGCACGTTCCACTCCATGTTCGCCAGCCCCAGCCCTTTTTTGTAAATGACCTTGCCGTTCTCCGCGACGAGCGCCGTCCCGTTGAACTGCCTGATCTTGTTGGCGCGCGACAGGTATTCCTCGATGCGTGCGGCATGATCGCCACCTTGCGCGAACGCGGCGGGCTGCAAGGCGGCCAGCGCGAACAGCACGACGAACAGCCCCAAGACCTTCGGACGTGCGACCTCTACGACTCTCTTCATTGCTAATTCTCCTCGAAAACTTGACGTTATTGATATTTCGGACAGCGGCTGGCAAACAACCGACTGGTAAACCGGCGAGCAAGCGTGAAAAGGCCATACGCACGCGCGGCGTCCATAGTTCCGGGGAGTTATCCGGGAGGGATAATTGAGCACGGGGGAGAATCGAGTTTTACTGCCGCAGAGACGCAGAAAGCGCACGAGGGGCGCGGAGGACACAAAGGGGCACAGAGAAAAACGATGAAGGAAAAGCCGTCAGTTGTCCGTGGTCAGTTGTCCGTTGCGTGTGGTTATCACACGAGTTACTAAAGATCGATTTGAACAACTGACCACGGACTACTGACCACGGACAGCTATCAGTTCACGAGCGCGCCGAGCAGGGTCTCCATGTCCGCGCTGGCCGGGAGTTTCGCCGGTTGCCCGTTCTGCCGCTCCTGCCATTTGCGGAACGACGCGGCGCGCAACTCGTCCCACTCCTCGCGCGGGATGCGCCGGAACGCCGCCACCACCGCCGGGTCGAACTGCCGCCCCGCGAATTCTTCCAACTCCGCCAAAGCCACTTCGTAAGAGCGTCCCGCGCGATACACGCGGTCGCTCGTGATGGCGTCGAAGGCGTCGGCGACGGCGAAGATGCGCGCGTTTAGATCAATGTCCGCCCCGCGCAAGCCCGCCGGATAACCCGTGCCGTCCCACTTCTCGTGGTGCTGCCCGACGACGCGCGCCGCGCCTTCCAGAAACTCGATGCCCTGCAAAATCTGCTGCCCGTGGACGGGGTGGCGGCGCATGTTTACCCACTCCTCCGCGCACAGTTGCGCGGGCTTGTGCAGGATCGCGTCCGGCACGCCGATCTTCCCGATGTCGTGCAAGAGCGCGCCGAACTCCAACGCGCGCAGGCTGTCGCCCGTCAACTTCAACTCGCGCCCCAGACGCAGACTGAAACTGACGACGCGCTCCGAGTGGCCGTGCGTCTCGCGGTCGCGCGTCTCCAACGCGGCGGCGAGGGCTTTCAGAGTCATGCGGTACGAGTCTTCGAGCGTGGCGAGCGTGCGGTCGAGTTCCGCCGTGCGCTCGGCCACCAACTCTTCCAGATAATTTTCGTAACGCCGCTTCGCCTCGCGCAAACGCTTGTGTTCGAGCGCGCGCCTGACGGCCGCCTCGACGTGGCGCAAATCGAAAGGCTTCGTCACGTAGTCGAACGCCCCGGCGCGCAATGCTTCAATCGCGCTCTCGACCGTCTGTGCCCCGCTCACCATGATGACCACGGCGTCCGGCACGATCTCGGCCACGTGCGGGATCATCTCAAGGCCGCTCATCCCCTGCATGTTGATGTCGCTGACGACGACGTCGAAGCTCGCCGTGCGCAGGCGCGCCAACGCGTCCTCCGCCGAGGCGACCAACTGGCAGTCATACTCTTCGCTCAACAGTTCGTGGAGGACGTTGCGAATCTCCTGCTCGTCGTCCGCGATCAAAATGCAGGCGCGCTGCCCGGCGCTTGCTGGAACCATAGAGACACTTCCGCCTTCGTCTAAAAGATGCACAAAATGTTGAGGGTGGGATTCGGGCGACGCACGCCTTTCCCTTCGGCGCGCCCACCCGTCGGGCGCAACCATCTTACAGATTCGCGCCCCCACGCACAACTACTATTTCCCCCGCCCCCTTCAAACCACCGCCCGCGCGGCGACTCAAATCCGCCCCGCCACCCCGGTTGACGCCGCCCCGCGCGACCAACTATCATGCAAACTCTTCCGCAAGCCGGAGTGGCGAAATCGGTATACGCACTAGACTCAAAATCTAGCGAGCGCAAGCTCATGTCGGTTCGAGTCCGACCTCCGGCACTAACTTTCCTTAAGTTTTCAATAACTTACAGCTAATCAAAATCAAATAAATAATTTCTTCACGTTGTCCCTTGTCTTTCACCTGCTTTCAGTGTGTCCGTGAGTGTGTCCATAAAACATCTCCCACACTGAGGCATAGATATAGGGAGATAATCATGAAATCCAGAACGGGCTATGTGTATCAGGAAAAAGGAACATGGTATGCGCGCTTAACTTATACGGATAATGGTGGACACCGTAAAAACATCAAGCGAAAAGTTGAAAGCAAAACTCATGGTTATCAAATTCTGAAACAACTAATTCAAACCTTAGAAGAAAAAGGTCAGAATGCTATTGAAGCCGACAGATTTACTTTTAATGATTTATGCAACTACTACACTCAGCATTACATGATTCCAGCGCAATATGTAGAAGGACGAAAAATAGCTGGATTACGTTCAATCGCTGGCGTCACAGGTTATGTAAAAGTTTTTCGTGAATACTTTGGAAGGCAGAAAATAAAGACCATTACCTATGATGATCTCAGCATGTTTCGCTCGAAACGTCTAAAAACTTCAACTCACCAAAGCAAGCAGAGGTCTTTAACTACAGTTAATAGAGAAATGGCCTATCTCAGAAGGCTTCTAAATATTGCAGAGCGTAACGGATGGATAAACAAAAATCCTTTTAAATCTGGCGATGCTTTAATAAATGTTGCCGACGAAAAGAAGAGGGAAACAATAATTGACCGTGAGCAAGAGGAAAAACTTTTAGCAGCTTGTAACGGAAAGCGGGCGCATCTTCGACCAATAATAATAGCTGCCCTAGATACAGGTTGCCGAATGCGTGAACTTCTAAAATTAGTTTGGCGTGATATTGACCTTCAAAATGGATTTATCACTATCCAAGCATTCAATACTAAAACAATGCGTGAGCGACAAGTATCAATTACTGCTCGTTTCTCCATTGAGCTAAATCATATCTGGGAAGCATCTACGAAAAATCCTAGTGAATCTGTATTTGGCCTAATTGATGTACGGCATGCTTTCAAAGCAGCTTGCAAAGAAGCAGGGATAGATAAATTAAGATTTCACGATCTCCGCCACTCTCACGCTACGCGCCTAGATGATTTAGGATTTTCTCTAGCAAAAATTGGAGGTCAATTAGGTCATACTCAACTGCAAACTACTCTCCGTTATGTGAACAGAGATAAATCCGCAGTTAAGCAAGTTGCTAATGCTCTTGATCTTTTTAATGCTGAAATAAAACCTACAGAAGCGTTAGAACTGATCAACTAAATCTTAAATTTCGACTCGCCTATCTCAAGATAAAACTTGAGTAAAAGTTATATTTCAGATATGACTTTTGGCGAGTCGAATTTTGTTTATGCTTGATGGCTAGTGGAGATTAAATGTCTAGTAAGAAGGCTGATGAAGAATCTGTAAAAGTTGCAAATTCTACCGAAGCAATTAATCAGCTTTTACGAGCAGTAGATTGCCCAACAGGACTACATGCATTCTTACGATGTTTAATCGGATACGCTGATGGCAGAATTGATGTTTCTGTATTCGATGCTGAACTCGGTGCGCGAATAAATTTCAATCGAAGTGAAGATGCGTCTGCAAAATGGGTGTATAGGAATCGGAGAAAACTACTAGACTGGCAGAAAGAAAATCACATCCAACTGGTCGAATGTAAGAGTGGCTTTGTCAATAAAGATGGCAAACCTATACCTTCACGTTATTACATACATCTAACGAATTATATAAATCGTATTTTGGAAGAGGCGCAAAATGATAAATCTCGTTGGAATAAAATTCCGCATGTAGCAATTGAATTCGCGACAAGAAGAATTTTAAATGAAATCTATGCTGAGCCTAGAGAATTCAAACCAAGAGAAAGCAAAGCCAAAGATATTGCTAAAGACATATCAAAGAGGTTGAATTTAGCCAATTCTAGTATTGAAGCAGTATTGAACATGGGGCAAGAACATCACGATAAAATCACCGATGAACATATCGAGCTTTGGGAACAACTGAAGTGGATAATTAATTATGCAAACTATTTATTTGAAGATGAAGATTCGCTAGAAGGTGAAGATGATGATTACTATAAGCGAATTAACAAGGATGATTAGTATGTAGGTTAGGGCTGGTGGACAGATGTGTCCATTATAAGAATAGATGGTAGACACTTCTGTCCCATAGGATAAGGGTTAATTGTCTTTGATAGACGGTCAGATTACCCCCGCCCCAACCCTCTGCCACAGCTTATCCGGTTTCGAGTCAGCAGCTTAGGGCTGTGAAGGGTGCTGATGGCATAGTGCTCGCTTTATATAGGTATCGAGCCTGTAATCTCTTAATAAAATGCTTCTATAACTCTAATTTCAACTATCTT